>NZ_JBFRYB010000001.1:3194900-3514391 GCF_040892595.1 Zhongshania sp. R06B22 | reverse complement strand
CGGTCAGACCCAAAACAGTCGCTGCGCTCCTGGGGCCAGCTTTCGCCAGGCTTTAATTTAGAACCCGAGATTCAATAGAGTCTCGGGTTTTTTTATGGACTGCTGGAAGTGGGTTCCACTAGGCCATGCCCTACACCGGCCATGGCCACAGCACTCGCTCACGCTCGCGGGCCACACTGTCGCCAGGCTTCTAAATAAAACACCCCGTTCAGCTTTGCTGTGCGGGGTTTTTTTATTTAGGACGCGAGGAGCGTCTCTCACTACACGGCCCATGCGACGAACTTTGTTCTGCAAGAACGAGTTTGGTGCGCCGACAGGCGTCGCGCAGCGATTGCGAGAACTGCTCGCAACACAAAGTAGGTCAGGACCCACAACGCTTCGCGGGGCCGACTCACCCAAAGCGTTCACTTCGTTCACGGGGCCGGCCCTCGCCAGGCTTTTAAATACTAGCCCCAACAGCTAACGCTGCTGGGGCTTTTTATTGTCATTTAAATGGCCAAAGCACTCGCTTTACTCGCCTACCCACTGGGCATAAAGGCCACACTGCCCCGAGATTCAATAGAGTCTCGGGTTTTTTTATGGGCAAAGGGAAGTGGAATCACCAAGAACAGTGCGTTACTCACGAAATACGAGGTTCATGCGACAAGCGGGGTTATGGGGTTGAGAAAGGGATAGCTCGGGTTACGGCGCATCTATAGCAGCTCAGGCCGAGCTGTAAAAATGGACCCAAACATACTTAGATAAACGGACTTCGTAGCAAACAAAACTAAACCGCCAGTAGGCCTGACTGCTGGGGGGTTAAAGGAAAGTAGAATGCCGCATCTGCATTAAGAACTCAGCTCATCAGCCATTTAATTTGATTGGCTTCGGCTTGTAATCTTTGCTTTCACGCAGTGCGCTTAACTCAGCGATCTGGGGCCCTATAGCTAAAATGTCATTGGCGTCGAGGACATCGACTTTTAACATTGGCAATAACACTTTTTCTAGACTCGAGCATAGTCTGCTAACTTCAGAGATGTTCAAGGTTGAGGAAGTCCCTACTACAGAGTGCACGGCACGGTACAGTGGGTGAAGCTCTTCCTTAGACTGGTCATGATTCTTGAAGTTAATCCAAAGATCGATAATATCCTGCAGTTTTTGATCGAGCTTAGCGATATAGCTGTTTTGCAAATCAACTAATTGAGCGTCGACGGAATCTGCGCTGGGACTATCATTTTGAGTCGTCATAGTGCCGCTGCCAAATAGTTTTGATTTCGTCGCCTAATGTCATCGGATTAAATGGCTTGGTAATGACATCGATAGCGCCCAAGGTTTTTAATTTTTCAATTTCTTCTACCTGCGCTTTTGCGGTGATAAATACTACGGGCGTGTCGCAAAATTCCGGGAGCTCTTGAATTTTTTTAAGTACTTGCGGTCCGTCCATACCGGGCATCATGACATCAAGTAAAATGAGTTGAGGCCTGAAATCTTCAAGAGACCCTAGGCCTTCGTTGCCGCTAGCGCAAGTTTTCACCGTGAAGCCTGCGATCTGAGCAAGCGCAATTTCAGCGACGACTCGTATGTCTGTCTCGTCTTCTACATACAGTAATTTGGTAAGTTCTGTAATTTCACTCATCGCTTTCAGCCGTTGTTGCGGGCTCGGCGTGCTTTAGGTCGATATAGAATGTACTGCCGTGGTCGAGCTCGGAGATGAATGATAGTGAGCCATTGTGCTGTTCAACAATGGCTTTAGATATATGTAAGCCCAAACCTGTACCACTCATTTCGCGTGTGTCCGAATTATCAGCTTGAGTAAACTTGTCGAAGACCTTGTCTCGGAACTCCATTGGAATTCCCCGCCCCTTGTCACAGACCGCGATTCGTATTTTGTCGTCTACAACGCGGGCACTAATTTCGACAACTGAATTTTTATGAGAAAACTTAGCGGCGTTAGACATTAAATTACTCATGACTTGCATCAGTCGATCGGGGTCGGCGTTAATGTAAAGTGGTAATGGGCAGTGGGTTAATACGAATTTAACTTGATGCTTTTCTGCGTAAGCTTGATTGTCAAAGATCGCTATTTCCAAAAACGGCCTTAGCTTGATTCTCTCTTGGTTCAATGACATTTTATCTGAGTCAATCTTTGAAATATCAAGAATATCATTTATGAGTAGAAGCAGGCGCTCACTATTTTTATGGGCAATATTGATCAACATTTTTATTTGGCCGGGATTTGCGTCGATAGCGCCGCTAATAATAAGATCGAGCGATGCCTTTATCGATGTTAATGGCGTGCGAAGCTCATGACTTACTGTGGTAATAAACTCATCTTTAATCTGTTGTTCGTGAACTCTACGCATGGCGCTGCGCAATTTCTCTTCGGTCTCTTTACGCTCAGATATGTCACGTACAATACCCGTAAACATGCGTTGGCCGTTCACTTCCATTTCACTAATTGCGAGTTCTAGAGGGAAGGTACTGCCATCTTTACGCAGGCCAGTGACCTGTCGGCCGATACCGATGATTTTTTTCTCACCGGTATCCAAGTAATTCTTTAAATATTGATCATGCCCATGTTGGTATGGATTAGGCATCAGCATAGAAACATTGTGCCCTGTCAATTCCTCAATAGGGTAGCCGAATATTTTTTCTGCGGCAGGATTCGCTGTCTCAATAAGGCCTCTATCACTTATCGTGATCACCCCATCTACAATCGTATGTAGAATGGCTTTGGTGCGCGATAGGAGGTCATTGACAGCATCTTTATCGTTCATTTCTGGCCCTAATTATGTCCACCTTTTGATGATGCTTATACTGCATAAGGTTTGATGGTAGCAGACCTCAGATTTTAGGGCGGGAATAAGGGGAAGTTTATTCGGGAATATACTTATAAAAAAATGTCTGCTATTTGTTAAATATTAATTAAAATCAATTACTTAACCTGCTGCTTTGCAAGCTTCCTGGCAAGCGTTCGACGGTGCATACCCAGTCTTCTTGCGGTCTCTGAAATATTAAAGCCGGTGTCGGCAAGGGTTTCATGGATACGTTCCCACTCGAGGGTTTTGATTGAGGTGGCGCGGCCGCGAATCTCTACTCCCACATTACCTTCAGCGTTATTAAAGGCCGCTTCAATGTCATCGGTATTGGAAGGTTTGGCAAGATAGTGACATGCCCCGAGTTTTACTGCTTCTACCGCTGTTGCAATACTTGCGTAACCAGTAAGCACCACAATGAGCATGTCGGGGTCGTGTTCGTGCAAAGCCTGTACACAGGCAAGCCCGGAGGCCTCGCCATCTAATTTCAGATCTACTACGGCGTAGCCTGGGGAGTGTTTTTCTAAAATATTCTTAGCACCTTCTAAGCTATTGGTACTTAGTACGGTGTATTGGCGTCGTTCTAACGATCGCCCTAGTGTCCGAGCAAAAGCGGCATCGTCCTCAATGAGTATGAGGGAGCGGAGAGCGCTATTGCTGTCGTCTGTCATCGCCTTAAGCCTCTTTTAGTCGGAGTGCATCCAGTGGCAGCCGAAGGTTTATTTCGGCGCCTCCTTCCAAACGATTTCTGGCGCCTACTTGGCCACCTAGGATGCGCGCCACGTTAAAAACCAGAAATAAGCCAAGGCCGCTGCCAGGTCTACCTTTGGTAGATTGGTAAGGTTGCCCAAGGCGACTAAAAACATCGTCTGAGAATCCTGGGCCGCGATCGATGACTCGCACAAGAAGCGCATCGTTTTCTCGCAAGACCGCCAGCCCAACCCAAGCTGGGGATGCCTCCAAGGCATTATCCAAAAGATTGCAAATTGTCTGCTTTAATACGGTGTCGGAGGCAATATCGATGTCTTCGCCAAATAAATTTTGAAAACTGAATTCGCCAACTTTGCGAGTGCTTTGCCAATCGTTGATCAGCTCATCAAAGAACTCACATACGGTGGTCTCGCCCGACGATTCCCCACGGGTTTCGCCCGCGGACATGAGTATACCGCTAACAATGGCTTTGCAGCGTTGTACCTGGGTCTCCATCTCGGTCACTTCCTCGCCAAGATCGGGGTCTGATTTAAGAAAGGGCATCCGCTGCCAATCACCGAGAATAACCGCAATGGTGGCGAGTGGTGTACCTAGCTCGTGGGCAGCACCCGAGGCCAGCAAGCCCATTCTCAGAATATGCTCTTCCTCTGCAGCGCGCTGACGTAATTCGGCTAAACGGGCGTCGTGTTCGCGATGTGTACGGTTTATACGGTTGATGAAAACCACCAGCAAAGCCGCATTTAGCACGAGGCAAATTAGCATGCCCTCAACATAGTAACTATGTATGCCGAGGTGATAATCATGGGGCAAATCAAGTGGTCGCCCAGCCTCGGCCAGCCAAAGAAAACACAGTGTCGCCACGCCCAGTAGTACCCATGCATAGGATTGCGCCAAGAGTACCGCGGCTAGCCCAACTTGTAATAGGTAAAGGAACACAAAGGGGTTTGTTGCGCCGCCGCTGAGATATAGCTGCATGGTCAATGTGGCCATGTCGACCAGCAGGCCCATAAAAAGCTCGGCGGTGCGTACTCGATGTCTAAACCGCAGGGCAAGCTCGTTTAGTGCATTAAATACCGCCAGCCCAGCAAGCACGATCAACATTGCTTGCATTGGCAACTCTACGCCAAAGCCGTAGTGTGTAACGAGAATAGTTAGGAGTTGACCGAGCACCGCCATCCAACGCAGTTGCACAAGCTGGCGCATGTGCTTACCAAGGGTGTCGGTATCATTACTGCTTGTTTGAGTATGTAGCGCAAGGTCGGCGGTCATAATAGGGTGCGTATTATCATTAACTGTCGGGAAGCTAGATAGTATACCTATGTGCACCGCTAAGTCGCAGCCGGATTCAGCTCGACTGTGAGTTTAATTTAGACTTTCGCTCTTCTCGAATAACGATGACCGCGGCAATAATGACCATAAACGCTAAGCCGTACCATGTGAGGGCATAAACGAGGTGGCTATTATAAAATGTAACCACCGTAAGCCCAGCCACGGGATGCTGCGATGCCTCCAATGGCGGGCGGGTTTGCGCAGTCTCTCGCTTCTCAGCGTCAATAAAGTAGGACGCGGCAGTTAGCTCGTGGCGAGCGGCAATAGCGCCCACATCTCGCGAATACCAACGATCTAGAGCCGGATCGTTTGCTCGCACCACGCTGCCGTCAGGTTCGGTCATTCTCAACAAGCCCACCACCTGTTGTGGGCCTGTTAGCGGGGGCGCCGCTTGAACCCCTTGATTGATGAAGCCTCGATTGATTAGAACGATGCTCTGATCTGCGCGCTGGAAGGGAGTCATGACCCAGTAGCCACTGCCCAGTTCAGTGGCTGCGACGACAAGGGTGTCTTTGCCGCCGATGAAGTTACCTGTCACTGAAACCCGCCGGTACTCATCGGCATCTTTACTGACAACCAGATCAGCGGCTGGCGCTGTTTCTGGTGATGCGTGAACGCGCGTTTCTACTCGCTCAATAAGATCTAGCTTCCAAATGCGACGGTCTAGCTGCCAGTTGCCGAGTAGAATCAAGCTGACGAAGGAAAACAAGCCGACGCCAGTAATAGCCCATTTGCTTAGTGCGCTACGTTTTTGCATTGTCGACTTTGCTCAGCTATATGGGCAACCATAATCAACTGCTACCACTGATCATGCCGGGCATCATATTAACGTTCATGTGGTACATCACCCACAGTGAACCCGCCAACGTAATGAATACTAGAAGCAGAGTGAACATCAGCGAGAGCATATTCCATCCCCCTTCTGAGTGGAAATTCATGTGTAAAAAGTAAACCATATGCACAAGAATTTGCACCAATGCAAAGCCCAGAATGACGATAACGGTTGCATTTCTAGAGGTAAATACATCGGCCATGACTAACCAGAAAGGAATGGCGGTTAGAATAACCGAAGCCATAAAGCCGATCATATAGCCACTAAATGTGCTGTGTGGGCCTTCTTCCTCGTGGTGATCAAGGCTGTGTTGATTGTGTTCGCTCATGATAGTGACCCCATCAAGTAAACAATGGTAAATACGCCGATCCAAACTACATCAAGGAAATGCCAGAACATTGATAGGCAAAATAGGCGGCGACGGTTGGCGACGTTAATACCGTGCTTGCGAAGTTGTACCAGCAGCGTCACTAACCAAATTATGCCAAAGGCAACGTGCAGGCCATGGGTACCTACCAGTGCAAAGAATGCCGACCAATAAGCGCTGCGTTGCGGACCCGCGCCTTCATGAATGAGGTGATTAAACTCATACAATTCTAAGCCCAAGAAACCTGCACCTAATAAGCCGGTGATGGCCAGCCAAATCATTGTTCCGTTCAACTTGCCTTGCTGCATTTGGAGCATGGCGAAGCCGTAGGTAATCGACGAAAACAACAGAAAGCCAGTGTTTATTGCCACGAGGTTTAGATCGAATAGATCGGCGCCTGTTGGCCCGCCGGCATAGCTTTGGCTCAATACACCGTAGGTTGCGAATAGCGCGGCAAAGATCAGACAATCGCTCATTAGGTAGATCCAAAAACCTAATAAGGTGCCGTTGGCTACGTGATCTTCTTCGCGCACTAAAAATTCTAATTTACCCGGCTGTGCGGCCGGCACTGCTGTTGAGTTAGACATCTTAAGCAAGCACCTCGGTTTGTTTAGCCGCAAATTCTGCTTCGGCCTTCTCCACTTCTTCTACAGGTATGTAGTAATCGCGCTTGTAGTTGAAGGTGTGAACAATAATAGCGGTCATTAGAGCGATAAAGGCGATGCCACCAATCAGCCACATATGCCATATCAGTGCAAAACCGAGCACGCCGCTAATACCTGAGATCACAACACCCGCGGCGGTGTTCTTGGGCATATGTATTGGCACAAAGCCGTCTGTGGGCCGCACAAAGCCATTGGCTTTCATCTGCCACCAAGCATCTATGTCATGAACTCGCGGAGTGAAGGCAAAGTTGTACTGCGGCGGTGGTGACGAGGTTGACCACTCCAGTGTGCGGCCATCCCAAGGGTCGCCAGTTTCATCGCGGAGCGAGTCGCGGTTTTTGTAACTGACGTAAAGTTGGATAATGAAGGCAAGAATACCCATCGCAATTAACACTGCACCAACTAATGCAACTTGGAACCATATCTGCAATGACGGATCATCGAAGCGGCTCATGCGTCGCGTTACGCCCATGAAACCCAGTAGATAGAGCGGCATGAATGCTAGGTAGAAACCGACAAGCCAGCACCAAAACGAGGTCTTACCCCAAAATGGATCAAGTTTGTAGCCGGTAACTTTGGGGTACCAGTAGGCAACGGCGGCAAAGGTCCCAAATACCACGCCACCGATAATGACGTTGTGGAAGTGGGCGACTAGAAAAAGGCTGTTATGCAGTACAAAGTCTGCAGGTGGCACTGCCAATAACACGCCAGTCATGCCGCCAATCACAAATGTCACCATAAAGCCGATGGTCCACAACATGGGCACATCAAACTGAATACGGCCGCGGTACATGGTGAATAACCAGTTAAATAATTTTGCACCGGTTGGTATGGAAATAATCATGGTGGCGATGCCGAAGAAGCTATTCACCGTCGCCCCAGAGCCCATTGTAAAGAAGTGATGTAGCCATACCATATAAGCCAGCACGGTAATCACGACGGTGGCGTAAATCATCGACGAGTATCCGAATAGACGTTTACGGCTGTAGGTAGCCACTATTTCAGAGAACACACCAAAGAGCGGCAGAATGAGAATGTATACTTCTGGGTGACCCCAGATCCAAATTAAATTCACGTACATCATGGCGTTACCGCCGAGATCGTTGGTGAAAAAACTCATTCCCAAGTAGCGGTCTAGCGTCAACATGCCCATTACGGCGGTCAAAATGGGGAAGGCGGCGACAATCAAAATGTTGGCGCACAATGACGTCCACACAAAGACCGGCATTTTCATCAAGTTCATGCCGGGCGCGCGCATTTTGACGATGGTCACCACGAGGTTAATGCCCGATAACAGTGTACCTACCCCGGCGATCTGCAAGGCCCATATATAATAATCCACCCCGACACCGGGGCTTTGTAATACCCCTGATAATGGCGGATAAGCGAGCCACCCGGTCTTGGCGAACTCCCCTATAAATAGCGATACCATAATGAGACCGGCACCGGACGCGGTCATCCAGAAACTTAAATTATTCAAGAATGGGAATGCCACATCGCGGGCGCCAATTTGCAGCGGCACGATATAGTTCATTAGGCCAACGACGAAAGGCATTGCCACGAAGAAAATCATGATAACGCCATGCGCGGTAAAGATTTGGTCGTAGTGGTCGGGCGGTAAAAAGCCCGTGGAATCGCCAAAGGCCATTGCCTGGTGAATCCGCATCATGATGGCATCAGCAAAGCCCCGCATCAGCATCACAAAACCCAAGATCATGTACATCACGCCGATGCGTTTGTGGTCAATACTGGTAATCCATTCCCTCCACAAATAGCCCCAGACCTTGTAGTAGGTCAGTGCGCCTAGTACCGCGCCGCCGCCAAGAGCGACCATCGCAAAAGTCGCTATCAGGATAGGGTCATGGAAGGGTATGGACTCCCAACTGAGCCGGCCGAATATAAGCTTGCCTAGATCAAACTGTTCAGTCATGAAAATTACCAGTGCCCTAGGGCATTGTCAGTGAATGGAATGAACGCGAAGCACTTATCTAAGCTACGCGTAAAACATTAGTGCTGATGGCTGGCCTTGCTGTGTGTGTCGACACTTGCCGGAGTGTTGTGGTCGCCATGAAGCGGCCCCATCCAGTCCTTCATACATGGGGTGCCGGGTTCTACGCAGCGGTTGAGAATAGAGTCGTAAAGCTCTGGTTCAACCTCGCTGTAGTACTGCACCGGATTGTATTCGCTGGGTTTGGCCAGCTCCTGATAGACACTGCGGCTAAGTATTTCGCCCTCGGTTTTTGCATTGGCGACCCACTGTTCAAAGTCCCCCTCAGCCATACCCAAAAACTTGAAGCGCATACCGTTAAAACCGGCGCCAGAGTAGTTTGCAGAGAAGCCATCGTAGCTTCCCGGCTCGTTGATAACGGCGTGCAGTTTGGTTTCCATGCCGCCCATCGCATATATCTGACCCGCTAGAGCGGGGATAAAAAATGAGTTCATCATGGTGGTGGAGGTAATCTTAAACTTGATCTCACGGTCTACTGGTGCTGCTAATTGGTTAACCACCGCAATGCCCTGTTCTGGATAAAAGAATAGCCATTTCCAATCCATCGCCACTACTTCAACGATCAGGGGCTCTTCTCCCTCAGGTATTGGCTTGCCTTCACTGATACGATCTAGAGAACGATATGGATCGAGCTGGTGAGTGCTTACCCACGTCAGCGCACCCAAGGCGATGACGATGGCCAGCGGCGCGGCCCAGATAAGTAATTCCAGGCTGGTCGAGTGGTCCCAGTCGGGTTTGTAAACCGCATCTTTGTTGCTGGCCCGGTAGCGCCAGGCAAACAGAAATATGAAGAAAATGACTGGCACGACGATAATTAGCATCAGGCCCGTCGCCCAGACAATGAGATTGGCTTGCTGAGCGGCAATATCACCGGACGGAGACATCACGACGGTATCGCAGCCCGACAGCAGTGCGACGGTGGCCGTAAAGAAAATCTTGCGTAAAGTTCTAGGTGTCAACATCGGCACTCGCAAATTCAAGTGTAAGGAGAGGGTGTGACTTTAAGCTAAATACATGGCTGAGAGAATTGGACAATTTGTCCTATGGCTGGGTCGTCACAATGAGAGTAGTCTTTCATTAATCACTAAATTTGGATATCAATTGCGCTATGACTAGTACAACGAAGTCTGACATAGATAATGGCTCCACGGCCATAGAAATGCAAACCCCAGCGGGCCATTCTCCTGTTGCTCCAGGAGAAATTGCTATCGGTGTGGTTATTGGTCGGGCATCGGAACATTTCGACTTCTTTGTATTTGGTATTGCCTGCGTTCTGGTATTCCCCAGTGTCTTTTTCCCTTTTGTCAGCACGCTTGAGGGGATGCTCTACGGCTTTGCGATATTCTCTATGGCATTTATTGCCAGACCCTTTGGCACCGCCTTGTTTATGACTATCCAGCGTCGCTGGGGTCGCAGTGTAAAGCTAACCACATCACTTTTTTTACTCGGCACGGCAACCGCCGGTATCGCATTTTTACCGGGCTATAACACCCTGGGCGGCGCATCTATTTTCTTTCTTGCCATGTTCCGCGCCTTACAGGGCTTTGCCCTTGGCGGCTCATGGGACGGCTTGCCCTCCTTGCTGGTCTTGAATGCGCCAAAAGCTAAGCGCAGCTGGTATGCCATGATTGGTCAGCTTGGCGCGCCCATAGGCTTTTTAATTGCTAACTTATTATTCTTCTATTTAATTAACAGTGTCAGCGCCGAAGACTTTCAGGCATGGGCTTGGCGTTATCCCTTCTTCGTCGCCTTTGCCATTAACGTGGTGGCGCTATTTGCCCGTCTGCGCCTAGTGATGACCGAGGAATACACCCTCGCCTTAGAAGAGAGTGAACTGGAACCCATCAGCACTCGTGAAATGCTCGACAAACAAGGCCCAACTATTTTCTTGGGTGCGTTTGCGGCATTGGCAAGTTACGCGCTCTTTCACATTGTCACTATCTTCCCGCTGTCTTGGATCTTGCTCGGTGAATCGCAGCTGATCGGCAACGTGCTCATTGTTCAATGCATTGGTGCATGTATAGGGATTGCGGCGACCATTGCCTCTGGGGTCATCGCTGACCGTATTGGTAAGCGCACTACCATTTCGTATATGGCGGTATTGATAGGGGTTTTTGCCTTGTTTGCGCCCATGCTGATGAGCGGAACGCCTCTCATGCAAGATGCCTTTATATTGATCGGTTTTGCGCTGTTGGGTATTTCCTACGGTCAATCATCTGGCATCGTCACCGCAAATTTGGAGCGGCGCTTCCGCTATTCCGGTGCTGCCTTGACCTCAGATTTAGCGTGGTTGTTTGGTGCGGCATTTGCTCCGCTAATTGCGCTGGGCTTGTCTATGCATTTTGGTCTGATCGCCGTGACGTTCTACCTGCTTTCCGGCGCGGTGTGCACCTTGCTGGCCCTGCGGATTAGTAAACATTTGGCGGCAAGCGAATAGCTAAAACTAATTTCTCGGCAGTGTTGGTCTTGCACTAGCTTGCTATGAGGTTGAGCAAGTTAGTGCAAGGAGCCGAGAAAATCGCGTGCTGCGCTTTTGGGTGCTGGTTTGCTTACGTTACTTCAACAGATGAGAGTCTTGCTCAGACCATTTGAATCTGCAGTCTAAAGTGGATTTTAGTGCGGCGCGGTGTAGTGGCCGAACGATGGGTATGTCGTGTTCACATCCTCTTTAGAAAGTCGGGAATACACGCAGACGAAGCAGTGAATCACCTCGATTTGCATCTAATCTGCGCTTCGGTCATTGGAGTGAAATTCTTGCTTCTGCCCACCAAAAAGTTGGAAAAGCCTCCGGTGAGCTAGATATGAAAACTCATCTTTTCGATAATCGTAATCTCTTATCCAATCCAAAAGCATTTCCAAATTGGCATCTTGTGCTTCGGGAGTGCTGTATTTATGAGCTTCCCATGGGCGGTTTCGAGCATTATCAATGCAAGTTTGAGTTCCGGGGTTAAGGAACACCATTTCAGTTGCAAAAGGTAAGGTAACTTCAAGAAGATCGGCATAACAGCCTTCTAAAACCCAGTTTTGGTTTGAATCAATAAACTCAAGGATTGCCAATCGACTCGCCTCTAGAGATCGACGCGTCGGCGTTTCCACTTCAGCCTCCCAAGCGACTGTATCGAGATCCATATGAGCACAGCCCAGAGCCTCAGACCGTTGCCTTGCCAAGGTTGATTTCCCTGAGCCTGAATTTCCGAAAATGATGATTCGCTTCAAAATAAACCCCGCTGCTTTGGCTTGTTAGTTGCTTTTAACTTTGACAAGTTCGGTCTCAATGTGGATTAAAAAGTATAAGGGAGTTCTATAAGATGGCCGCATTGCTATGGGGCGCGCAGGATACACAAAGACTAATTTCCTATATTTCTGTTATAAATTATTTCCCATGATCATATCGCGTTTCTCATTAATTTCAATGAGTTAAGCAGCTCGTCCAGCGGGCGATGGGAATGACTCTATTGTTTGACGGAGCGGTCGTAGCAAAATTCCGAACTGGCCGAAAGTCAGTCGATCTATCTACAAGCCCTGGGCTCCGTTCGAATATAGCTGGCCAAGTCACCAGAAGCTCCTCTGGCCACTGAATTTAATCCGCGCTTTGCTGTAGTGGTAGCTCAAACCAAAATACGGTGCCATTCCCTGGTTCAGATTCAAAACCAATTGAGCCGCCCATATGCTCAACCAGCTGATGCGTAATCGCGAGCCCCAATCCGGAACCGCCGTGCTGCCGCGTATCTGAGCTATCTGCTTGAGAAAAACGTTGAAAAATGCTCGCACGAAAAGACCAGGGAATGCCGCTACCGTGATCCGATACTTCCACACGAGCTTTGCCATCGATACGTTTAATAATAATTTCAACTACGTCGTCCTCGGGCGAAAACTTTATGGCATTGGATATTAGATTGCCTAAAACTTGCTGGAGACGCATGGCGTCAACTCGGACCTGCAGCTCACTTGCTATTGTGCTCTTAAATATCAAACTTATATGTCGCTTACTGCCGTAGGGGCGTATGTCCTCAATTGCTTGTTCTACAATCGCCTCTAAGGGTTGCCATACAAGCTCAAAATTGAGCTTCCCGTTATTCATCTTGTCCGTATCAAGTAAATCGTCTATTAGCATGCGTAGTCTCTGGCTGTTTTTAGAAGCTACATCGACCATTTGTGACATCGATTCCGATACCGGGCCAAAGGCCCCGCCAGCGATCAAATCAAGACAGCCGATTATGGAGGTTAAGGGCGTTCGCAATTCGTGACTGACTGTTGAAATAAATTCGCTCTTCGAATTAGCGAGGCGCTTCTGCTCAGTAATGTTTTCGGCAATACCCAAATATCCAGTAATTTCGCCTGTCGCAGAGCGTATTGTGGTAACCACCAATGACACCGGAAAACGATGGCCGTCTTTGTGAATATACGTCCATTCTCGGGTTTCTTGGCCGTCAACCTCAGACTTTTCAGTCAGAACTCGGAAACCGGTAATTTCGGTATCAAACTCCGCGCTAAGCTCTTTGCTACGGGCCTCTATCTCAGCGTTACAATGCAATATTGACGGGGTTTGCAAACCCACCATGTCCGCTGCACGATAGCCCAACATGCGCTCAGATCCTGCATTGAATATTGTTATCACGCCTCTGGTATCCGTGGCGATAATCGAAAACTCTGAGGCCGACGCCAGTACTGAGTGCAATAAGTCGTGAGTATTGCCTAGTTCGGTGTAAGCATCCTGCAATTCTACGAGGGCATTTTCTGCTCGATTCCTTTCGGCGCGAACTTGCTCAAATAGCTCCTCCTGGCTAAACACCAGTGCGAAGGACTGGGTAGTGAGGAATACTTTAATAACGCCGTAACTCAGTAAAATAAAACCCGAGGCAAAAATAATATGAGCAAACCACCACAGATGATTCCACGCCGAGCTCAATAAAAAAGTTGCCGATGACTGAGCGAAAAACAACAAAGATACGGAGTATATGGTCATCAGTGGCGAACTCAGGCCCCGCCAGTGCACGATCACAATACACAATAGCGAAAGCAGTAAAGCGCAAAGCTCAAGAATCTTTTGTGCGTGCGGCGCCCAACTTGTCGACGCCAAGACAAAAACTGCCGCATTGATGATGAGCAGGCCGGTGGTCCAGAGCAACCAACTGCCTTGGCGCTGCCTTTTATTATCGTCGACCGCCGGTTTACCATAAGTCAGTAGTCCAATAAAAAAGCAGCTAACCATGGCTAGCCTGCTGACCGGCCCATATAACACAAACTGCCAAATGTTTACCGAGCCAATGCGGGTGAAAATTCCGTGGCAGGCATAGATAAGCGTAAAAGCAAAGAAGCCAAGGGCCAGCCAGCGCACAAACTGTTCACCAGAATACTGGAAACACCGCCACGCTATTGCTGCAATAAAACCGCTTTGAAGTAGCGCAATCGCAATCGCCACTTCGTGACCGGTATGGCTAATAAAGCGCAGATGGGAGTCTTGAAAAAAATACAGATAGGCCGTGCCAAACGCCGGAACTAAACTCAATATGACGATAATAAGAGTAGCGTAAGCAGAGCTTAAACGTCGAATAAGATTAGGCGCTTTTAGGATGGGCATAAACTGCCTTGCCAATAGTGAGGGGCTTGCTAGCAAGTTAAATAAAACGGTCCCACGGTATGAATATAATGTTATGCACTAATTATTGATTACATCATTATCCCTTCTGGGTACTGTGTTTTTCCAAGTGGGATCATTTAACATATAGCTAATAATCACAAGGCGAAATTGTCGCAGAGAGTTAAGTACAAATACTTACGCACTTGGCTTGTAGATGAAATTTATTTTGTATTTTGATGTGTAGAGGGCTTGGTTGGCACAGGACTTTCGTGAGGGGATTAAGCGCTTACTACGAATGTGCTGGGTCAATTTGTTTTTCAAGTATTTAGCTAAACTTGGTCATAATTAAATGCAAATTCAGTGACCAGCTATTGATCTGATGACTTTTTAGAAAGTAACTTGAACATGGTGGCAGGATATTTGGCCATTGCTGGAACAATACACAGCCTGCTTTCAATAGGGTGCAGAAAATTCCATACTTCTAAATGCATCCATTTTTGACTCTGTGGCGCTTGCTTAAAGTGCCGCGTAAGCTCGTGGTGTCACTAGCAAGTTAATAAAGCCCTCGTTATCTGGCTCTTGTGCCAACTCGTGAACCCAGTCGCTTAAGTGATGAACTTGCGCTGGAATCAGTCGATGCTCAATATGGTCAATAATGTGGTACTGCATGCCAAAACTCTCGAGCAGTTCGATAAGCTGATGGCCATCAGCTCCCGAATGACGGATTCCGTAGGGGCAAAATTCCAGAATCATACACAGGTGCGCGCTATTGGCCGCAATAAGTTTCCGCAACCCATTTACTACAAAATACTCGGCGCCCTGTGTGTCTATTTTTAGGAAGTCGATGTGCTGGGTTTGAGATTCAAGGTGTTGGTCGCCGTGTACCAATTTAATAGGGCGGCTATGGCGCTCACCGCCGTCTGAATAAATGCGGTGGTCACCAAAGTTGTCAGTTGAAAGAAACAATTCGCCGTCTTCGTTGCGGTCACTTAGTGCCAATGCATGTAGTGCTACATTTTGCAGATCATTAAGCCTGACATTCTCCTGTAATAATGCGAAGTTCTCTACGTCCGGCTCGTAAGATAGAATCTTGCCTGTCGGCCCTGCAATATCGCTTGCCAGCAGGGTGTAGTAACCAATATTGGCACCGACATCGACGAATATGCCACCGGCTTTAAAGTGAGTGATGACTAGCTGAGTTTCGTAGGGTTCCCAACACTGCTCGGTACGCAGTTTTTCAGAAATAATGGTGTCTTTTGAACCGTGAACATTCATTTTCAGCCGCTTAGTCAAACCCTTTGTATTGAGTTCAACGAGCTGGGTGGGGTCAATAGAGTTGGCCTGTTTGATTTGAGTCATATCCCCTAACCTAAGTGAAGTTCGGGTAGTCAGCCCAATAGTATTGCAGCTCGGTCTGCTGCCAGTCTGCATATATTTGTGGCCAGCTCAATTCATCGATACGCCAGCCGTGATGCGGTTCTAAATTACTGGAGAATACCGGTGCGCCGTAGTCGCAAAAGCGGGTATCGACACTCATTCTCACCACCGAGTCGCTGATGTTTGGCTGTGCTGCGTGGACGGTAAAAGCGTTGAATATAATCACGTCGCCCTGGGCTACATCAGAGACGTGCCAAGTGGTTTCGTCGGGATGGATCTCGCACTGGACATTCCCGACACCGGGGGATTGTATTACCTCCCGCATGCCGCGCTTATGCGATGCGGGCAGTATTTTGAGGCGTCCCATCTCGCTTGAAATATCATGCAGGGCAACCCAGATACCCGCCATAGTACTAGGCGCGACATGGGAGCGGGCGTCCTGATGGGGTGGCGTTTCATAGCCGATCATCTTTGGCGTTGATATTCGCGCCATCTTCATGGGGTATACAAATACCTCACTGTTACTGACGGTGCGCATGAGTTGAAGTAGATCAGGGTCATGGAAGAAGCCGTGAAAGGATTCAAGGGCTTGAATTTTTGGATATACCTCGTCCCAAATCGCATCGGTTTCTACGAAGGCTTCCCCTGTTATTGCGGGTAATTGCCGAGATTCATCCAGCGCTACATAAGGCGACAAGCGGGAGAGGATATCCCCTAGTAAGCTAGCGCATTTTGTGGGAGCCACATATTGCTTGAAATAGAGATAACCCCACTCCTGAAAACGGCTGCGAAGAATGTCAGGTGCTTCATTAGCGTCTGAGGCGATAAGTGCTTGATCACTGGGCATGGAGGGGGATGCCAAATTAGAGTAAGGGAATAGTTCGAAAAATCAATCGCATGGATTTTACGCAAGACAGAATTGGAACGCCAATATTTATCTGAGCAGTGCAGATTTGATCAGACACCACGTGGGCTTCGATAGGTCGGCAGCTCAGTGCAAGTGTGGCTATATAGCCAAGTTAGCGGATTTCTCCCGTGTAAGGTATTGCCAATTAAGTATCAGAATCATTATATTGTGCTTTAGCGGCCAACTGGTATGATGAGTTAATGAGTTGCGGGGGTGTCTGTGTTTGAAGTCGTGAGCAAGAAATCATTATCGGATGTGGTGTTTGACCAATTGCGCAGTCGTATCGTTAATCACGACCTCAAGGCCGGGGATGAACTGCCGTCCGAGCGCATATTGTGTGAGTTGTTGGGTGTGAATCGTGGCGCTGTGCGCGAGGCGATGAAGCGCTTACAGCAAGCCGGCTTGATTCATGTGCGTCATGGCGGTGGCACAAAGGTGTTGGATTATCGCGAGGAGGCTGGGCCGGAGCTGCTAGCCAGCTTGTTGGTGACGGCTGAAGGGCAGGTCGACGTTGCGGTGGCCCGCAGTATTGTTCGTATGCGCCAAGTACTGTCTCCAGAGATTGCTGGCGATGCGGCGCAGCACGCCGGCGATGACCTTGCGGATCAGCTTGATAGCATTGTCGAGAAGATGGCATCCAGTCAGCAAGCCGCCGAAGGCCAGCTATTGGCCTTTGAATTTTGGGGTGTCTTGGTGCAAGGCAGTAGCAATATTGCCTACCAGCTGGCGTTTAATTCCTTGCGCAAGGCCTATCAGCCAATTTGGGAATTACTCACCCAGGTCTTAGAGGGCGGCTTCACTGATCTCGCCTGTTTCCGTCAATTAGCAAAGTTGGTACGTGAGGGTGACAGAGACGGGGCGTTTTCCTGTGCCAAAGAATATATCGACCGCAGCAGCGCGGATATGTGTGCATTTCTTGATGCCTATGAGCTGCATATGCAAGACACCGTCCAGCCAATAAAATAATAGGAAAAATAATAATGACTGCCACAATGGAGCGCGGCACTGCCGATGCCAAAATACCAACAACGTTTGCTGAAACCGTCAGGGACTTATACAGTCACGCTAGCCCGATGATACTCACAGTATTGGCAGTTGGCTTTGTTTCTGCGCGAGTGGTGCTGGGGAACTGGAGTGCTGCAGATTTGGTTGCGCCAATAGTGCTGCTACTAATCTGGCCGATTTTAGAATGGCTGATCCATGTTTATATTTTACATCTACGGCCGCAAACGATTTTTGGTAAAACCATTGATTTATCGGTGTCGCGCTCACACCGAGAACACCACTCCAAGCCCACTGATTTAACAGATATCACCATTAATCTTGAAGTCTACCCGGTGGTTGTGCCGCTATTAGCGGGCTTGGTGTTTTGGTTGTTTCCCTCGGTAGAGCTGGCAGTAGGTGCACTGGCAATGTTTTTTACATTGGCCCTACACTATGAGTGGAATCACTTTATTGGGCACGTAAATTGGAGCCCGCCACTTGAATACTATCGCCGTCGGCAGCGTATGCACCGCCTGCATCATTTTCGCAACGAACAATTGTGGTGGGGCGTGTCGACGGGTATTGGCGATCTAATGATGGGGACCGCGCCGGATGCGAAGTCAGTCGAGCGTTCGCCAACAGCAGACAATGTTCATGGTTTGAATAAACAGCCGTCTTAGTTCGCAAGTATTTTTAATAAAAACATCGACGTCATTTTTTGGCCGATATAAATAACAATAATAAAGGTTTGTCATATGCTGTTTCTCATTGTGGGAATGCTGATATTAAAATTACTCAGCCGGTGGCGCTCTAGGTCCTTACTGGCGGCGATGCCTATACTGGCTGTTGTGGGTGTTTTTTCCATCGCGAGCGACGCTAGCGCAGCGGAAAAGTCGCGCCTGAGGCTAGAGGAAGTGGTGGTAGTCGCGCAAAAGCGCGAAGAGAATATGCAAACGGTGCCGCTATCGGTTACCGCCATTGGTGGTGATGATATCGTCGGTAAAAATATGGGGGATATGAACGAGGTTGCCAACTACGTGCCTAACCTCGATATTCTAGCCGTGCCCTCCTTTCCCAGCATTTATATGCGTGGCCTTGGCTCTAGCTATAATCGTGGTTTTGAACAATCAGTGGCGATATTGATTGACGAGGTGTTCTACGGGCGCGCGTCGTATATTACTCAGGGACTTCTTGATCTAGCCGCAATCGAAGTGTTGCGCGGGCCACAGGGAACGCTGTTTGGCAAAAACTCCTCGGCTGGCGCCATTCATTTTCGCAGCGCGCAGCCAGAGCAAGAGTTTGGCCTTAAAGGTGATGTTTTGCTCGGCGATCGAGATTTACGGCGGGTTCGCGTCGCCGCGACGGGGCCCTTGGCAAATGACAAGATAAGTTGGCGTATTGCTCTGCTTGATGAGCAGCGCGACGGCTCTATCCATAACACCACATTAAATATTAAGGAAGAAAATCGCGATACTCAGTCTGCGCGAATGCGAGTAATGTGGGATGTTAGTGATGACTTTACCCTGGGTTTTACTCTGAGTGGTGGGGTGGTAAATCAAGCCGGCGGCGGCACCCAGCTTATCGCACTGCGCGAGCGCGCCAGAGCAGCAATGCTGGTGTTTGACGATCAGGTAAATGAAAACCCATTCGATGAAAAAAGTGCGCTCGATCACGCCGGTAGCTCTAGTAGAGAAACCTGGGACGCAACTGTAAAGGCTGACTGGTCTTTGGATAATGGCAGTATTGTCACCAGTATCAGTAATTATTCCTGGATGGATGAAGACCTGAGTTTTGATGCGGATTTCTCTCCTATCCCTTTTCTAGTACTCAATAATGATGAAGATCTGCGGCAGTTTAGCCAGGAGCTGCGCATCACCTCGGCGCCGGGTAAATTCGAATATGTTGGCGGCTTGTATTATTTGCAGACCGATTTGCAGGCGACCTATGACATCGCCGATTTTTTACTATTGAGCGAAATTTTATTGGTGACCGGCGAGGGCGAGCGCATCGCGTGCTTGCAGGCCAGCAATGACCCCCAAGCCTGTCAGGACGCAGTGCTTGATGACGCGAACAGCGGTCAGCTCGCCGCACAGCAAATCCAAACCCGGATCGGTCTTGAGGGCGGAGCAAATGTGGTCGAAAGCTCGCTGACGCGTTTTGCGCAAATGAGCAAGAGTGGCGCCTTATTCGGTCAGGCGACCTGGCATTTTACCGACCAGCTGTCCGTCACCCTGGGTAGTCGTTTTAACTACGAAGAAAAAGTATTGGATGTCAGTCATCGTTTGATTAATAACCGCAGCGGCCAAGAGGGTAATGCGGTACTCAGCGGTGGAGCTTTTCCTTTAATAAATTATGGCCCCGGACCTAACCCTGCTGGCTCGGCGATCTTCCCAATTATTATTGCCGGTGACACTCAGTTCTCTGCGCATCGTGAGCGCGATGATTTTAATATTATTCCCAAGGCCGCTTTACAGTATGTGTTCAATGACGACGTAATGAGTTACTTAACTGTAGCGCGGGGCTACAAGTCAGGTGGCTTTAATGCCCAGCCCGTCAATGATCAGCAGCTGGAGTTTGATGAAGAGGACGCCATGACCTACGAGCTAGGTCTGAAGTCTGAATGGCTGGGCGGTGCTGCGCGTTTTAATGTGTCTGCCTTTCTAACTGATTTCGACGGACTGCAGGTCGCCACGTTTAACGGTGTAAGTTATGTGGTGGGCAATGCGGCGTCGGCTAGCATTCAAGGTGTGGAATACGAGGCCATGCTCATTACTCCAATGGGGGTGTTATTAGGTCTTAATGGCGCGTTTACCGATGCTAAGTACGATCAATTTCAAAATGCACCCTGCGGAGCAGAAGTGACGGATACGCCGTCATGTGACCTGAGTGGCAAGCGTTTACGTCTGGTGCCCGAAGTCAAAACCACCTTCACCGCTGGCTATCAGGGGCAACTTTTCGAGCTGCCGTTTATCAGCGTTTTCGGCATGACCGCCAGCTATTCCAGCGAGGTAGCCTTGGCCACCGACCTAGACCCTATCGACGTTCGCCAGCCAGAGACGACCTACGGTGTGCAACTGGGACTGAAGTCATTGAATGATAGCTGGCATGTGATGGTGTTTGGCGACAACGTTACTGATCGCGGGTCTTTGGCTGGTGCACAAGATGCACCCGCCTTTCGCGGTACCCACTTTGGTGGTGCCTATCCTGCGGCTAGCTATGAACTGGAGCTGGGTTACCGCTTTTAGCGATCACAGGCTGCCATTGTAGGCTTAACAAAGTTGGGCGCGTAACAGTGGGCATGGTTAGGTGTTATGTCACGTAAGATGTACCATGTGTCGTTACTGCGCCATCTAACAATAATACGCATCTGGACATAAGAATGAATTACATTTCCAAAGCCCTGCTATTGATCAGCACGCTGACCTTACTTGCCTGTAATAACTCTGATTCAAGCAATACGGTCGGAGCAGTGGAGAATGATGTCGCGTCGAGCCAGAAGCTTGGCCCAGCTGCCTGCGATAATATGAGCGACGAGGCCTTTGTGACTCGCAATGAGCTGGCGGCGGGAAGTCGACCTGCAAGCGCGGCCTTATTACTGCGATTTGTGCACCTGACCGACGACCACATTATTGACGATGACGGTCAGTTGTTAAACGGCGCCAGCGCGCTAGATCCGCTTTACACTAGCTTTGAGTCCGCGCAGCGATTTCAGGAAGAATATTCAGACGAAGTACTAAACGATTTGATTTCGGCGCTGAACAATTGTCATAGCCAATACCCAGCAGAATTCGCAATAGTCACCGGTGATTCTGCGGATCTGACGACAGTCGCAGAGACCCGGCGCTTTATTGATAATCTTGACGGCCGCGTCGATCAGATGAGCGCCTTTGAAGAAGCCTGCACACTCGCCCTGGGCGCTGATGCTCCCGCCGAGCAGATCGACCTGTTCTGTACTCGCTTTAGCGGTAGGGGCACGGCTGATACCCAAACTATTGATCCGGATATTGACGATCCGGCATATCAGTTTTTACCCACGCGCACAGTGCTGCAAGCACAAAATACCCAGCAAGCAGCTATTAGTGGCCGCGCTGCTGACGGCTCCGTTGATCCGGCTCGACAAACGGTGACGCGCTCGGCGGGCTTGCCAGAGGTTTTGCGCTGTGACGACGGTGCCGAGGGTTGTATTAATCAGGCCATCGCCATGCCGTGGTTTGTGGCATTTGGTAATCACGATGGTTATATCCGTGGCACGGTCGCCGCCGATGTCCCCTTGAACGAAGTATCTCAGCTTACCGGTCGTCGTTATATGCTCGGCCAGCGTGATTTTATTCAGGAATTTTTTAAGTCTTCGTCGCAACCTCTTGGTCACGGCTTCGGCCTTGTCGATGCCGCGCGTCTCGAGGATGAAGATGATCGCAACGATGGCTACTACGCCTTTGACGCTGGCGAGCAGCGTTTTCGCATGATTGTTCTCAACACTATTATCGATGGTCGTGACCCACGTGTTCCCACCGCTATGTTGCGCAACCCCTTTGCACTCTCAGATGGCAGTCTGGACCGGGCGCAGTTCGATTGGTTAAAAACTGAGTTGGCTGCAGCCCATGCAAGGCAGCAGCTGGTGATGGTGTTCTCTCATCATCCTGATCTAACGTTTGCCGAGTACGGGATGTTTGCGGACTTACTAACGCTAGAAGTGAGTGCTGTTGAATTGAATGCGGAATTGGCATCTTGGCCCAATATGATTGCTTGGGTGGCAGGCCACACTCATGTGCATCGTGTTCGCGCTTTTGCGGTGGACGATGGAGTAGGTAGCAATGGCGAAATTTCGACGCCGGTGAGTGATTGCCACGGCCAACACTGCGGTGGTTTTTGGCAAATTGAAACCGCCTCACTTATCGATCACCCCCAACAGCAGCGCCTGATTGAAGTATTTGATAATGGCGATGGCAGCGGCACTATTCGCGGGCCGGTGTTAAGCCACAGTCTAGAAAATCCTCAACGTTTGGCGGCGGCGGACGACCGCTGCGCGCTTTATCTTACCGATCCGGCCGCAGTGCAGGCGGCCATTAGCGAGGCAAATCTAGACGCGCTGTGTACCCAAGGTGGACAGCGGGAAGGCCGTCCGGAGGATCGCAATGTGGAACTGATTTTCACCATGCCGCAGTTTTAATTTTTTACTCTTGATCCAGCTGGAATATTTAATGAAATACCGTAATACAAGTTTGATCTTATGTGGGGTGCTACTTGCCTCCTGTGGCGGCAAGTAGTTGCACGTCTTTACCGGCGCACAGAACAACTCGTTGCGGAACTGCCCCAGCTGGGACCTTTGCCTGAGGCTCGGGAATTAGTGAAGTGATATGTGGCGGGCAAGCCCCACCTTCCCTGGGGTGGCGTCGAGCTTCTATTAATGGAAGGCTGAAATAAATACTGAATATATTGTGTCGATTATTTATTAATAAGCGCATGCGCTTGTTCAATCACAATGGCGTGTCGCTGCGCCAGACGCTCGTGGTCTTTGTCGTAGCCCCCACCGATTACGGTAGCAATTGGAATGCCTTGCTTTAGGCAGGTTTCAATCACTAGGCGATCGCGGTCTTCGATGCCTTTCCAGCTAATATTGAGTTTGCCCAACTCATCATGTTCCCAAACGTCAACGCCCGCGTCGTAAAGAACAAGATCGGGTTGAAACTCACGCAATAGCTTTTTCAGGGTGCTATCTACAATGTCTATATAGTCATCGTCTTCCATATTAAAAGCTAAGCCTACGTCTAGATCACTCTGTGCTTTTCTAAATGGAAAATTCTTTTCACAATGAATGGAGCAGGTGAACACACCGGGCTTGCCTGAAAGAATAGTGGCGCTGCCATCACCTTGATGCACGTCGCAATCGAATATGAGAACACGACTAAGCTCCTTGGTTTCAAGAATTTTAAGAGCCGTGTAAGCAAGATCGTTGATCATGCAAAATCCGCTGCCAAAATCACGATGAGCGTGATGAGTGCCACCCGCTAAATGGCAGGCTATGCCATGTTGCAATGCCAAACGTGCGGTTAACAATGTGCCGTTGGGCGCGGTCAAGGTTCGATCAACGAGACCTTGGCTCCAGGGCAAGCCGACGCGTCGCCACTCCTTTGGGCAAATGTGGTTGCCCAGCAAATTTTGTAAATAGTTAGCGCTATGTGCAATAGCATAGTCTTCTAAGCTGCCCATGGCTGGTGTGAAGACATTAGCTTGATTAGCGTCAATCAAACCGCGTTTTAGTAGTGTGTCATACAGACGACGGAACTTGCTCATCACAAAGCGATGATCTTCCGCAAAGTCACATGAGTAGTTTTGGTGATAAACCAAGGGAAGCATAGAGGAATGGCGTGCCGCGTTGTGGTGGGGGTGAGTTGATTTTAGAGTGCCGGTGAGTAAAAGGCCAGACTGCGTAGATTCATAGATACATTGGCTAAAAATATACTTGGCAAGTCGGTATGTCTCCCCGGATTCTTTGGTTTCAGACGGATGGCGTGTAGGTTTGTAAGCTTGATTATTTTTTTCATTAGCTCATGTCTTACGAAGGAATTTGATTTTTAGATTTTATTATTTTTAGTGAAAAATGAATAATATTTGTAAATGTAAAATACTGGGTCTACATTTAGTTGGTAAGCATTTTCAGGCTACCTTTCTTCTTGTAATTTTTTTATGGTTACATAATTTTTGATAGGCTAAAATTTTGTTCTTCGGCTTCGCTTCGTTTATCATAGCTTTTCAAAAGGCGATTGCCGACTAGCGATAACCCCTTCTTCTGGCGAGCCATGCTCTGTGCCAGTCTGTCAGAATATTAACTGTTGCGGTCTTTTTAAGACACAAGTTTGGTTTAGAGTCACCCGCGTCCAGCGCTAGGCTGGCGTATCCCCCGATGGATCGGCTTCGATCCCGCTCGAATAGTTTCAATATATGGAAACGAAAACGTGAATAATTCAGAACTGCAAGCATTAAAAGAACGTTATGTAGCCGCTGGCGCGGCCAGCCCCAATGAACAATTTGCCGCTTACGCGAGCAATGCCGAAGTCTGGGACGCAGATGGCAAGCGAATGATCGACTTTGCTGGGGGTATTGGCGTATTAAACGTCGGTCATCGCCATCCCAAGGTGGTTGCTGCGGTAAAAGCCCAGCTTGACCAGCTTATGCACACCTGTCAGACCGTTATGCCCTATGAGGGCTACGTTAGAGTGGCGCAGAAGCTGAGCGAAATCAGCCCAGTGCGCGGTCATGCCAAGGTCATGCTGGCCAACTCTGGTGCTGAAGCGTTGGAAAATGCGGTGAAAATTGCCCGGGCGGCAACCGGTCGAACTAATATTATTTGCTTTGACGGTGGCTATCACGGCCGTACCTTTATGACCATGGCGATGAACGGCAAGGTAAAGCCCTATCAGGGTGATTTCGGTCCCATGCCGGGCACGGTATTTCGCGCCCCTTATCCGGTGGACTACCATGGGGTGAGTGAAGAAGAAGCATTGCGGGGGCTGCAAATGACCCTGCGTACCGACGCTGATCCTGCCAACACCGCTGCAATATTTATTGAGCCCATACTGGGCGAGGGTGGTTTCTATGCTGCTTCGCCTGCCTTCCTCAAGGCCATTCGTGAGATTTGCGATGAGCACGGCATTCTAATGATTGTTGATGAAGTCCAGAGTGGCTTTGGCCGCAGCGGCAAAATGTTCGCGATTGAGCACAGCGGCGTCGAGCCCGATATGATGACTATGGCCAAGAGTATGGGTGATGGCATGCCTATTTCTGCGATAGTGGGTACTGACAAACTAATGGACAGCTCGGGGCCGAATTCACTCGGTGGTACCTACACCGGTAGCCCCGTGTCCTGCGCCGCGGTGCTGGCAGTGATGGACATCTTCGAGACTGAGGACATCCTGGGCGCGGCTAATCGTCTTGGTGACAAGCTCGCCACGCGATTCGCGATCTGGCAGGAAAAGTTCGAGTTTGTCGATAACTCGCGGAGCGTTGGCGCGATGGCCGCATTCGAGTTGGTGACCGACAAAGCCAGCCGTGAACCTCGTGCCGATCTGGCCGCAGCGATCACCGCCAAGGCCAAGGAAAATGGTCTGATACTGCTGGCTTGCGGCATGCATGGAAATTCAATTCGCTTCTTGATGCCAGTCACCATTGAGGACGAAGTGCTAGAAGAAGGTCTGGCTATCATCGATAAAGCGCTCAGTGAGCTGACAGTCTGAGGCCCCGCCAATCGCCGCCTGCCGGGAGCCTTCAGTCGCTCTCGGGAGCGTTGATATGCATAATGCCATTAGGAGTATGGAGTTAGTCTGCGGTTGGCTACTATTATGGCCAGCGATGGTAGGGATCACCCCAATACCTAGGTCTTGATAGGCCGTGCGAGTTTAAGCGAAGAAGATAAATATGGAAGCTGCGCGCCATCAGTGATTAGTGACAGCGCTGCTCAAATAATAATAAGAGACTGCAATGAAAAAACGATTTGTCCTTGGCGTCATGCTGGTGGTGCTTGTCATCGCTGGCGCGCTTAATCGTCACGAGATAAAAGCTTGGCTTATGCAACATGGCGAAGCCTGGGTGCTGCGCAATGCCGACCATCTTCCTTTGGCCCGTGCCGGCGAGTATTTGTTTGATCAACACTGTGCTGACTGCCACGACAATCCTGCGATGAATTCACCCACACGGCAGGCTTTATCACTGCTAGCCAAAGAAGATCTGATGATTGCCTTAGAGTTTGGCAAAATGCAGCCTATGGCTGCTCATCTCAGCAAACAACAGCGCGGTTTGATTGCACACTATCTGGCGGGCAGTGCCAGCGGCCAATACGACTGGTTAGCTAGTGCGATGTGTGACCCCGAGCCAGCGCGCAGTCGCAGCCCCGTTGTGGGTAGCTGGGGTGTTGGGCTTGAGAATCGTCGTTTTGTCTCAGATCAACAAACCGCGATACGTAAAGATAACGTCGGGAGTTTAAGCCTAGCGTGGAGTTTTGCCTTTCCACGCGTCAGTGATATGCGCTCGCAACCGGCTGTGATCGGCGAGCGGATTTTTATCGGCGATAAGGCGGGCAAGTTGTTTGTGCTCGATCGCCGCAGCGGCTGCGTTATCGCGCATCGGAAAATGCTTAGCGGCATACGTTCTGCGATCACCGTGGCGACCTTGGGTGACTCGAGACAATTACTCATTTTTGCAGACTCGCTGGCCACCATTTATGCAGTGGACCCCAATACCTTAGATATCGTATGGCAGCAGTCGGCAAGACTAAATGATTTCTCGCTTATCTCCGGTTCTATTAGTTTTCACAATAATAAATTATATGTGCCGGTATCCTTATTTGAAGTTGCCGCTGCAGGTAGTGAAAGTCATGTTTGTTGCACGTCTCACGGCGGTGTTATGGCCTTAAATGCCGAGACTGGCAATAAAGTATGGACCTGGCATGCGACCGATGAAGCTACTCTGCAAGGAAGCAATCGCGCCGGCCAAGATCGCTATGGGCCGTCGGGTGCGGCAGTTTGGTCAAGCCCCACCATTGATACCAAGCGCAACCGGCTCTACGTTGGCACTGGTGAAAACCTCACCCGACCAGCGACCGACACCAGTGATGCCATCATTGCCTTAGATTTAGACAGCGGTGAAGTGGTGTGGAAGTTTCAGGCCATCAGCGGCGATGTTTGGAATGCCGGCTGCTTGAACGGTGGCGCCAATTGCCCGAGTGATCCCGGTGAGGACTTCGACTTTGGCGCCTCGGTGATCTTGGCGACATTAAGCAGTGGTAAGCAAGTGCTATTCGCCGGCCAAAAATCCGGTGAAGTGTTTGCGCTGGACCCAGACGCTGATGGTGCCAACCGGGTGTTATGGCGTCAGCGTTTAAGTCAGGGCACCAGCAATGGCGGTATTCACTGGGGAATGGCCTTGGCCGGTGATAGCTTGTATGTGCCGGTGTCCGACCCTGAGCGAGAGCAAGCAGGGTATACACCACGACCAGGTTTATACGCTCTAAATGGTGATAGCGGTGAGTTGCTATGGCGGTATACGGCCACCCGTAATTGCGATTTTGATTACAGTAAACGGCCCTTAGTTGGTTTAGAAAATAATCGCGCTGGGGGCAAAGTAGATCTCACCGATTTGTATCGCTGCAGTTTTTACTACGGTCTTTCGGCAGCGGTAACGGCGACAGCCGAGTTAGTGTTCAGTGCAGGACTAGATGGTGAAATTCGGGCTTTTGATCGCTTTAATGGTGAGCTGCTGTGGTCAAGAAATACCGCCCAGCCTATTTCTGCGAGCAATGGCATAGACGGGCATGGTGGCGCAATAGATGTCGGCGGCCAGATTATTGTGGGGGATTGGCTCTATGTTAGCTCCGGCTACAGTATGTTCGGGCAGCTGCCCGGCAATGTATTGCTAGCGTATAAAATTCTTCGATAAATATAGCCCTTTAATAATAAAAATAATGACCATGAATAATTGGTGGTCGCAAGGAGCACAATATGAAAAGAATACCGCCGTTGTTACTCACGTGTTGCTTTATTTCCCCGGCTATTGCCGCGCCAGTGCTAGAAGAAGTGCTTGTTACTGCGCAGAAACGCAGCGAGAGTTTGCAGGATGTGCCAGTCGCCGTATCTGCGTTATCAGCTGACGATTTACAGGAGTCGGGATTTAGAGATATCAGTGATGTCTCGGCCTTAGTGCCATCCCTATATATCCTCACCACCGATCAACCCATGAGCACAGCAGTGCGCATTCGCGGCATTGGTAACGCGGCTAATGTGCCGACCTTTGAGCCGGCGGTTGCGCTCTATATTGACGGTGCCTTTCGCTCGCGCTCGGGTATTGGTTTAGGCGATATTGTTGACGTGCAATCCATTGAAGTATTGAAGGGGCCGCAGAGCACCCTATACGGTAAGAATGCCTCGGCGGGATTGATTGCGGTGTCCTCGGCAAGACCCAGCCGCGAACTTGAGACGATGCTGGAATTCACCTATGCCAGTGATGATCTCCATCAAGTCAAAGGCTATATTAGCGGACCTTTAAGCGAAAAGTTGGCAGGTAGATTAAGTGGCAGCACTAGCCGTCGCGGAAACTTAACGAAAAATCTCAGTGGTCCTGATAGCGGAGATTTAGATGACATCGCGCTGCGCGGCCAGCTGCAATACGATTTTTCTGATAGATGGACGGCACGCTTGATAGCCGGTTGGTTGGAACGTGATATGAACGCCATGGGGGCTGACGTTTACTACAGTGAGCGCACCCGCGAAATGATCAGTCAGGCTGGCTATGATATTAGTAATAATGATCCTCTTGATCACGTGGTTGAGCACAATTTAAAACCCATTATTAAGCAAGATTCCAGTGATGCGATACTCAATGTGCAATACAGCGGCGAGTCTTACAGTTTTACCTCCATTAGTAGCTATGATATCTACGACTCCGAAAAGTATATGTATAACGTCGAACTTATGCCGATCAATATTGCCAGTAATTTTGATAAGCACGCGGGTGAATCCATTTCCCAGGAGTTCCGCATTGCCTCAGAAGGTAGTGACAGCCTGCGATGGATGACTGGGGTTTATTATTACTACAATGATTTTCAGCGCGGTGATTCGGATAAACCGTTTTTGCGTATGGAAGATCAGGTTGAGGAATACGGCACTATTGTTGCGCAATATTTTGTTGGCGCTACCAGTACCTCTCCCTGTGCAAATACCCATATTAGGGGTAGAGGGTGACGAGGGCTATTATCGCGCCGATCAACAAACCACGAGCTACGGCATCTTTGCTCAGGTCGACTTTGATCTTAGTGAAAAGTGGAATCTGAGTCTTGGTCTGCGTTATTCAGATGAGGAAAAACAGGGCTATATTGCCACCTACAATACCGCGCAAAATGGTTGCTCTGCGCCCTTTGATACCAATCCGGTTTGCTCTGTGGCGCCCAATGTCGATCCCTATAGCGCGGATGATAGTTGGTCGGCCACCACCGGCAAGGCCAGTTTAAGTTATTTTCCAACCCCAGATATTATGTTGTACCTAACGTACTCAACGGGGTTTAAGGCCGGTGGCTATAATTTGGAGTCTGGCACGGTGCCGCCGGAGCTGCGTACCTTTGAGCCGGAAGACGTGCAAAACTTTGAGTTGGGTTGGAAGGCCGAATTTTGGGATCAGCGCGCTCGTCTCAACGGGGCAATATTTCACACCGTTTACGACGGTCAGCAAAACGCGTCGTTTATTGGTTTGAGTTTTGTGGTGAATAGCGCTGAGCAGGTGATTATGGACGGCGCAGAAATAGAAGCGCTGTTGTTATTGTCAGATCGGTTTACCGCCAGCATCAGTGCCACGGTCTTGGATGTGGTGTATGAGAGCTATGACGGTGGCCAATGCTATTACGGTCGCGATCCTGATAATGAGTTCGGCCAGTGTGATCTCAGCGGTGAGAAGCTGCCCTTTACGCCTAGCTTGGCGGCCAATGCCTCGCTGCGCTATACCCAGCCTTTATTCGATGGTGATCTTTACAGCCGTCTAGCTTATCGCTACCAAGGTTCTACAGCCTATATTCCAGATCTTGATCCTCGGCATTACGAGCCGGCCTACGGCATTATCGATGCCCGTCTCGGCTGGCGCGGCAGTAGTGTCGATGTTGCTGTGTGGGGAAAAAACCTTAGCGATGAGCAGTACGCGTCGGCGATTGGGCCGGCAACCTTTCATGCGGTATTTGATGCCAATGTCGGTTCCAGTGAAGGCTCTTATCAGACCTTTCTGGGTGATCCGCGCAGCGTTGGCATTAGCTTGCGTTTGAACTATTGATTTAGGGCTGGATGACATTATGCAAAAGCTAGTAAACAAATCGCTATGCCTGTGGCTCTTGTTATTGCCAGCGGGCCAGCTGGTGGCCATGGACTTGTTGGTCACGGGTGAAGACAGCAAGCCACTGGCAACCGTGATGGTGACCCAGCGACTAGTCACTGCGCCGGTTCTGGATTTAAGCGATGATGGCTACCCGCCCAATGGCGTCGGCAATGTCGCGGCGCTGGAAAGTACCCGCTTTAGCAATGAACAGGGTTTGGTGTCCTTTCCCGATGGCGGCGATATGTATCGTTATCGCTTGCGCAAACCCGGTTATAAAGATTTGCATTCACCGGGTGCTGATAATCTCGCCGAGCTGCAAATGGCGCGGGAGTTTGATCCCCTTGTACTCGCGGCTCAAAAGCCGTCCAACGTTTGGCTTTCCCAGTTGGATATTGGCGGTGGCCCTGAGTTGCGCAAACACTTTTTTCTGAATTGCGCCTTCTGTCATCAGCAGGCATCCCCTTTTATGCGCGTTGAGCGCTCACCCGCTGAGTGGCTGGACGTTATCGAGCGTATGGGTGGGTACGGCGCGCGTATTGCCGACGACTTAAAACAACCCTTGGCCGAAGGCTTGGCGTCTGGCTTTGCTAAATTGAACGCCAGCTTTGACACATTGCCCGCACCACGTGAATGGGATGCTGAATTGGCTGCAGCGAGCTATCGCGAGTGGCCGATAGGCGATGGCTTTTCGCAGATGCATGATTTTATTTTGCACCCCAATGGCATGGTTTATGTCGGCGATAATCTGCAAGATCGGATTTATGAGGTGAATCCAATAACTGGTGAATACACGGTCTATAAAGTGCCTCATGACGAGAATGATGAGCTCGGTGGTTTTTTGGGGAATCGATTTAAAAGCTATGGCAAGGTCAATAATTATGTGGGTGTGCACTCTTTTGCGGTGTCGCCAAAAGATGGCCATATATTTATTACGCCCTCTATGCAGCGGGCATTATTGGAGTTTGATCCCCACAGTAAAACCTTTACTCGTCATCCGATGAAGAAGGGCTTTTACCCCCATACCATTCGCACCGATGCCCAAGATCGAGTGTGGTTCACGCTGGCATTGTCGTCGCAGATTGCCATGTTTGATCGCGTGACTAATGTCTTCACTTACTACGATATTCCGGCGCGCTCTTTTAAAGAGTGGCTAACGATTAAATTGTTGCCAGTGATCTTTTTTATCAACCCAGAGTATCGGCCCATGCCGTCAGTGGATCGGAAATCCAGTGGTTTGCCTATGCCCTATGGAATCGACGTCGCTCCTGATGGACGAGTTTGGTTTGCACGCTTGTACGCCAATGACATCGGCTATATCGATCCCCAGAGCGGCGAATTGGCCATGATTGATGTGACGGTCAATGGTCCGCGCCGCCTGCGGGTAGATGCTGACAACAAGGTGTGGATGGTCGCCTTTCAAGATGGTTTGGTGGCGAAATACGATCCCGACTCGGGCGTGTTGAGCAAGTACCCATTGCCATTGCGCAGTGAAATTCCCTACGCGCTAAATGTTGATCGTGAGCGTCGCGCAGTTTGGGTGAATGGCAACCAGTCAGATACCATTTTGCGTTTTGATATCGATACCGAGACTTGGCAGGTCTATCCCATGTCGCGTCAGCGCACGTTTACCCGTGATATTGAAATTGCCGAGGATGGATCGGTATTCACCAGTAATTCCCACTTCCCGAGTTGGCAGATTGAGGATGCCCAGCCAACACTCATTCATATACAACCTTATTCGCAATGAGGTATTGGCGGCAGCTACTGATTGTTTGTGCCGGAATTGCGCAGGGCGCGGCGGCGCAGGACTGGCCCTACTACCGAGGCGATCAGGGCGGCAGTGGTTTCTCCGCGCTGCAGCAAATTAATAGCGATAATGTGTCGGATCTACAGATGGCCTGGCAATATCGCAGCGGTGAGGCGCAAGAATTTGCTGAACAGTTACCTCGCAGTGCAATGGAGACCACGCCGATTTTATTGCCCGAGGCGGCCGGTGGGTATTTGGTTTTTTGCACGGCATTTAATCAAGTTATTGCCCTGAACCCAGAAACCGGTGTTGAGCAGTGGCGTTATAATCCGCGTATTTCGCTTGCGGGTGAAAGACCGTTTAAGTGTCGAGGCGTAGCGTGGTGGTCAGATCATAAAAACCCGGCCGATCAGTGCGCCCATCGTATTTTAACCGCGACTCACGACCGTCGCCTCATTGCTTTAAACGCTAAAGATGGCAGCCTGTGTAAAGATTTTGGTAATGGCGGAACCGTCAAACTGTACAGTTCCGACGAAGGTTTTGTGCCCGGTGATATCGGTAGTGTGTCGCCGCCGGTCATTGTAAATGACACCATTGTGGTCGGTTCGGCGGTGGTGGATTTTGTGCGTGCCCACACTCCGCGCGGTACTATAAAAGCCTTCGATGTGCGCAGTGGCGCGCCGCGTTGGCAGTTCGAACCCATACCCGTCGATGCCGAGGCGGCGAATGCGGATCAGTGGCCGGAGGACGCGGTGGCGGTGTCGGGCGGGGCCAATGCTTGGGCGCCGCTCTCTGTCGACGAAGCGCGCGATCTCGTATTTATACCCACTGGTGCGCCCTCGCCAGATTATTACGGCGCACTGCGGCCGGGCGATAATCGCTATGCAAATTCTCTGGTGGTACTGCGCGGCAGCACAGGTGAAATGGTTTGGCATTTCCAGTTTGTGCATCACGATGTCTGGGATTACGACACGCCGGCCCAGCCAATGCTGATTGACCTGCGTCGCGATGGCAAAATGATTCCAGCGGTTGTGCAACTGACCAAGCAGGGTTTTGTGTTTGTTTTCCATCGCGAGACCGGCAAACCACTATTCCCCATTGTTGAGACCGCGGTGTCGCAGCGTTCGGTCGCTGGCGAGCAGCTGTCCGCTACTCAGCCCTCGTCACCGGCCTTGCCGCGTCTTATGGTGCAGCAACTGCACGCCGAGGATGCCTGGGGTCTCACGCCCTTGGATCGCGGCGCTTGCCGGAAAAAAATTGCGGGCTTACATAATGATGGACTATTTACGGCACTGCAGGAGCAGCCCACGTTAATGATGCCCGGCAGTCTTGGCGGCGCCAACTGGGGCGGTGGGGTATTCTGGCCTGAGCGTCAGCAGTTAGTAGTAAACGTGAATGCCACGCCCTTTATGGGTTATTTAAAACCAACGGTTCGTGAAGAGAAGGGCGAGCATATTCCCCCCGCTGGCCGCACCATGCGTATTAGTATGGCGGGCACACCTTATACCGTGGTGGTGGAAAGTTTATTGTCGCCACTGGGTATTCCCTGCAGCGCTCCGCCATGGGGGAAACTGTTGGCCATAGATTTGGCTTCGGGTGAAATGAAGTGGCAAAGTCCGCTAGGTTCTGTGCACCAAATGGCGCCAGTGCAGCTGCCTTTCGATATCAACTGGGGAACGCCGAATCTTGGTGGCGCTCTGATGACGGCAGGCAAGCTGGTATTTATTGGCGCGACCATGGATAGACGCTTTCGCGCATTCTCCGCAGACAGTGGCAAGGTCTTATGGCAACACGACTTACCGGCCGACGCGGTCGCCTCGCCAATGACCTATCGACGCGGTGGTCGGCAGTACGTCGTCATCGCCGCAGGTGGACATCATATGTACCAGCGCGAGATGGGTGATTCTCTGATTGCTTTTGCGCTAGCTGAACCAGAGAGCGAGAAATCTTCCGCGGATTGAGGCATAAATCTAATCCGACAGCTTTTCGTATACTTGGCTTTGACTTATTATTCGAACAAAAAGAAAGCGGCCAATTGAAGGCTTTACTTTCCTTGTTGTGGGATTTCGGATCAAGCATTGTTATGAAAATGAATAATCCTTTGTGGCGCAGGCTGGTATCGATACCGCTGCTTTTCACTGCTTCGATGTTTATGGTGGCTTCAGCCTTTTTATGGCTGCCCATCAGTTTTTTATTAGGTCTCCTTTTTAAGAGTGCGCAGTCGGCCACGCGCTGCTTGTGTTTTATCACGGTGTACTTGGCCTGTGAATGTGCAGGAGTTGTGGCCAGTTTTTACTTGTGGCTAAAATGCCATCTCCCTAGCGGGGGTGGTAAAGATTACTTAAATGCCAATAGCCGTTTACAGTTTTGGTGGGCCGATACACTTAAGTTTGCGGCAGAAAAGCTATTTCGTCTTAACTTTGTGATTGAAGGACAGGCGTCGCTAGCCGGCCCCGGCGCGATTCTTTTGCCCCGCCACAGCAGTATTGGCGACACCGTTCTACCTATGTCGTTTTACGCCATTCCCCGCGGTTTTCAAGTTCGCTATGTCCTGAAGAAAGAGCTGCTCTTAGATCCTTGTTTAGATATTGTCGGTAACCGTTTGCCGAATGTTTTCCTAGATCGTGTTGCCGAAGATATGAGCGCTGAATTGCGTTCTTTAGAGCGCTTGGCAGCGGAGGCTAGCGAGCGTGAAAGCTTGGTGATTTATATTGAGGGCACGCGCTTTTCGCCGCAAAAGCGTCAGCGCATTATTCGCTCATTGGCGACAAGCGGAAATAGTGACGCTTTGCAGCGCGCCGAGCGCTTGACGAGTATTTTGCCCCCTAGGCCTGCGGGAGCCTTAGCGTTGATGCGCGGTGCGCCACAGAAAGACCTATTATTTTGTGCGCACACAGGTTTTGAAGGTTCTGCCAGCTTTGCCAAACTCTTTAATGGCGCTTGGATGGATACCACGGTGCGGCTGCGCTTTTGGCGAGTAGCTGCGGCGGATATACCGGCAGATGACGAAGGCCGTCGCGCCTTGCTATTAGCCCAGTGGGATAAAATGAACTTGGCTGTAGTTGATATGAGCTGAGTGAAACCCTATAAAATTTTACTGCGCTGTAGTAGCACCTTAGGTCTCAACTTAAAAACTTCCGCAAGTAACAGTTTTTCAGCGGATAGGGTGACTCTGCTAGCCAGACTTGAACAGCTTTGCTCCAAGGGCAATAGGGTCGACAGCCTTGCCATATAAACCTGATATACCGCTTCTTTGGCTGCAGCAAGCATGGGGCTTGCTAACACTAGCTTGCCTTGAATAAAGTAAGTATTGATATCACCTAGTGATAGCAGCACGGGTGTTGCGCTGACTTTAAACGGTTTTAAGGCTTTGCCTGCACAAAATCTCACAATGTTAGCGGCGGCATGGCCACCCATGTCCATGGCAATGCTTGCTTGCTTGGGAAGTGGTTTTGGATACGTCGCAGAATCACCGGCAACAAAAATATTACTGAAGCTTTTGGCTTGCAAATAGGTATTCACTGCTAGGCCATTGGCACTTTTCTCGGTATCAATCTTGTCAAGATAGTCAGGCAGCTTGGTGCCTGCTGACCAAATGGTGATATCTGAATCAAGGGATTCGTGGTCGCTGAAGGCAATGCTATCTTTTTTCACTTCCGTAATTTTTTTATTAAAGTGAAAACTAATCTGATGGTTTTTACATCGCTCTACAATATCGGATGATAGTTTTTCTGGCAGCGCTTGTATCAATCTTGGCGCGCTGTCGATGACGTTTATATGCAGGCGTTTGTCACCAGAATATTTGCGTAATAGCTCGCCCAATACTTCTACACCGGTAAATCCACCGCCAATAATATTGATGTTAATAGCGCGTTTTCCGCTGTCTATCGCCGCAGTAATATCGCGATGTACTTGTATAACATTATCAGCAGTGCGAAATCCGCGGGCGTATTCGTCGGCGCCTTTAATGCCATAGTTAGACCGCGCATGACCAGATGCAATCAACAGTACATCGTAGTTTAGGGTTTGCTGGTCATCGAGGGTGACGGTTTGCATTTTGCCGTCAATGGCGCTTACGGCCCTATTAACAAAGCGATGTCCCAGTCTTGATATCATGGTTTCTAGGCTTAAACTCAGACTGGTCTGCTTTTTCACGTCTGACAAAATTTCGTGGATATTGGGAGTCCATTGAAAATTCTCAGTGGGGTCAATAACGGTCACCTCATAAGATTTACTCAGTTTGCTGGCGGCAGTAAGGCCAGAGAAATTGGCGCCGACAATGATGATGTGAGGCTTGGTTTTATTGAGTATCAAAAGAGATTTCCTGAGCAAGTGACGTGGATGGCGGTGTGATGGCCAAGACTATGACGCAATACGTGTTTCAAGTAAGTTTAGATCGAGACCATTATATAGCGGCGCAGCAGTTTACTTACAATAATAGTATTGATAGCCGTCTTATTACGCGGTCAATAAACGAACTCATTTGTAGAGTGTGCTACTAGTTTGCCTGACTTGGCAAAATATACGTGGGTTTCGGCGTAAGCTATCGTCCGTCCGAATTTTATGACGTTCGACTCAATGCGGAGGTCTTCGCCTATTGCAGGCCTGAGGAATTGCGTATTCTGGCGTGCTGTACCTTTTGATACTTTCTCTCCAGTTGAAATAGCCAGTGCCACTATTGTGTCTATGGCTGCCATTATTGCCTGGCCGCAAATGGCGCCATTAGCTCGCTGTAAACTGCTATCTTGAGGAAGCAGGCCTGATGCGCTGTTCTCTCCAAGAGTTAGCTCTGTCAGTCCCATAGCTTTTACCCATGGCGAAAATGAAGTTTCCTCAGTCTCGGCTAGACTTGTAGTCGTGACAGAGTTAAGGCCGCATTCTTCTTCCATGTATTTGATCTCCGTATCTATGAACACATAAGGTGGCAAGTTATAGCTACGCTTTACATCGCTGATTAACGGTTAAAAACAGCGGGAGTCTCCACAACTCCCGCGGCCCTTTTTAACGCTAGTGATCTCCGTCGCGGTTGTAATACCAGTCTTAGTGATGAACGACTACTGCGCTAGAAAACCTGCGCAGTGCATCGGCCATCGCCACTCGGGCATACTCTGATGTCACCATGGCATCGACAGCGGGGATTGCGGTGTGGGTCTGGCCGGGACACTGCAGGTGTTGTACCTGAACGCCGGCGGCGGCCAGAGCCTCGGCGTAGGCGTCACCCTCATCACGCAGCGGATCGAACTCACAGGTGATTACCAGTGTCGGCGGCAGGCCTGACAGGGTGTCGGCAAGCAGTGGAGATGCCTTTGGATTGATACGGTCAGCTGGGTCGCAGTACTGATCACAGAACCAGTTCATAAGGGACGTCGTCAGTACATAGCCCTCGGCGTTGTCGATATGCGACTGGCGCACGGTACTCGCGTCGGTGGCTGGGTTTAAGAGTACCTGGCCGGTAATTACGGGCGCCCCAGCCAACTTTGCCTGCTGCGTGGTCACTGCCGCGATATTTGCACCGGCGCTCCATCCGGCGACGGATAGTTGCCCGGGCTTACCACCGAGTTCTTCGGCGTGGTCGCTAATCCAGTTTGCCGCGGCCAGGCCGTCATCGGCTGCGGCTGGGAAACGCGCCTCAGGGGCGTGGCGGTAGTTTACCGATATAATGATCGAGTCGGATTTAACACACAGGTAGCGACACAGGGGATCGTCTGAGGTGGCGCTGCCCACTACCCAGCCACCACCGTGATAATAGGCGACCATTGGGTGCGGTCCGGCAGTTGCCGGCCGATATAGGCGGTAGGCCAGCGGTGTGCCGTCAGCGCCCGGCAGCGTGCCGTCGATGATCTCCCCGACATCGGGGCCGGGTGGCATATTCGCTCCGGAGGCTTCCATAAATGCCCGAGCACCCTCCACGCCCATGGTTTCTAGTGGCGGGAGTGCCATCTCCGCCATGATTGATAGCAGCTCTTGCACGTCAGGCTTCAAGGGCCGGATGACACCATCGTTGCTTTGCGTTCCATCTGCACCGGTGAGCGCAAACCCCAGGTAGCCCCGCGTCACCATCTCTTCACAAATCTTGCGGTATTCGCCGACGCCGCCGGGGTAGGGCAGGAAGACCTGCGGCTTACCCGGCACATTGGCACCCATATACCAGGAGTTTGCCGTGGGTAGCAGGGTCAAATCGGCGATCTCGTTGCTGTGCTGCACCCACCGTCTTTGCGCTAGCTCCGTCGGCTCGATAGTGTCGACACCGTTGGCGCGAAGGTGCTTGATGGTGTCAGTGATCAGATCGACGTGCTGCTCTATCGATACCATCATATTGGACAGCACCGACGGGCTGCCCGGACCGGTGATCATAAACAGATTAGGGAAGCCGACGGTCATTAGCCCGAGATAGGTCTGCGGGCCATGCGCCCAAGCGTCCCGAAGTGATTCACCGTTGCGACCGGTGATGTCGACACCGACGATTGCGCCGGTCATTGCATCAAAGCCGGTGGCAAAGACAATGGCATCGAAGGCCATCGACTCGGTCTTTTCCTTGGCGCTAATTGCGGGGTTCACAATGTTGATGCCGGACTCGGTGATGGTCTCAATAGGCTGCTTCTGCAAATCCACGAGGCGAACCTGCGGCAAGTTGTAGGTGGCGTAGTAGCCAGAGTCTAGGCAGGGGCGCTTGGTGGCAAAGTAATGGTTGGTGGGGCACAGCAGCTCGGCGACCTCGGGGTCTTTTACGATCTCGCGGATCTTATTGTGGATAAAGCAGCGTATCGTGTCGTTCGATTCGGCGCTGATTCTTAAGTCGTTATAAGGCTCTAGTAGGTGAGCGAGCTCACCGCGTTGCCAGACCTCTTCGTAGGTCGCCTCACGTTCTTGCGGTGATACTTCAAGGGCGCTGACATCAGCCGGCGTGGTGGGCACGCCTATGCCGGAGTGACGGGCTTCCTCGCGGTAGGCCGCAGGATCTTGGCGATACGCGACGAGTCGCTCGTCGGCTATCGGGCCGTTATGTGCAGGGACCGAGAAGTTGGGCGTCCGCTGGAATACCGTGAGCTGATCGGCCTGTGATGCGATAATCGGGATTGATTGAATACCAGACGAACCAGTGCCAATCACGGCGACGCGCTTGCCGCTAAAGTCGACGCCGTCGTGGGGCCAGCTATTGGTGAAGTAGACCTCGCCATTGAAGCGGTCAGTGCCCTCAATATCGGGAACCTTGGGCATCGACAGGCAGCCGGTCGCCATCACGTAGAACTGCGCGGTGACATCATTGCCGCTGTCAGTATGAATGCGCCAGCGTTTGGCATCGCTATTCCACTGCGCCGAGGTCACCTTGGTGTTGAAGCGAATGTCGCGGCGGAGGTCGTGCTTGTCGGCGACGAATTGTGCGTAACGGAGAATCTCCGGCTGGGTCGCATAGCGTTCTGACCAGATCCAATCTTTCTCAAGTTCGGGGTCCCAGCTGTAGGAATAGTCGACCGTCAGAATGTCGCAGCGGGCGCCGGGGTAGCGATTCCAGTACCAAGTGCCGCCAACGTCATCGGCTGTCTCGAGCACCACCGCAGATAGCCCAGCGCGTCGCATTTGCACTAATTGATACATGCCCGCGAATCCGGCGCCGACGATGACCACGTCAACATCGATGGTATTGATATCCCTCATCACATTCCCCTGTTGGTCGTTGCAAAATAATAAGCAGTGTAAAAGCGATTTCCTGCCGCCTGAGACGCGGTCTAAGTTATTTAAATACTGAGTTTGTCAACGTATTGTTATTCTTTTTTGCTATTCAAAACCAAAAGCTTTTTTGTACATGCTGTTCTTTGGCTCGCAGAATACTCTTCTTATCATAGGTTCAAATGACGCCAAGGGGATTTTAGGGGCCTTGTTGTCAAAGGCCGGATTATCATACATTTCAATAAATTTGGCGGTGCGGTCAAAGTGTTCGCAGTCTCGGTATTGGTCGCGCATATTGCGATCCATACCTAGTAGGTGAAAGAAATTATAGCCTTGGAATATGGCGTGATGCTTTATCATCCAATGATTCGCCTCACTTACAAAGGGCTGTAAAATAGCCGCCGACACATCTGCGTGATTGGCACTGCCCAGTGTGTCCCCGATATCGTGCAGCAAGGCGCAAACAATATATTCCTCGTCCTCACCTGCTTCTGCTGCCAGGTTCGCAGTTTGTAAGCAGTGCTCTAATCGATCTATAGGGAAGCCGCCGTAGTCGCCCCTCAATAGTTCTAAGTGAGTTAAAATGCGATCGGGTAATTTTGAGATATACCTTAGCTGTTCGTTCATGATCAGCTTCCAGTCGTCGGCTGAACTTTCCGATATTCTTGAAAATGATGTCTTCATTGCATGCTCGTTATTTGGCTGTTTGAATTAACGCAAGATTAGTGGTGTCGGGCGATGCTAATACTCGTTTACTAATAATCTCGTCTTTAATTTAAGATATTTTTATATTATTATTTGACTCATGATATTTATATTCTGTGCGGGCTAATATTTACAGATATAAATTTCTATCGGGTGAGATCGTTTATAAGCAGAAAATAAATACTTAATTTTCTGGTTTTTAGCATTTGGAGTTCACCCTTGGCTAATTTCACAACTCTCTATGAGTATGATCTCACGTCATTTTTATAATGTGTGTGGAAAGCCTGTGATGACAACTTGGAAGCCTAGCTTAAGCATTTTTATTTGAAATACACGTTACTTCCATGGGCTGCGTAAAGCAACATATTTACTTTGCGGTCTAGGCGTCTTATCCAGGCGTCTGGGCTGGGTTTGTAGTTAACTCAAAGTAGGTGTAATTATTGAGGCTAATGATGTTAAAGCTCTCAAATCTTGCATATGCAGTGACTTGAGAGCCTGTTGATTTCTTATAGAGGCTCTTCTATAAAAAGTTTTTCTGTTGAAATGGTCTACTGAGCAACTTAACCATGCACTGCGGCATACCCCGGTTGACCATTAAAGTTATAGAGATTCTCGGTTTTGACGACGTCAAACCCCGCTTCATGAAGACGCGATTGGACATTAAGTATTTCATCAAAGCTTAATTGCATGGTGGGGGACATAAAGCGGCAGCGCCAATGGTCCACACAATAGGTTTCAGGGAAGCCGTCGGGCCATACCTTCACGCCGCGATTAGTAATTAACTTTAACTCCAGTTCCGATGTGCCATGCCTCACGAGTTTATCGCCGAGCGTCTTGGGTATGCCGTCCTGCCATTGCAGAAAGATATCAATTCCAACTAACTCTTTTTCGCAGGGTTTCTTGTATCCAACTACCGGTAATTTGAGGGGTTTGCTGCCCTCATATGAAGGGGCTTTAAGTTGCTTTGGTGATTGACCTAAATTGGCAATGACGGCATTGGCAAACTCGGCGGTGCCCAATAACACTTTGCTCCTACCTTCCTCATAAATATCGGCGGTATGAAAGCCCTGCTCAAGTGTGGCTAGCCAAGCGTGGTGAATTTTTTCAGCAATATCATTTTGGCCGATATGCACCAGCATCTGAATGGCGCCGTGCAATAAGGCCGACGGGTTGGCGATATTTTTTCCGGAAATATCAGGCGCTGAGCCATGAATTGCCTCAAACATGGCACATTGGTCGCCAATATTTGCTGAACCAGCCATGCCTACTGACCCTGCAATTTGAGCTGCGATGTCAGAAATGATGTCACCATAGAGATTTGGCATAACGAGAACATCGAAATCCTCTGGCGTATCGGCGATTCTGGCAGCGCCAATGTCGACAATCATGCTGTCATGCTGAATGTCGGGGTACTCTGCGGCGATATCGTTAAAGATTTGATGAAACAGGCCGTCGGTCAGCTTCATGATATTGTCTTTAACAAAGCAGGTTACTCGCTTACGGTTTTGCTGCTTTGCGTATTCGAAGGCATAGCGGACAATGCGCTCACAACCAGGTCGCGTAATGAGCTTTAGGCACTGATAAACGTCCTCAGTCTGTCTATGTTCAATACCGGCATACAAATCTTCTTCGTTTTCTCGCACTATCACCAAATCCATAATCGGGTGCTTGGTTTTTACAAAGGGCGCGTAGGAGATGCATGGGCGAATATTGGCGTATAGACCCAGCGCTTTGCGCATGCTGACGTTTAGGCTTTTATAGCCGCCACCTTGCGGGGTGGTGATGGGCGCTTTTAGGAAAACCTTAGTTCTCCTCAGCGACTCCCACGAGCTCGCTTGAATGCCGTTTGTTTGTCCGCTCAAATAGACTTTTTCGCCTATTTCTATAGCTTCAGGTGCGATTTTCGCCCCGGCGGCGTCTAAGACCTTCAGGGTTGCTTCCATAATCTCAGGGCCAATACCGTCACCAAAAGCGACTGTGATAGGAACAATAGGGTGCGTCATAAAAACTCCATCATTAATGTTTGTAGCAAGAGCATGTAGTCATCTAATGCGGCCTTGCGCACTGAGCTAAGATCCTGAAGGCGAGCCGAGCCTAGCGATGGCTAGCACTTAAGGGCTTAGTTAAGTCAGATAAGATTGTAATGATATATTCCATAGTTAATAATAGATTACATTGTTTTTATGCATAGGCTTTAGTAGATATATGACTTGGACCCGTCGTTTACATACGAGGCAAACTACCTTTCGCCAGCTTGAGATTTTTATGGCGGTGGCCGAATACTCCAGTGTTACCTTGGCGGCGCAGGCATTGCATCTCGCTCAGCCAACCGTGTCGACGCAAATCGCAAAGTTAGCTCAGGCATTGGATTGTCAATTATTCGAACTGGTCTCCAAAAAACTCTATTTAACCGATACCGGTCGTGAGGTGCTTGACGCAACACGCTCTATGTTTGATGTTATGGATAACTTGGAGATGGCTCTGGCAGCAAGGGCCGGCTTATCTGTAGGGCGTTTAAAAATTAGCGTTGTGACGACGGCTAAGTATCTGATTCCAAATTTACTTGGGGAGTTTTGCCAGGCATATCCTAATATTGAGCCTGAATTTCAAGTAGGTAATCGCGCCGAAATCATTCAGCGCTTAAAGCAGAATCTAGATGACTTGTATGTATTTAGTAACCCGCCGAGAGAGTTAGATATCACCACTGATTTCATAACCAAAAACCCTCTAGTGGTAATAGCAAAGCAAGATCACCGCCTAAAAGATAAACAATCTATCTTATGGAGTGAGCTCCATGGTGAGCGTTTACTGATGCGCGAAAAAGGCTCGGGCACCCGATATGCCATTGAAGCTTTTTTCAGACAAAATGGGATGGAAATGCAAAGCCCAATTACCATTGCTAGCAACGAAGCGATAAAAGAATCGGTGATGGCGGGTTTGGGTATCTCCATTATTAGTCAGCATGCCCTAAGTCATATGGCTCTGGGTAATCTTATCGAGCTACCAGTAAAAGACTTCCCAATACCCAATAGCTGGTATTGGGTATTACCCAAAGGAAAGCACGTTTCAAATGCAGCGATGGCTTTTCGCGAACATGTGACAAAAGGTCTGTCTTCACAAATAGCCAAATGATGGCTTGGTACAAAACCTAAGCTTTGCCTCTTCTGCCAGCTCATGGATATCGTGTGAGCTGCTGGCCAATAGCGCTGACCCAATTAGGGCTTCTCGACTTTAGCGTACTCAAAACTTAAATGTGCCTGCTTAGCTTTGCATGCTGTGCTGTCCCGCGCACTGTGAGGACCTTGTTGTTAAGCCGCTGCTGAGCCCCCACAATAGCGGTCTCCATATACCCACTTCGTTTTGCAGGAATTTTTATGTCGTCTATTACCGTCAATTTTGAGTTTGAAAAAGAAACCAAAAACAGCGTGCGTTATAAGGAAGTTCCAGTTGATGGCCAGGCACCGATAGTCGGCTCGCTATATGTGCAAAAATGGTATGCCGGTTCCACGAAGAATCTCTCAATCACCATTGAAAAGAAAGACTAAGTCTAATGCCAAATCAATTGTCTACTGAGCAGCTTGAGCATATCGAAAAGACTACTGTGGGTCATTACGATACCAGGGCCCAATCGTTTTGGGAGGGCACTAAAGATCACGATGTGTCGCAAAATTACCGTGCTTTGTTATCCCAGTTTGAACCGGATGAGCGTCTGGATGTTTTGGATTTTGGCTGCGGCCCCGGTCGTGATGTTGGCTATTTTAAATCCCTAGGCCATCGTCCCGTGGGGCTAGATGGCAGCGCACAGTTCTGTGATATGGCCAGACAGCACAGTGGCTGTGAAATTCTCTGTCAGGACTTCCTATCCCTAGATTTACCGCCACTGGCTTTTGACGCCGTATTTGCCAATGCATCGCTGTTCCATATACCCAGTCAGGAACTGCCTCGTGTCCTTGCTGAATTACATGCAAGCTTGAGAGTTGGTGGTATCTTGTTTAGCTCTAATCCGCGGGGTAGGGATGAAGGCTGGTCTGGCGAGCGATATGGCCACTTTATGGAACTTGATGTCGCGAGCAGGTATTTGCAAGATGCGGGTTTTGAGCTGCTGTCTCATTACTACCGGCCCAAAGGACTGCCTAGAGAGCAGCAACCTTGGCTAGCGATAGTGTCTAAAAAGGGTTGAGTAAGCTCCAGATCTTCTGGCGGGGCTTACGCTTTTAAGTGGGAAGATATACGGCGATAAAATAGCTGACCAAATACCACTAGAAGCCCCAGCTCAACTTGAATTAAGGCTTGGTTCTGGCGGCAGTGGTGCGACTTCATTAGGCGTCTGCGGCAAGCTCAGATAGTCTTGCGACCACATCAGGTGCAGCGCGGAAGCGGAAAAAAGCACCATCGCTGTCGGCGCGCTCTTCAAGTACTTCGCTAGAGGCAAAGATTTCGCCGCGTAATTCCTGAGCCGACCAGGGTAAAAAGATTTCCGATTCAATTAGCTGCTGTTGGAAAACATGCACAACGGCCTGATGCAGCGCTGTTATATCGTCCTTGCGGTGCGCGCTAAGAACAATGCAGCCGGGATACTTGGCTTGCAGCTCTTCGCTGCGCTGTGCTTGTGCGGCTTCATCTTGCAGATAGTCAATTTTATTAAACACCCGAATGCGCGGCACGCTATCGGCGCCAATTTCGGCCAATACTTTGTCGGTCACTTCAATTTGCATCTCAAAGCCGGGGTCGCCGGCGTCAATAATATGCAGCAGCAGTGATGCGCTAAGGGCTTCGTCCAAAGTTGACTTGAATGAGGCAACCAAGCCGTGGGGTAAATTCTTGATAAAACCAACGGTGTCGCTCACTAATACCCGCGGTACACTTTCTGGGTACAAGGTGCGTACCTTGGTGTCTAGGGTAGCAAATAATTGGTTGGCCACTAACTCGTCACTGCCGGTCAATGCGCGCATCAAGGTAGATTTGCCGGCGTTGGTATAACCAACCAGCGCCACCTGCTCTAGCCCTGATTGTTCTTGACGCCGAGACCGCTGGGTGTCGCGTCTCGCTTCCATGGCATCAATCTCTTTTTGGAGCTCGGCAATCCGGTCGCGAACCTTGCGACTATCCATTTGGCTGCGCGACTGCCCGGTGCCGCGACCGCCGGTGCCACTGCGCTGCCTGCCAAGTGGGCCGGCGCGCTTGGCCGCCTCACGCAGGCGCGGTGCCATATAGGTCAAGCGCGCAATCTCCACCTGCACCCGCGCGGCGTGTGAGCGGGCATTGCGATGAAAAATCTCGAGTATGACCACCGTGCGATCCATCACCTCACAAGCAACCTCATTTTCTAGGTTGAGTGCCTGCGATGGCGAGATTTCATGGTCGACAAGAATATACTCCACCTCACCATCTTGCTGGTCTTCCAAGAATTGGCGTATTTCCTCACGCTTACCCACACCCATATACGCCGTGGAGTCGAAAGACGAACGCTTTTGGGTAAATTTACCCACCACCTGCAGTCCTAAGGTCTTTGCCAGATCACCCAATTCAGCCAATGAAGACTCAAATTCAACGTCGCTAACATTGTCTAATTGCACGGCAACGATTAGCGCGCGCGGCAGGCTTGGTTTTTCGGGGTTTAGCATTGGTTTACTTCTCGTGGCGTGGGGGCGCGGACCTTAAAAATAGCGTCGCAAGCGGGGGAGTGTACACATAAGCGTGAGCGACTTCTTAAGTATAGGCGGAACACGCGCTTTTGCGTCCACGCCATAACAGGCCGAGTTGCTCTGATAATGGTGGCTCCAGATAGCCACTGGCCTTAAAGAGGGCCTATAAAGCTATAGTCGGCGCAGGTTTAGCGTTAGCGTCCTAATAGAGATTTGAAGAGGGTCACCGACAAGGTCTCGCTACTGGGTATAGCGGTGATGCGCACTTGAAAGGTTTTTCATAAGGGGTGACGCTGATCTCATGCGCCAGTTCAGACTGAGCTGGCGGCGAGATCGTCTTGCAGGGTGTAAGTTTGATTGCGAGGTTTCCTATATGTGTACTCCATATAGGAAACCTTTATTGGCGTAGCTTTTGATGTCCCTTAAATCCGGGCGAGATCACTTTTTAGGTATCTCTAAAGTTAACTTTCCCAGATGACCTTTTTCTTAGCGCCGTACCACGCGTCGATATTGGGTGCGTAGTGGTCTTCAATAATATTGCGCTTGATCTTCATGGTTGGGGTCAGGAAGCCATTTTCGATAGACCAAGTATCCTTGACGACAAGGAGGAATTTCACATGCTCATGTGGGTCGAGGGTGGCATTTACTTCCGTAAGTAGCTTGGTGAATTCCTCGGTTAGGGCTGCTTCATCAAGATTACCTTTAGCGCGGGCGGCAAGATCATCTTCAGAGAGCAGCACCAGTCCATAGGGTTGCGTTTGGTTGGCACCGGCTATACAGACCACTTCGATATTGCGGTGGGCGCAAAGCTTGTTCTCGATTGGCACAGGAGCAACGTATTTACCCTTGCTGGTTTTGAACAGCTCCTTTACACGACCGGTAATTTTCAGACGACCATCTTCATCAAGCTCGCCCATGTCTCCGGTTTTTAAGAAGCCATCTTCGGTAAGGTCTTCGGCGGTTTTTTCAGGATTCTTATAGTAGCCCATCATATTAGCGGGACTCTTTATCAGAATCTCGCCGTTATCGGCGATTTCGGTGGTCACGCCTTCCTGCGAATGACCTACATAGCCGACACGACTGCGGCCAGGCAGTGAACAATGTGAATAGGCGAAGTTTTCGGTCATGCCATAGCCTTCAAGCAGTTCAAGACCAAGGTTGCGATACCAGGCGATGACGTTTGGAGGCAGAGGTGCTGATCCTGTTGCGGCAATCTTTACGTTCTCAAGCCCAAGCTGGGTAAGAATCTTTTTCTTGATGATCCCGCGAATAATAGGCAGCTTCATAAGGCGGTTAAACTTTTTCTCGCCAATCTTAGCCATAACGCCCAGCTGGAATTTTACCCAGAGGCGAGGCACGGAATGGAAGAAGGTGGGACGTGCTCGGCGCAGGTCGGCCGGAAAGGTGTTCAGCTCTTCTGCAAAGAATACATGTGAGCCGTAACGTAGCGTATTGGCCTCAATCGCCACACGCTCATATACGTGTGCGAGTGGCAGGTAAGAGATAACCCGGGATTCAGGACTCACGTCAGTTATGTTGGCAAGGAAGCTGGCCGACGCAGCAATGGCGCCGAAACTGGTCATCACCCCTTTGGGGAGGCCGGTACTACCCGAGGTGTAGACGATGGTTGCCATCTCGTCTTGGCCGCGTACAGGGTTTTCGCTCATGGGCTCAACGCCCTGGATGGCGTCATACCATTTCATGCAATCTGCGGGCAGTTCTTCCTGAGCGGGTGAAAGCGGGAGGTTGATCTTGGGTATATCGGCTGGAATACCGGCCTTCATCATATCCCAGTCGTCCAACTTGCCGATAAACAGCAGTTTGGCTTCACTATGATCGAGGATGTATTTTACCGTTTCAGAATTCAAGGTGGGGTAGAGCGGCACGCTGACATGGCCTGCAAGCCAGATGGCCAGATCCGCAATAATCCAGTGCGCGCAATTTTTGGATATCAGCGCGATGTTGCTGCCGGCAGGGTAGTTGAGGGATTTGAGATAAGTCGCCATGCGGCGTGCTTCCTTACCAACTTCTGCCCAAGTGTAGTCAATGGTCTGTCCGCCATCATAGGGTTGGGTCAGGTATACCTTGTTAGGAAGGTTTTTTTCCCAATGATATAGGCCATCAAGGCCGGTGGATGTGTTAGTAAGAGCCATGTTTTCTCCTTACCTTCTGCGTAGCAGATCCTGTTTAAGTGATGTCTACCTACTGAATAAGTAGAGCCGACAGATACAATTATTGGATAGGTACTTTATCAGACTGTTCTTTGATGGGGTATTGCCAATACCGCTTTCAAAGCGCCTGTTTACAACGGTCATAGCTATGAGCTAAAGGCGAATATCTACCGAATGGTTATTTTTACAATAACCTGCGGCACAAACAGGGTTGAATGCTGGGCTTAGTGAAAACTCGGCATGCAATTACTGAGCGATAGACTGGTGTTGAATTGCGATTGATTTATATTCATTGGAGTTAAATATTTGTAAAACAGATTGACCCAATTATGTTGCAGTAAACGCATGATTGAAAATGGGACTTTCGCGGCGTTATCGTCACCTGGAAGTGCTGGATCAAAGTAAGCAGAAGTTTAATGGGTGATGAGTGGCCGCAACCGCCAGGAGCGCCTCTAAAGGGAATATGTTTTAGGTGGGCTGGCCGTGCGTGATCAAGCTGTGGTTTCGCTGTAATCATAGCGTGGCCATTCCGGCCAATCTATGCTTTCAAGAGCACGCTCTTTTGAAAATAAAGTAAAAATGGTGGGCCTTCCCAGACTTGAACTGGGGACCTGCCGATTATGAGTCGGATGCTCTAACCAACTGAGCTAAAGGCCCTTATTTTTAAACGCTGCCGCAATGTACCGCTAGCGTGTTGCTGATAAATCAGCCTTTCACACGCTGCGCGTGTTTGTTCTTTTTAGTGATTACCCTGTTTTCAGCTCTCTTATTTAGTTGGGTGCTTCTTGCAACTGGATAAGATTGCTGTGGGCGAGGGATCGGTAGAAGATCTACGCACCTTAAAACGTGCGCGCATTATAGAGTGCAGTGGCGGGGTTGGCCAGTGCTTGGACTCGCTGTGTTAACAGAAATCGCTGTGCGTATGCTATTTTGCCGTTGAAGTGCAATAATCTGGGCTGTCATTTTTAATGTTGGAGGCCGTGCTTGAGTAATCGCGATCGTATTTTTAAAGCGTATTTGGATGATCAACGTCAGTCCTTGCAGGCGCCACTCGCCTCGGTATTTGCCTTTACTGAGGCATTGCTAGAGTTGGCGGTGATTTCACATTCGGCTGAATTAACAGCCGATGTAAAGAAAATCGCTAAGGCGGCATCGACGATGATCGAGATGTTGGGCTCTGTCTCCACGTTGTCAGCAGACTCTCAAACCGAGTTGTCCCGATTGCGACATGATTTGCGCAATGCTATCGGGCTGGTGGATGGTTTTGGCGATATCTTGCTTGAGGATTGTGACGATGAGCAAGCCTGCGACTATATTCGCCAAATTCGCCACCAATCGAGGTTGTTTCAGGGCCGTTTGGAACACTTTGATTTAAGTGATGATGACAAGGCGGCTTCAGACCCGATAGCAGAGATTTTCAAAAGCTTTAAGCGCGGTATTATCCGCGATGATCAAGAGCATATGGCCGCTAGTATTTTGGTGGTAGATGACAATGACAGTAGCCGTGATTTATTGGCACATCAGTTACAGCGTCAAAATTATATGGTGATAGAAGCCGCGAGCGGCGAGCGCTGTTTAGAGATTATGCGCAGCGCCGAGCCAGATTTAGTCTTGCTTGATCTGGTGATGCCGGATATGAACGGTTATGAGGTTCTGCAGGTTATTCGCGGTGACGAGGCTTTGCGCCGTATACCTGTGGTGGTTGTGAGTGGAATGCAGGATGAGGAGGGCGCTGTAAGGTGTATTGATGCTGGCGCCAGCGACTACTTGCTCAAGCCGGTAAATGGGACCTTGTTGCGAGCCAGAATCAGCGCCTTGTTAGAGGCTAAGGGCTGGCGAGACCGGGAGCGTGAGTATCTTGCGGAGTTAGAAAAAAGTCAGCGCTTTATTCGCAAGATATTTGGCCGCTATTTGTCAGATGAAATTGTTCAGCGCCTTTTAGATGATAGCGACGGTTTGGAACTGGGTGGCGAGCTGCGCCAGGTCACCATTTTAATGGCAGATATCCGCGGGTTTTCAGCATTGAGTCAGCAGTTAGGTCCCCAGCAGTGCGTGAAGTTGTTGAATAATTATTTTGGTGAGATGACTGAGGTTATTCAGCGCTTTAGAGGGACCGTCGATGAGTTTGTGGGCGACGGTATTCTAGTGATTTTTGGCGCCCCGCTAAGTGATAAAGATGATTGTGATCGCGCTTTGGCCTGCGCGGTGGCGATGCAGCTTGCCATAAAAGACGTTAACGCTCGTAATCTAGCTGATGGCCTACCAGAAATTTCCATGGGTATTGGTTTGAATACCGGCGATGTCGTCGCTGGGAATGTGGGCTCAGACCTGCGCTCTAAGTACGGCGTGGTTGGACACAATGTTAATCTTGCTGGCCGTATTGAGTCTTGCACGGTAGGCGGCCAGATATTGGCAGCACCGGCCACAGTGGCGGCAGCCTCTATTGAGATACTGTCTGGCGACAGTGTGCCGGTATCGCTAAAAGGCATGGGTGATGCCTTAGAGCTGATAGAGATTTTAGGGGTGGGGATTCCCTACGATTTACTGCTGACGCCTAGCGCGGATCAGTGGCAGTTGTGCAGTACTAAAATGCATTTAAATCTCACCTTAATGGCAGGTAAGCAAACGGCGTCTAAGCAGTACTCAGTAGAGCTACATGCGCGCGCCGGCGAGCAATTGCGAATTACTAGCAGCGAGGCACTGCCGATGTTGGCGGATGTGAGTATCGACGGCTTTGATGTGGCTTGCTATGCAAAAATTACGGCGCAGAGCCCAGACCTAGAGTACCAGTATATTTTGACCCTAACATCGACAAGTTCAGAGCTAGAGCAGGTGCTGAAAAGTGCATTTAGTCAATAAGGTATGGGTGCTGTAATGCCAACAATATTGCTGGTCGAAGACAATGAAATGAACCGCGATATGTTGAGCCGGCGCTTAATGCGTAAAGGCTACGACGTATTGCTGGCGGTGGATGGTCAGCAGGGGATCGACATGTGCTTGCTGCAGGCTAAACCTGATTTGATGCTATTAGATATGAGTTTGCCGGTTAAGGATGGCTGGCAGGTTGCAAGAGAAATGAAGAGCCATGATGTACTGCAGACGATTCCTATTATCGCTTTAACCGCACATGCCATGGCTGATGATCGTCAGCGGGCGCTCTTGGCGGGTTGCGATGATTACGATACTAAGCCGGTCGATTTGCCGAGGTTATTAGGGAAAATTGAACATCTGCTTGGTACTCCTGAATGAGTTTTACCCGTCGCTTAACTTTCTCGTTTGTCGCCATTCTGGTGCTGTCACTCGGCAGTGTATTGATTCAGGTGTGGGGGAATGACACTAGGCGGCGCAATGTGTGGCTACTGCAACATGTTATTCGCACTCAATCTGAGTTGAATGATTTTAGTCAACGCATGTATAGCTCCCAGCGGAAAATACTGGTGGTTGATGCCTTGGCGGATTCGGGCTCGCAAAGTGGTATCACGGGGCAGGAGCGCAAGGAGTTGTTGCGCGGCATTGATGCTTTGGTGGCGCTGGAGCAGGAGTTGAATGGCGACCTACAAGAGTATTTGGAGGCGGGGCGTTACGAGCCGCTAGAGGCGGCGCTATTGCTGCAGCATTGGCGTGATTTTCTGCAATCTAATGATGGGCCGCGTGGCGAAGAATTACAGCGAGAGTACGAAGCTTTAAGTTCGCGTATTAGTGCCAACGAATGGTATTTGCTAACGCGTTCAGATGAAATAAACGTGAGACTCCGCGAGGTTGTTAGCATGACTAACAAGGTCGCATTGGGGGTGTTCTTATTAGCGCTAATTACCACCTTTGTACTTGGGTATTACATGACCCGGTATACCCGACGTGCGATTCGACAGTTGCAAAAGGGTACCTCTGAATGGAGCCGTGGTAATTTTGATTACAGCATTGCCGACATGGGCCACGATGAATTTGGTCAGCTGGCGAACTCCTTTAATGATATGGCATCCAGTCTGCGCCAAGCGATGGGTCGGGTGCGTGAAGCCAGTCGACGAGCGGATGCGGCCAATCAGGCGAAGAGCGGCTTTCTGGCGAATATGAGCCACGAGTTGCGTACCCCAATGAATGCCATTATTGGGTATTCAGAAATGTTATTGGAGGAAATTGCCGAAGAAGAGCAGCTCTCAGTAGGCGATTTACAGCCGGATCTTGAGAAAATTCAATTGGCGGGCAAGCATCTGCTGACCTTGATTAATGATGTCTTGGATATTTCTAAAATTGAATCCGGGCATATGGCGGTGTTTTGGGAAGATGTTGCTATAGAGACGGTGCTGGGTGACGTAGAGGGGACCGTCGCGCCCTTAATGGCAAAAAATGGCAATACTCTGCACTGCCACTTTGAATTGCAGAATGCCCGTATTCGTACTGATGTCACTCGTCTGCGACAGATTTTATTGAATCTGCTAAGTAATGCGGCCAAATTTACGCGGTCTGGGGATATTTATCTTACGGTGTCTGAGCAGACCGAAGAGGACGGTGATTATCTAGTTGCAGAGGTGAAAGACACTGGCATAGGTATGAGTGAAGATCAGCTGGGGCGTGTGTTTGACGCCTTTGTTCAGGCCGATCTGTCGACCACCAAACAGTATGGTGGCTCGGGTTTGGGATTAACGATCTCACGGAAATTTGCAGAGCTTATGGGCGGCAATATTACTGCCAGCAGTGAGCTGGGTGCGGGGTCTTCATTTAGGCTCACGCTGCCGCTGGGTGCTGGTGATGGCAGTTTGGCGGCTTTGAAGAAAAATGCCAGCGGCGATATTTTAGTGATTGATGATGACTTGGCGGCCTTAGATTTAAGTCACCGAGTCTTGAGTCGCGAAGGTTACCGAGTTCGCACCGCGTCGTCGGGCGCGGAAGGCTTGGTCATGGCTAGAGAGCATCGGCCTGATTTGGTGGTGCTAGATGTGATGATGCCGGGTTTAGATGGCTGGCAGGTGTTGCACAGCTTGCGCGGTGATGCGGTGCTGGGAAGTGTGCCGGTGCTGATGTTGTCGATGTTGAATGAGCATGATCTGGGCTTGTTGCTGGGTGCCAGCGGCTATTTAGTGAAGCCGGTGGCAAGTGATGAGCTGACTGCGGTAGTGCGAGATTTACTGCCGGCAACGGCGGTGGGCAATATGCTGCTTATCGAGGAGGGCGATACCCTGGCTCAAGTTATTGAGCGGCTTCCCGGTGCCGAACATTGGAACACTTATCATAGTGGTGATTTAACGCGGGTCGCTGAGTTACTAACCGAGCTGCCGTGGCAATTAATTGTAATGGGCCCCCATAGCGATAGTGGTCAGGTCGGCCGTTTGGTGGCGCATTTACGCACCGAACATTGGCGTACAGTGCCGGTGTTGATGGCTCAATCAGAGGAAGATATTGCCAATTTGCGGGGTTTGTTGGGCGCCTATCTTGAGCGCAGTGTCTGAGTATTGGCGGGCGCTACTGCAGTGTTAATTGGCGTAGTTTTTCAATAGTCCGTTGCAGGGTAAGCGCTTCGTTTAAAAGTTGCTGTTGCTTGGCCTCGGCCTTTTCTCGTAGGGCAACCTCTCGGTTTAAGGTCAGTCTTTGCTCTAGGTAGAGTTTCACGCTGAAGAACAGTAGATCTAGGTTGGGCTGGCTTTGTGGCCAGCGCATCATCTGCTGGTAGAGGCGGTCCATAGTGGCGGTTGCCAAGGTGATATCTAGGAGCGGGCTATCTGGGTGTAGATAGGTCAGCGTAAGTCCAGCCAGGGCTTGCTGAATGACATTGCGATCGCTGCTGGTTTTGAGTATGGCTTTGAAATCAATTTCAGCTGCTTCGAATTGCTGAGAGTGCAGTAATTGCTGTGCATGCGAAACACTGATGGTTTTGGCTTGGGTAGTTAAGATTGCTTGTGCAGTAGGATTTGGATGCTGCGGAGGTGGTGGAGATTGGCAGCCGGCGATTAGGCCCAGTAAAACAATAACAAAACGTGCGTTGCATAGCTGGCGTGCAGTGTTCGCTAGCATCGTAAAATTTCCGTCTAAATATTGTGAGCCGAGCTTGCCACCGGCCTAAAAGGCCGGTGGCAAGCTCGGTTTGTCTCTGCTGTGCTCTACTCGTCCAGGAAGCTGCGCAGATGATCTGAGCGTGTTGGATGACGCAATTTGCGCAATGCCTTGGCTTCGATCTGACGAATACGCTCGCGGGTAACGTCAAACTGTTTACCAACCTCTTCAAGGGTGTGGTCGGTGTTCATATCGATACCAAAACGCATCCGCAATACTTTTGCTTCGCGTGCGGTAAGGCCGGAAAGTACGTCTTTAGTGGCTTCACGCAAACCTTCGCCAGTGGCAGACTCAATCGGTGAAGAGATGGTGCCATCTTCAATAAAGTCACCCAAATGTGAATCTTCATCGTCGCCGATGGGTGTTTCCATCGAGATAGGCTCTTTTGCGATTTTAAGTACTTTACGCACTTTGTCTTCAGGCATTTCCATGCGCTCGCCAAGTTCTTCAGGGGTGGGTTCGCGACCCATTTCCTGAAGCATTTGCCGAGAGATACGATTGAGTTTATTAATCGTTTCAATCATGTGTACCGGAATACGAATAGTGCGCGCTTGGTCAGCAATAGAGCGGGTAATTGCCTGACGTATCCACCAGGTTGCGTAGGTGGAGAACTTGTAGCCGCGACGGTATTCAAACTTGTCTACCGCTTTCATGAGACCGATATTGCCTTCCTGGATTAGATCGAGGAACTGCAGGCCGCGGTTGGTATATTTTTTCGCAATCGAGATAACCAAACGCAGGTTGGCCTCGACCATTTCTTTCTTGGCGCGACGGGCGCGGGCTTCACCGATAGAAACGCGACGGTTGATTTCTTTAATATCAGAAATCGTTAGGTCTTGGCGTTCTTCGATATAGGCAATCTTGTTTTGAAGACGACGAATGACATCGCTGAAGTCGGCTAGCCTAGGGTGCTTTTTGAGTAGCTCGTCGCCCCATTTCAGGTTCGCTTCATTACCTTGGAAGCTGCGAATAAATTCCTTGCGATCAATGCCAACTTTCTTGACACAGATTGTCATTACTTCGCGTTCCATAGAGCGAATAGAGCTTAGGGTGGTGCGAACTTCTTCAATCAATGGGTCGTACATGCTTGGCGTGAGCTTGAAGAATTTGAATAGCTCGCCCAAGGCGTTTAATTCTTTAGCCGTTTGCTTGCTGTAGCGACCGTGTTCAGCAATAGACTTCTCAACTTTGTTAGATTGCTTCTGCAGGGCGGTAAAGCGGATGCGGGCTTCTTCTGGATCTGGGCCAGACACAGCATCGTCATCATCATCGCTGGCTTCTGCGGCAGCGGCGGCTTGGGCCTGTGGCGACGGTACATTGTCGGCAGGGTCTAAATAGCCGCTCATGATATCGCCTAGGCGGCGCTCTTCAGCAACAACTCGGTCGTATTGAGCCAATACGCCAGCAACAACGCCTGGGTAGTAAGCCAGTGCGGCCATTACTTCGCGGATGCCTTCTTCTATCCGCTTCGCAATGACGATTTCGCCTTCGCGGGTTAATAGCTCAACCGTACCCATTTCGCGCATATACATACGCACGGGGTCGGTGGTGCGGCCGGTTTCGGTTTCTACGGCGGCGAGGGCGGCAGCCGCTTCGGCCGCAGCGATGTCATCTGGAGAGTCGCTGCCGGCCATGATCAATGTGTCTTCATCAGGTGCGTGTTCAAACACCTGAATGCCCATATCATTGATCATTTGGATGATTTCTTCGACCTGATCCGGATCAGATATATCTTCCGGTAAATGGTCGTTGACCTCAGAGTACGTTAGGTAACCCTGTTCCTTGCCTTTGGCAATGAGTTGCTTGAGGCGCGATTGATGCTTTGAGTCACTCATTCTTTCAAATTACTCGTTAGGTACAGGTTAAAAATTAGCCGCAAATTATACCCTATTCACCCACCATCCGACCAGTAAATTCCAGACTCGTTCGTGGTGTAATGTAGTAATTGGTGTTTGATCAGCTTCATTCTGTGTCGTGATAAATGCCATGAGGCATACGGTGGTGTTAGATTTTGACTCTACAGGCGGTGTTTTTGTTTTAAAAGCTGCTGAATCGTAAGTAATTGCTGCTTATCTGCTTCGCTAAGTTCAGGGTAGTTGGCGCTTGGCGGTTTGTCGACTTCATTGCGGTTTCGTAATTCATCGACGTGGCCGCGCAGTGTTTGGGTCGACCGTTGCGCCTCTATGTGCGCCAAGGTGTCGAAAAATGCGGTTTCCGCTTTTTCATCGTTTAATTCGGTGCCTAGCAGCTCAATGGTCTTGAGTGCCTCGGTCATCACTTCGTATTCGGGTTGGCCGTACCAGTGACCCAGTAGCATGGCGGTGCTAGATTCCGGCCGTTTTCGCAGTAGCGCGATGGTGTTATTGAGCAGGGCTGCCGATGGCGAGGCGTCTATATTGCTAATGCTGGCTGGGCCGCTGGCGGCGCCGCGTGGATTAAATAACAGCATTGCCAGAGCAAAAAGAAGGGGATCGCGTCGCGATCCCGGTACTTTTGCGGCCAGCTTGAGTGTTGTGCTGCGCCGTTGCTCGACTGCGGCGGGTCTCGCTTCCTCTTGTTGCGCGATGGCTTGGCTTTCATTGAGCAGCTGATCGACAGATTGGCGGCTAAGCCCAGTGCGCTCTGCCAGTGAGTCCAGCATGAGTTGGCGAAATACGCCCTCAGGTAAAAGCTGCAGCCTAGGCAGTGCTAGTTTGCTGAGGCGTGCCTTACCCTCTAGAGTATTGGGGTCGGTCTGCTCATATAATGATTCAAAAAAATAGCGCTCCAGCGGTGAGGCGCCGGCCAGTAATTTTTGGAATCCAGCGGCGCCGTCGCGGTTTACCACGCTGTCGGGGTCATCGCCCTCGGGTAGAAATAAAAATCGAATTCGCCGGCCGTCTTCCATTACCGGCAGGGCATTTTCCAGGGCTCGCTCTGCCGCTTTGCGGCCTGCAGCATCGCCGTCAAAACAAAATATCAGCTCGCTGGCATAGCGAAATGCGGTGCGTAAATGCTCGGTATTACTGGCGGTGCCGAGGGTGGCGATGCCGGTCATAATGCCATATTGCGCGAGCGCAACGACATCCATATAGCCTTCTACTACTAGCAGTTGTTCTAAGTGGCGGTTGTTTTGGCGGGCTTGATACAGGCCGTAAAGTTCTTTGCCCTTTTGAAATATATCGGTTTCAGGCGAGTTTAGGTATTTTGGTTTGTCGTCACCTAATACCCTGCCGCCGAAGGCGATAACACGTCCGCGATTGTCGCGGATGGGAAACATAATGCGGTCGCGGAAGCGGTCATAGAGTTTACCGTCTTCCTTTTCTATCAGCATGCCAGCGTCGATTAGTTGTTGCTTGCGCTCGTCGGTATCGCCAAAGGCTTTGAGTAAATTGTCCCAGCCCGGGGGTGCAAAGCCAATATTGAAGTCGCGAGCGATGCGTCCGCTCAAGCCACGACGCTTAAGATAGTCGATGGCGCGCTGAGATTGTGGGTCGGAGCGGAGTTGCTTTTGGTAGTGGGCTGAAACTTGCTCCATAAGATCGTAAATGGTTTTGCGGCGTTCTTGCTTTACTTGCTGCTGGGGACTGAGGTCTTCGCGGGGAACCTCTAGCCCGGCAATGTGAGCAAGATTGTCGACGGCGCTAGGAAAGTCCTGGCGCTCGTAATCCATAATAAACCCCACCGCGTTGCCGCCGGCGCCGCAACCAAAGCAGTAGTAAAATTGCTTGTCGGGGTTAACGCTGAAGGAGGGGGTTTTTTCTTCGTGGAATGGGCAGCGGGCGCTGTAATTCTTGCCGGTTTTCTTTAGCGATACGCGGCGATTGATAACATCGACAATATCGACCCGGGAGAGCAAATCGTCGATAAAATATTGGGGGATACGTCCTTTAGCGGCCACGTCAGCGTTTCCGGAGCAGAGGTTGAATGAGCGTATCAGTTGGTGTTGGTGGTATCAATTGCCAATGGGGTTTGGGCTAGGCAAGTAGCGCTTTAATCTTCTTGCTGACGGCGCCCATGTCTGCGCGGCCCTGCACCTTTGGCTTGAGTAGGGCAACAACCTTGCCCATGTCTTTAACCGCTTCCGCGCCGCTGGTGCTTATGGCTTCTTTGATGAGGCCTTCCAGTTCGTCGTCGCTTAAGGGGGTGGGCATATAAGATTGAATAACGCCCATTTCAAAGCGTTCTTGCTCAGCCAGATCTTCGCGGTCAGCATTTTCATACTGGCTAATCGAATCGCGGCGTTGCTTGCACATTTTGTCGAGCACAGCTAAAACTCGCGCATCATCTACATCAATGCGCTCGTCGACTTCAATGCGTTTTATCTCGGCGAGTATGAGTCGCACGGCATTCAATGTCGCTTTATCTTTGGCTCGCATCGCGGTTTTCATCGCGTCTGTGAGAGATTTCTTAAGCGTTTGATCTGCCATGGGCTCGCGGAGTTTCCTTTACAAAGGAGGGATGGAGCTAAAGCGCTATGCGTTACTAAAAACTCTTAAAAAGAGTTCTTAGTAGAGGCGTTGCTGCTTTTTGTTGTCGCGCGATACTTTCTTAGCGTGACGTTTTACCGCTGCGGCTGCTTGACGCTTACGAACAGAAGTTGGCTTTTCGTAGAATTCACGACGACGAACTTCTGCTAATACGCCTGCTTTTTCGCAAGAACGCTTAAAACGGCGTAGGGCGATATCAAATGGTTCGTTTTCTTTGAGTTTGACTGAAGGCATTCGTTAAACCTGTCCTAATCAATGGAACAAAATTTGCTGTCTGCACTGCTAAATAAAAAGCAGCACTCCAAGGGCGCTGAATTCTATACTCTGTTGTGGCAAAAAGCAAAGCCATTAAGGGGATAACTGGTGTGAATCCGATTGAGCCAGTATCATGCGCCCTCAATTAGCGTGGGAAGTCTGGAAGTGCGTGTTTTAGGACTAGAAACCTCCTGTGATGAAACAGGCGTGGCGATATACGATTCCGAGCAAGGCTTGCTTGCTGAGGCCCTGTATAGCCAGGTTGCGCTGCATGCCGAATATGGTGGCGTGGTGCCAGAGCTGGCGTCGCGGGATCATGTGCGTAAATTGCTGCCCTTGGTCCGCGAGGTCTTAGATAAAGCCGGCATGCGCGGTGAGCAATTAGACGGCGTAGCATTTACCAATGGCCCCGGTCTTGCCGGCGCCTTGATGGTAGGTGCCTGTGCTGGGCGCGCCATGGCCTACGGCTGGGGTATTCCCGCGGTCGCGGTGCATCATATGGAAGGGCATTTATTGGCCCCGATGCTGGAAGAAAACGCGCCGAGCTTTCCCTTTATCGCTCTGCTCGTTTCTGGCGGGCATACCCAGCTTGTGCGTGTTGATGGCATTGGCCAATACCGTATTTTGGGTGAGTCCTTGGATGACGCCGCCGGTGAAGCTTTCGATAAAGCAGCGAAAATGCTGGATTTGGGTTATCCAGGTGGCCCGCAAGTCGCGAAGGCAGCCGAGCGCGGAACCCCGGGCCGATATACCTTTCCGCGGCCCATGGTTAATCGCCCAGGTTTAGATTTTAGTTTTAGTGGTTTGAAAACGTTTACCCTAAATACTGTGACGGCCAGCCGCGAAGCCGGAACTTACGATGCCCAGAATCAAGCTGATATTGCGGCGGCGTTCCAAGAGGCAGTGGTGGATACCTTGGTAATTAAATGCACCCGCGCTCTGGTTCAAGAAAACTTAAGTACCTTGGTGATGGCGGGTGGCGTGAGCGCCAATACCGTATTGCGTGCGCGCTTGGCCCAGAAAATGGCGAAGATCGGTGGCGAAGTATTTTACCCAAGACCAGAATTTTGCACAGATAATGGTGCGATGATCGCCTATGCCGGTCATTGTCGCTTGCAGGCGGGTCAGCACGAGGGTCTTAGTGTTTCAATACGGCCGCGCTGGCCGATGACTGAATTAAGCGCAGTCTGATTTACTCTTTGTCCGGCAACAGGCTATCTATGGATATTGTTTATATACGCGGTTTACAGGTAGATACCATTATTGGTATCTACGATTTTGAACGCGCACACCGTCAAACCTTAGTGCTGGATTTGGAGTTGGGAACCGATATTCGCCCGGCTGCGGCCGGTGATGACATTGCTCTGACCTTAAATTACAAGGCGATCACCGAGACTGTGGAAGACTTTGTGAAACGCAGTGAGTTTGCCTTAGTAGAGACGCTGGCACAGCGCTGCGCTGAAATGATTATGGCGGACTTTGCTGTGCCTTGGCTGCGCTTAAGCTTGAGCAAGCCGGGCGCTATGCGGCAGGCCAAGGATGTCGGCATTATTATTGAACGTGGTCAGCGTTAATGGCAGAAGTGTTTCTTAGCCTAGGCAGCAATACCCAGCGCTATCGGCATATGACGATAGCGCTTGATAGTCTTCATCAGCAGTTTGGTTCCTTGGTATTGTCTCGGGTTTACGAAAGTGAATCGGTGGGGTTTCCAGGGAGCTTGTTTTTGAATATGGCGGTGGGGTTTTCCACGGATATGTCACTAAAAGACTTTGCCGCGCAAATGTGGGCGATAGAGTTAAGTAATGGCCGGCAGCTAGGGGCGGCAAAGTTTAGCCCTCGTACTATAGATATTGATATTTTAAGTTACGACGACGTCTGCGGTTGCCACGCGGGCATAGAGTTGCCCCGCGCAGAAATTCTTTATAACGCCTTTGTGCTGTTGCCGTTGAGTGAAATTGCTCCAGACCATTGTCATCCTGTGGACGGTCGCAATTACCGCACTTTATGGCAGAACTATCAGTCTGATCAAAAGTTGTGGCCAGTGCCGTTTCAATGGCAGGGGCGCGATATATCCGCGGGCTAGTGTCTTAGGCGCCGCAGCCTAGCTCGCCTAAACGTCTTATTTTTTCTGCTCGCAAAGCCCCGCCTAGTTTTGGGCCTTTAAACCCTTGCGCAATAAATTCGGCCGGTTTTATATCTTGCAAAGCCGTCGCGGCTAGTTGCAACTGGCCTAGGCGATCTTCCTTGGGCAGCAGTAATTTTGCCGCGGCGACAAAGGCTTCAAGATGTTGTGGGCGCCGCGCAAAATCGAAGGCTTCAAGTAGCGCAAGCCAGTCCTCGCTTTTACTTAAGTTCGGCAGTGGGATATTGCTAGCAAAGCGTTCAGCCAGCCATGCGGCGCTATTACTAGCGCGAAGTTCGCCGCACAAGGTTTTGCAGTGATCAGCATTTAGTCCGCTGCAGGCGATGGCAAAGCGAATGTCGGCATCCAAATTCAAATCTGCGGCGCGTGCCAGGCTGTCGAGTATTGAGGTGTTTAGGGCGGGCGGCCACAGCGGAAAAAGTGCGTGCAGTGCGCGGCAATCTAAAAGGACGGTAAAGAAGGCAGCGGGGGATTTCTCCTTGAGCGCCTTACACAATTCTACCCAGATGCGTTCGGCGGCGATGGTTGATAATTCACCGTTGTCACTCATTGTGCGCATTAAGTCTTGGGTTTCCTCGGCCACAGTAAAGCCAAGATGGGCGTAGCGCGCGGCAAAGCGGGCGACCCGCAAGATGCGCAGCGGGTCTTCGCTAAAGGCCGGTGATACATGCCGCAATAGGTGGTTGTTGAGGTCGCTCATGCCGCCATAGGGGTCGATGATGTCGCCGTTGTCGTCTTCGGCCATCGCGTTGATGGTTAAGTCGCGGCGGCTTAGATCATCCTCTAGGGTGATGTCGGGGCTAAAGTCGCAGACGAAACCATGATAGCCGGCACCCGATTTTCGTTCGGTGCGGGCAAGGGCGTATTCCTCTTTGCTTTTGGGATGCAAAAACACCGGGAAATCTTTACCAACCTGCTGAAAATCCTGCTTGAGTAAGTCTTCTGGACGCGCACCCACCACCACCCAATCTCGTTCGTGAAAGGGGTAGTCCAATAGTTTGTCGCGCACTGCGCCGCCGACGAGATAAGTTTTCATGCTGAGGTATGATTGCTGCCGTAAAAATGTGTTGGCAGTATAGCATTTCGCGGTGGCTAGGCTTGTTGCTGGGGTTTGTGAGGGCATTCTGCTGTGGGGCTAGAGGGTAGCTTGAGTTTAGGCTTGGCACTCGCAGCGATAAATGTCGCGATTATCCATATTTAGCATGGTCATATTGCGTCCCCAAACACAGCCGCTGTCCAGCGCGATAATATCGTCGCGATCAGTTTTACATTCCAGTGCGGCCCAGTGGCCAAATAGTAGGGTTTCGCTGCGGCTGCCTGCGGCCTGCCATTCAAACCAAGGTCGGTAGGGTGGGGGGATATCTGCGGCAATACCTTTAAAGCCTAATTCGAGCTGGCCGTCGGCATCGCAGATACGCATGCGAGTGAGGTGGTTGGTAATTGCCCGAAGACGCTCATAACCCTGTAAATTATCGTTCCACGCCAGTGGTTCGTCGCCGTACATATTGTGGAAGAACTCATCGACATTTGGGCCCTGTAATACAGCTTCGACCTCGCGACTTAGATCCAGTGCTTGTTCACTACTCCAGGCATTAGGAATGCCTGCATGACTCATCAGGTAGTGACCATCTTCTGAACGCAGCACCAGTGCCTGCTGCAATAACCACTGCATTAGCTCGGCGCAGTCAGCGGCATTTAGCAGTGCATCAAGGCTGGGGTGGCGTCCTCGCTTAGTGGTTCCGCGGGCCAAGGCGATACAGTGGAGGTCGTGGTTGCCGAGGGTAATATGTAGGCTGTCTTTAATGCTGTACAGGAAGCGCAGCGTGTCTAGTGAGTCGGGACCGCGATTAACAAGGTCACCCACTAGCCAGAGCTGGTCGCGCTGTGGATTAAAGCTCACCTTTTCTAGCAGGCATTGCAGGGGCTTTAAACAGCCCTGCAAATCACCTACCGCATAGCGACTCACCTGGCGCTCTTAGTGTAAGGCCGAGGGGCGGGCGAGGGAGAAGATACCAATAGGCGCGATGAACGGCCGACCCGAGGCGCTAATCATTTCATAGCTGCCTTCCATAGTGCCGACAGCCGTGTCTATGACTGCGCCCGAGGTGTAGCTAAATGACTCACCTGGCGGAATAAGCGGCTGTTTGCCGATAACGCCTTCACCTTGCACTTCCTGAACTTGGTTGTCGCCGTCGGTAATAATCCAATGCCTATTGAGCAGGCGCACGGCTTCTTCGCCGGTATTGCGGATGGTAATGGTATAGGCAAAGGCAAAGCGTTGCTGTGCGGGCTCTGATTGGTCGGGTAGGAACTGGCTCTCTACCTTAATTTCTACTGGTGCTGATTCTGGCATGGTGTGCTCCGCAAATTACTGGCTGTTGTTGTCTATCGCATTGGCGATGGCAACATATTCCACTAAGCCCAGCTGTTCGGGGCGAAGGCCGGGATCTATTCCCAAGCTTTCTATTGCCTCGTTATCGATAACCCCTTTTAGGGTGTTGCGCAAGGTTTTTCGGCGTTGGTTAAACGCGCTGCGCAAGACCATTTGCAAGGTCTCGACATTATTTGCTGGGAGTGGCGGCTTTTCGTAGGGGGTTAATCTTACGATCGCGGATTGTACCTTGGGCTGGGGGGTAAAAGCTTCAGGAGGTACATCAAATAGCGATTCTACTTCGCAATAGTATTGGGCCATGATGCCAAGGCGACCGTAGGTCTTGCTGCCGGGCTGGGCGGCAAGACGATCTACCACTTCTTTCTGGAGCATAAAGTGCATATCGGCAATGCAGTCATGGGCCGTGAGCAGGTGGAATATCAGCGGCGTCGATATATTGTAGGGCAGATTGCCGACGACCCGCAGTTTCTCACCTGCGGCAAGGGCGCCAAAGTCGAACTTGAGCGCGTCACCTTGATGAATACGAAAATTCGATTCTGCGCCGAATTTATGTTCAAGAATGGGAATGAGGTCGCGATCTAGCTCAATAACGTCGAGTTGGCAGCCAGTAGCTAAAATAGATTCGGTGATCGCGCCTTGGCCGGGCCCAATTTCTAGTACGCGTTGATGTTCTAAGGGGGATATCGCGCGAACAATACTACGAATAATTCCCTGATCATTGAGGAAGTTCTGACCAAAACGTTTGCGCGCCTGATGGCGCGGTGGTGATTGGGGCGACTGCATTAATAACTATTCCTGCTGCTGTGCTCCGCCATAGATATGGCGGTGGTGAGGGCGGCGTTAAAGCTGCCGCTGTCGGCGCGGCCGCTGCCGGCTAAGTCCAAGGCGGTGCCGTGGTCTACGGAGGTGCGAACGATAGGCAGGCCAAGAGTAATGTTTACGGCTTGGCCAAAGCCTTGATATTTAAGCACCGGCAAACCCTGGTCGTGGTACATGGCCAGTACGGCGTCGCAGTGCTCAAGATGGCGTGGGGTAAATGCCGTGTCTGCGGGTAATGGACCGTCTAGTTGCCAGCCGCGCTGTCGCAGTTGCTCAAGACAGGGAATTATCGTGTCGATCTCTTCTCTGCCCATATGCCCGCCTTCGCCGGCGTGGGGATTTAGGCCCAAGACCAAGATGCGGGGCTGTTGGCAGCCAAATTGCTGTATTAATGCGCTATGTAAAATTTCAGTAACGCGTTGCAGATTATCGCTAGTGATAGCTGCAGGAACCGCGCTCAAGGGTAAGTGGGTGGTCACTAAAGCGACACGCAGCTGCTCACTGGCCAGCATCATAACTACTTTATCGACATTGCAGCGCTCGGCCAGAAATTCAGTGTGGCCGCTAAAGGCAATACCAGCATCGTTAATAATTGATTTTTGCACTGGCCCGGTAACGAGGCCATCGCAGTGTCCGGCTATGCAGGCATCGGTAGCTTGGCGCAGAGTTTCTAATACGTACTTGGCATTGTCGGCGTTGAGTATGCCGGCTATGGCTGGGCTGCTGCATGGGATATTGACGACTTGTAGCTGACCCGCCCGATGGCGCTGCGGTGTGGTGTTAAAGTCGGCATCGATGATATCTAAATGCAGGCCAATGTCTTTAGCGCGCTGCCGCAACATCTCGCGGTCGGCAAAGACCACGAGCTCTGCATTAAAGTCTTGCTGGGCTAGTTTAACTAGAAGTTCTGGTCCTACCCCGGCAGGTTCGCCGGGGGTGATGGCAAGGCGTACAGGCATTAAATTTTAATGTCGACAAAGGCTTCGCTGCGGATCTTGCGCAGCCAAATATCCAGTTCGTCGGCATATTTGCGCTCGTGGAGGGCGTTGCGAGCTATTTGTTTGCGCATGTCGTCGGTGACGTCTTTGCTGCGACGTTCAATGACTTTAATAACATGCCAGCCGAACTGACTTGCTACTGGCTTATGGATTTCACCGATTGCAGTTTCGTCCATGGCCTCTTGGAATTCTGGCACTAGCTGCCCGGGAGTTGTCCAGCCGAGATCGCCGCCTTCTTGCGCCGAGCCAATATCTTCCGAGAACTCTTTAGCTAGTTCGCGGAAATCTTCACCCTTTAAAGCGCGTTGGCGCAATTGCTTGGCTAGGGCAATAGTTTGTGACTCATCGCGGATTGCTGACGGCTTTAACAAAATGTGGCTAGCACGGGTTTGCTTCACCAGCTGCTTAACGCCGCGGCTTTCTAAGAGTTTGATAATGTGGAAACCGCTGGCACTTTGCAGTGGTTCAGAGACATCACCGTCATTCATTTTGGCGGCTACATCTTTAAATAGAGCGGGCAGCTCAGTGCCTTTACGCCAGCCGAGGTCGCTGATGCTGATATTGTCGCTGGCGTTATCCACATTTTTACCGGCGCGTAGCTTCATGCTTATTGCGGCTGCTTTGGCTTTGGCTTGTTTGCTCTCTGCGTCAGTGGCGTCTGAGCTGACGGGAATGAGGATGTGTGAAAAGTGGAATTCCGGCGAGGTGACTTCCTTGCCTTCTGACGATTGCAGATAATTTCGGATTTCCTGCTCGGTCACTTGAATACGCTGATTGACGTTACCCATTTGCACGCGCTGAAGAACCATTTCACGGCTGATTTGCTCGCGCACGGCGAGGTAAGAGGCGCCGCTAGAGACCAGTGCTTGCTGGAACTGCGAGATCGACATATTGTTGTTGGCGGCAATACGCGCCACCGCACCGTTTAACTCTTCGTCATCGATACGCAGGCCATAGCGCTTGGCCATTTGCATTTGAATGTTTTCAAGCACCAATAAATCGAGAACCTCTTTGCGTAACTCCTCTTCTGGCGGCGCTTGCTTGCCGGTTCGGGCAATATTGGCTTGGATGCCCTGAACACGTTCGTCGAGTTCGCTGGCGAGAATGATATCGTCATCGACGATGGCCACAACCTTATCTAGCCACTCGGTTTCGGCCTGGGTGAATGGCGCCAGCGCAATCAATAGCACGGCGGTAAAAGTTTTTAATAAACGCATATTAGTCATCAGATAAGTAGCCAAAAATACTGTCCTTTAAAACACTGGTGACTGCGGTGCCTAGGCCCCCGAGTCCCTTTAACTGAAATTCGATCAATACAGCAGAATTATTTTGAGTTCCGGTATTGTTGGTGCTAACTACATTAGACCCATTGTTGTCGTCGGGTTCCAAGGCCCGTTGATAAACAATGCGGGTAAGCCAGCAGCAGTTCTGGTATTCCGCGCCAATAAGATTTTCGACAGGGCGATCGTCCTCGAAATCATATTGGGTTTTGGCGAATAGTTTCCACTGGTCATTTAGCGGCAAACTCAAAGAAATGTCGCCTTGCTTAACGTCGTTCTCTAAACCACCGAGATTGTTGCCTTTACGACGAAAGGTATAGCCGGCGTTAAACAGTGTGCCGTTGTCGCTGCGCTGATGGTAGCTCAGATTGGTCTGATTGAGCACCCCTTGGCGGGCATCATACAGAATATCAGTGCTCAACCAGCGATTGTCGTCGGGCAGAATACGAATTTGGCCAGCCAAATCGGAGTTGCTGCTTTTTCGCACGGTATCGCCAGGCAGCTGGACCCGGCCATCATCAAAATAATGCAATTGACCAAGGCTGGCAGTGAGGACTTCGCGCCCCGCATTATTATTAATAAAGCGGCTGCTTACGCCCACGGTAATTTGATTGGCATCGTCTAGTCGGTCGTGGCCGGTAAAACGGGTGTCGCGGAAAAGCTGTTGATAAGTAAATGTCAGAGCAGAGCTGTCGAAGTCAGGCTGGTCGCTTTGCTCTTGATATTCGGCATAGCGGTAAAACAGCCGCGGCTCAAGGGTTTGGGTCCAGTCTTGATCAGATATTTTTACATCGCGTTCAAAATATAGGCCGCTATCAAGGCTAAATTGGCCGCTGCTGGCGCTGGGGCTGCCATCAATGCCGGCTAAATCTGCGTCTTCTAGCTCGTAGCGAACATGACGACTTTTAATGGCGGGTTCAAGAAAACCCCAGCGCCAGCGCATGGGTAGGCTGGCTCCTGCAGTGCCAAACAGGCGTTGTCCCGTGACTCTGCTGCCACCATCGCGAAGTTTATCGCGGTGATCGAACTGGGTGTACTCAAATTCTATGCTGGGTTCCAGTTTGAAATTCTTTGCCGGTGATTGGTAGTTCAGGCTCAGTTGTGGCAGTTTTTGGTAGGGATCTTCAACCGCGGCAATGGTCTGATAGCGCTGCACTTCAATACGTCCAGTCCAATCGTCAGAGCTGTAATTGACTGCCGCTTGTTGATTTAGGTGAGTGCTGCGTTTGACCGCTAGATTGGCAAGGCCCAAGTCACTAAAGTAGTCATCGTCGCTGACTTTAGTGAAGTCGACTTCCGTGCCCCAGCGCTCATTTATATAGCCTTCCTCGGTTACGCCTAATAGCCAGCGGTTGATATCTTCACGTTTATCGTTGGCTAGGTAGCTGGTGTTAACGGCCCATTCGCTGTATTTATTTAAATAGCGCAATTCGGCTTCTAGGGCCTCGCCGCGTTGCTCGATGTAACGCGGTGAAATAATGGCATCGTAGTTGGGCGCAAGATTTAAGTAATACGGTGTTGATATGTCTAGGCTGCCGTCAGCCACCCCAATAGACGGGAATAAAAAGCCCGTTGCGCGGCGTTCATCGACAGGGAAGTTTAGGTAGGGCGTATAAAATACTGGGAAGTCGTAGACCCGAATACTGGTGCCTCGCGCGACACCACGGCCACTGTCGTAATCCAAAACAATGCTGTCGGCGTGTAGCGACCAGGTTTCATTGTCAGGTGTACATTGGGTGTAACTCGCTTGTTCGAGCTCGAAGCGGCTGTAGTCGGGCCGCGAAATACGCCCCGCAGTGCCGCGGGCACCGGTATCAAAACTCAAAATTTCCGCTTGTTCTAGTTCGCCTAAGCCTTTGTTAGTGTTGATTTCGGCGAACTGACCCCGCAGTAGAATACCTGGCTGACGCAAAACCACATTGTCACGCAACATCACGGTGTTATTGCTGCGATTATATTGCGCGTATCCGGCATCTAAACTTAGATCGCCTTTGCGGAGCTGGACGTCGCCGGTCATGGTGGCTTTGTCGCCGACGGATTCAATGGTGTCCGCGGAGACGTTTAGCGGCGCGCGCAGAGGCGTTTTCTCGGCCCCCTCCCAATCTCTTGCAGGTTCAATAAATCGCCCTTGGCAGCCGGGGCTGAGGCCGCATTTCGCGGATTCACTTAGGTGGGAGTTTGGTACCCAGTGCCAGTGCTGATAGTACGCTGGTAATTCCGAGGTGTCGGTATTGAGTGCCGAGGCGTCTGTGCTACCGCAATCTGCGGCGGCATTTACCTGTGCTAGCGCCGACCCCGGTAGGGCGGTGAGCAGGGATATTAGAATTAGGCGAAACGCTGGCATCAGTAAATGATTTTATTCTGGCGATGGAGCCCGGATTGGCGAAGGTGGATAATAAAGCATTCTCTGCTAGGATGCCCGCCTGAGTGCATAAAAGGGCTAAAACTCTGGTCTGTGGTGATGCTCATAGTGATCCTTGCCGGCGTCGAATCATGATTTTGTGGGGAGCAAACACGCTGAGAATAAAGGTGTATATGCCTATAAAACTGCTGGTGAGCGTGATTGAGCCAGCGGTAGCCGCAATCAGGGCGCGCCACAAGAGAGAAATATATGAGTCTTGAGTAGATGCCTCATAACAATGGTCTCTAATATTAGGTCGTTAACGGAATTAAGATATGGATCAAATTTTGAGCGAGCTGCATAGCTGGTGCTTGCAGCAGTTGGCTTTGCCGGCGAGCGATGCGGCGAGTGCGCTGGAGGTGGTGTCTGGAGACGCGAGCTTTCGACATTATTACCGACTGCCATTGAATGCCGGTGGCAGTGTGATTGCGGTGCATGCGCCGCCAGAGAAAGAAGATAATCTCGCCTTTTCAATGGTTCAGGATCTATTGCATCGTCACGGCGCGCGGGTGCCAGAGCTTTTAGCTTGGGATCAAGAGCGCGGCTTCTTATTACAAGAGGACTTTGGCGATCAGCTTTTGGGCCCGCTGTTGGTGAATAGTGCGGCGGCGGATCACTATTATCGTCAAGCGTTTCGTAATCTGCTCACCCTACAAGCAATTCCGGTGACGGCACACGAGCTTCCCCATTACGACGGTGCGCGCCTCCAGACCGAAATGGCGCTGTTTCCCGAATGGTTTGTTGAGGGCCTGTTGGGGTATAAATTAAATGTCGATGAGCAAACGATGCTCACAAACGTCTTTGATCTATTGATCGAGCGCGCTCTGCAGCAGGCGCAAGTGCTGGTTCATCGCGACTTTCACAGTCGTAATTTAATGGTGTTGGCAGATGAACGCCTAGGCATGATTGATTTTCAAGACGCAGTGCAGGGCCCCATCACATACGATCTGGTATCTCTTGTCCGCGACTGTTATATCAGTTGGTCCCCGGAGCAGGTCGATGATTGGATTGGTGTCTATCGCCAAATGGCGATGCGGGCGGGTCTATTGAGTAATATTAGCGAAGCCGACTTTTTGCAAGATGTCGACTGGATGGGCATGCAGCGTCATATCAAAGTGCTGGGCATTTTTGCCCGCTTGCACCTTCGCGACGGAAAATCTAACTACCTGAGCGACTTGCCTTTAGTCATCGCCTACACCCTCAGTGTGGCCAGTCAGTACCCTGAATTTGAGCCGTTTTGCGGCTGGTTTGAAGAAAAATTGATGCCGATTATTGTTGGACAGTCTTGGTATACGGGCCTTGATTTGTGAAAGCGATGATTCTTGCCGCCGGTTTAGGGACGCGGATGCGACCGCTGACGGATCACACGCCCAAACCCCTGCTACGGGCTGGTGGTAAGGCGCTCATTGACTATCATATTGAAAAGCTGGCTGCCGCTGGTGTTAGCGACATTGTGGTGAATTGTTCCTGGCTCGCAGATCAGTTAGACGCCTATTTGGCAGGCGTCGGGCGTCGCTTGGGGCTAGTTATAAAGGTATCCCGGGAGCAAACACCATTGGAAACCGCTGGCGGTGTTGTCCAGGCCTTGCCGCTGTTATGCGATGGCAATTTCAATGACGAACCCTTTCTGCTGATTAATGGCGATATTTGGACGGATTTTGACTTCGCCACTTTAATCGCCAAGCGGCCGGATGCAGCCCATTTAGTGATGATTAAAAACCCGGATCATAATCCTTTAGGTGACTTTGGGCTTAGCGCCTCGGGTTTAGTCACAGAGAAGACCGTGGTCGGGGATGAAGCTAGTTATACATTTTCTGGTATCAGTGTCTGGCGGCCATCGGTATTTAGCGATTTTAGCGCCGGCAAACGCGCCTTGAAACCGGTGATGCAGACGGCGATGGCTAGAGCGGCGGTAAGCGGCGATTTGTATGAGGGCAATTGGTGGGATATTGGCACCCCCGAGCGGCTTGCAGCATTAGACGTATATTTAAAGGCTCAAGCTGGTAGCTGAATCTAGGCTCAGCTTGGCGTAAAATGCCGGCCTGAGTATTTAACGATCTTGTGCTTTTGGGCGCGGGAAAACGACTTTAATTAAATGATAAATTAAGTGAGAAACACTATGGCAGATTACTGGATAGCGCCTTCAATACTGTCGGCAAATTTTGCCTGTCTGGGTGCGGAAGTGGATGCGGTGCTAGAAGCCGGCGCAGACATTGTGCACTTTGATGTGATGGATAATCACTATGTGCCCAATCTCACCATTGGGCCTATGGTGTGCAAAGCTCTGCGTAAACACGGCGTAAAAGCGCCGATAGATGTGCATTTAATGGTCTCGCCGGTTGATCGGATGATTGCCGACTTTGCAGAGGCTGGTGCCAGTATTATTACTTTCCATCCCGATGCTTCCACCCATATTGATCGCTCATTGCAGATGATTCGCGATGCGGGCTGTAAGGCAGGTTTGGTCTTGAATCCCGCGGTCGGCCCCGAGGTATTGAGATACGTCATGGATAAGCTCGACATGATTTTGTTAATGTCGGTGAATCCCGGTTTTGGTGGCCAGAGCTTTATTCCGTCAACTATCGATAAAATCAAAGAAGTGAGAGCGCTTATCGATGCATCCGGTCGGAATATTCGTCTGGAAGTCGACGGCGGAATATCAGCCAAGAATATTGCCGAAATCGCCGCGGCCGGTGCCGACACATTTGTGGCTGGTTCGGCTATTTTCAATGGCGGTGAGTATGTTGATGTCATTGAAAAAATGCGAAGTGAACTAGCCAGCGTATGACAAAACTGCAGAGCCTCCTTGAGGGCCGTGAGCTGAAGGCGATTCTATTCGATTTAGACGGCACCCTGATTGACAGTGTGCCGGATTTAGCCGCTGCCCTGGATGCAAGCTTAGAGCAGTTAAATTACCAGCCTGCAGGTCTTGCAAGAACCCGATCTTGGGTAGGTAATGGCGCGCGTAAATTAGTAGTGCGCGCCTTGTCATTCGCTTTGGAAATCCCAGAGACGTCAGTAAGCGAAGAGTTGACAGATAAATTACTTGCGGTGTTTTTTAAGCACTATGGCGAGCAAACCTGCCAGCAAACGACCTTGTATAGTGGCGTTTTTCAGGCTCTCTCATTTTGGCACGAACAGGGTATTAAGATGGCCTGTGTTACCAATAAGCCAGCGCGATTCAGTTATCCAATTTTGGCGCATTTTGGCATGGATACTTTCATGCCTACATTGGTCGGTGGTGACACTCTGCCTGTCCGTAAGCCAGATCCGGCACCATTATTGCTGGCCTGTGAGCAACTCGGTGCCGATGTTAAAAACACCGTCATGGTGGGTGATTCAATCAACGATGTGCGCGCTGCAAGAGCAGCCGGAATGCCCGTTGCCTGTGTGAGTTATGGCTATAACCACGGCGCGCCTATTTCCGACGCGAACCCTGATTTACTGGTCGATCATTTTTTAGATTTAGTGCGCACATAAAGCGTCTTGTTATTCCGTCCATGTTGCCTTCTCTATTCATAAACACGTTTCTAATTGCGCCCTGCAATGAGTGTTTACACCTATACGACATTCGATAATTGCAATAGAAAATACCTTCCCTGCATCCTATAGTAGTGAATGGTTAACTCTTTTTATTCAAAGGCGCTGAAATGCAGGTTTGGTCGCGGATAACCATTTTTGGCGAGAAGGGTAGTATCGCGCGACAAATACTATTTCCATTGGTATTACTGATTATCGCCAGTAATATTGTCATCATATCGATCACTATGCAGGAGCTGGATTCGCAGCTCTTAGAGGCTGCAGAGCGCAAGCTAAATCAAAGCTCTGACTTAGAAAAAGTCAAATTCACATCAAATATTCGAGAACTTATTAATGATGTATTGATCGTGTCTCGGACTGCACCTATTAAAGCAATTGTTAACGCCGGAGCTAAAACTAGCTCGGATGTTCGCGATGGGCTAAGTGTTGCGGCATGGCGTAAGCAGCTGGCAACTATCTTGTCGGAAGTACTCCATTTCAAAGTTCGCTATGATCAGGCCCGCTTGATACTCGCCGATGGCTCAGAGTGGCTGCGTGTAGATCGCTATGGCGACAATGGTAGTATTCGTGTGGTTGTTGATGATGAGCTCCAAAATAAGTCGGCAAGGCCTTACTTTCAAAAGGCCATACAGGCGCAATCTGGCGAGGTGTATTTGTCGGATATTGAGCTGAACCGCGAGTTTGGGCAAGTAATGAAACCAGAAAGGCCGGTGATTCGGGCGGCGACGCCGCTGTATGCAGATGATGGCTCTGTCTTTGGGGTTTTAATTATTAACCAGAATATGCAAGAAGATTTTGACAGTTTGCGGCTCTTGGCTGGTGACGACACCGATGTACTTTTAAGCAATAGTGTCGGCGAGTATATATTGCATTCCAGTGTTGATAAGCAGTTCCAGTTTGAATATGGCCGCAGTGAAAATATTGTAGACGACTTTCCCGCTGCTAAGAGCTTGCTAACAGATTCTGGTGATACCTTTAAAACAGGGGTTGTCGGCGAGGGTGAAGGGCAAAAGATATATTCATTACGTGTCATTAATTACAGTTCAGGCGTCTTTAGTAGCCGAATTATTGTTGCGGCAACCCATGATTTTGCAGATGCCTTGCGGCTTAGGTCGCAGTTATTGAACAAGATATATTTGGTTTTAATGGCAATCTCTGCGATAGCCATTTTACTCGCTCTGCTAATTGCAAGGCGGATAGCTATGCCAATAGGGCGAATGCGAGATGCATTGACTAACCACGGGGAAAACGCCAGTCCTAGTGATTTGCCACTGGCTGCGGATGGGGAAGTGGGTGACCTCGCTCGAGTGTTTGATAAGTTTATAAAAGAGTTGTCGAGTCGACAGAAAATATTTCAGCTAGAAGAGCTGGAAAGGAAGGTCGCACAAGCGGAGCTGGAAGATAGTAATAAAAGACTAATCGCGCTAAATCAAGAAATAGAGCAATTTGTCTATATAGCATCACATGATTTACAGGAACCCTTGCGAACAGTGGCAAGTTTTGTTGATCTATTGGTTGAACATAATGTTGAGCAACAAGACGAGCAGCTTAAGATTTTTCACGGTTTTATTCTAGAATCGATCCAGAGGATGCGAGACTTGGTGACAGGCTTGTTGGACTATAGTCGCCTGGGTGCTGAGTCGAAATGGGAAGAAGTTGATTGTCAAAAACTATTGGGTTGTGTGTGCAATGATTTGGCCGCGCGTATTGATGAGACCCATGCAGAGATACACTATACTGATTTGCCCTGCATTGAGGGAAGACGCACTGAGCTTGGTATGTTGTTCCAGAATTTGATATCCAACGGCATAAAGTTTTCACGGCAAGGCGTGACACCCCGTGTACATATTAGCGCTGAGCGCAGTGGTAATACTTGGTTGTTTTGTGTTCGTGATAATGGCATAGGTATTAAAAAAGATCATTTTGATAAAATCTTCAATATTTTCCAACGCCTAAATAATCGCGATGACTTTGAAGGGTCGGGCATTGGTTTAGCGCACTGTAAAAAAATTGTGCAGATGCACGGTGGCAATATTTGGCTGGAGTCGCTTGTTGGTGAAGGCTCCACATTCTATTTTAGCTTGCGAGGTGGCGCTAATGAACAAGCTTAAACACGTTTTATTAATTGATGATTGCAAAGCAACTAATTACATACATAAATTGGTGATTGAAAAATATGGATTCGCCGAAACTATTACGGAATTTATGAATGGTAGTGAAGCAATTGATTATCTTTCTGCTATATCTAGGAGGAGGGATACAGCCCCCGAATTGATATTCTTGGATCTAAATATGCCGGTTCTGAACGGCTGGGAATTTTTGGAGCAATATGCTTTGCTTCCCGTTGAACATCAGGCAGGCGCCGTCGTAGTAATGTTGACTACCTCTTTAAATCCCGATGACGAAGCGAGAGCGACTGCGATTGCCGGTGTGAAAGCGTTCGCTAGCAAGCCTTTGACACTTGAAAAAATCGATGAAATTTTGGCGGAATTCTATCCGGGCTGCGCACGCTAGCTGTCGTCATAGCGGTCTATAAGCGTGCTGATGCTATTGGTTAAAAAAGCCCAATATAGTCACTGAATCTATACATTTTTGAGTTGATCTCTAAAACAAGTCGCTAGCAGTGTGCGCTCACGTATGGACCTCCGCTAGTTATGCTACTTAAGCTTTCCTGTATTCCTCGCTCATAACGCTGTCATAAATTTGTCTTCAAAAAGCCCTCTGTTTGTCACCTTAAAGTCCTAATCTTGCGATAAATGCATAGAGAGGATGCATGTGAGTGGAAACAAGACAGCGATACAAAACTATTTGGCTATCCGATATTCATCTCGGCTTTAAAGATTGCCGTGCTGACTACCTTCTTGATTTTCTTAACAGTGTTGAATGCGAAACACTTTATCTGGTTGGCGACATCGTCGATCTGTGGGCGCTTAAGCGCAGCTTCTTCTGGCCAGCCAGTCACTACGATGTGGTTAGAGCTTTATTCGCGAAAGCCAGTAGCGGCACCCGGCTGGTATATATACCCGGTAATCATGACGAGCCATTGCGTGACTATGTTGGCCATATTCTTGGGCCTATCGAGATAAAGCGTGAAGCTATTCATACCACATTGAACGGCAAACGCTTGTTGATGTTCCACGGCGACTGCCTTGACGAGCATATACGCTTGCGTAAATGGGAGCATCTAGTGGGAGATGTAGCCTACGATTTCTTATTGTTTTTGAACCGCTGGGCTAATGTGTTGCGGAATCGCTTTGGCCACAATTATTGGTCTTTAGCGACGTATATAAAGCAGCGAATTCCCAATGCTAGAAATGTGATTAGCGTCTTTGAGGAGGCGGCGGTCAAAGAGGCCTCAAGGCGTGGATTAGATGGTGTTATCTGTGGCCATATTCATCAGCCGGCACTGAAAAATATCAAAGGTCTAATGTATTGCAATGACGGCGACTGGATTGAGAACTGCACCTTGTTGGGTGAAACCTATCAAGGGAATTTAGAACTGGTGCAATGGACCGAGCATCAGACCTTATTGCAAAGCATGGCGGATAATGGCGGCCCAGCGAAAGCGCAATTATTGCCGCTGCGTCGCGCCGGATAATAACCTGGAGTAGATATTATGATTTCTGTTGATTCTGTGATTGATGAGCAATTTCCTAAGATCTCCAAGGGCAATCCGCGTATAAAGCGAACCTTATCAGCGCTCTTGAAATACTTGTTTCACGAGGCGGAATTTAAGCAATTCGAGAAAGACTACCCCTATATCCAAGGCTTAGATTTTGTCGAAAAGTGCCTGGACTACTTTGACTTTGGTTACGCGGTTAGCGCGCTGGATAAAGAGCGTATTCCCGTAAGCGGCCGGGTGGTGATAATTTCCAATCATCCTATCGGTAGTCTCGACGGCTTGGCCCTATTAAAACTGGTTTCAGAAGTTCGCAGCGACGTTAAAGTGATCGCCAACGAATTGCTCTATGCGATCAAGCCGCTGCGCTCATTGCTGTTGCCGGTAGATAATATGAGCGGTAAACGTAATCGCAGAGAGAACCTGCAAGCTATTCACGATCATCTTAGTGCGGAAGGTGCGGTTATCATATTTCCTGCCGGAGAAGTCTCTCGATTCAGCCCTGCAGGTATTCGCGACGGCCGCTGGCGCAATGGTTTCATTAAATTTGCGAGTAAAGCCAAGGCGCCTATTTTGCCGGTGCATATTAACGCTCGCAATTCGGTGTTTTTCTACGCTCTGTCTTTGCTGGCGAAACCCTTGTCGACGCTGTGGCTGATTCGAGAGATGTTCAAACAGAGTAATCGTACCGTAAGAGTCACCATTGGCCCGGCAATTGAAGCCGATATCTACGAAAAGCTGCCTTTGACTGCGCCTGCAAAAGTTAGGCTGTTTAAAAAGCATATTTACAAATTAGGTCGTCGCAAGCGCGGTGGCGAGCCCTGCTTTATGCCTGTTGCGCAGGCGGTAGCTCACCCTGAGGACAGGCAGGAGTTACGCCGGGCTATCCGCCAATGTGACCACCTTGGTAGCACCCGCGACGGCATGGAAATTTACTGCTATCAATACAGTGGCGATTGCACCGTGATGCGTGAGATAGGCCGCTTGCGTGAGGTGAGCTTTCGCGCCGTAGGTGAAGGCACTGGCCATCGTCGTGATGTAGACGCCTTTGACGCCTATTACGATCATATTGTGCTGTGGGATGAAAACCAATTGGAGTTGGTGGGAGCTTATCGTTTAAAGCGGATTAAAGATTTAGCAGAAGGAGAGACCTTATATAGCGAGTCGCTGTTTGAGTATCAGATCCCCTATGCGGAAGAGTATTTTGAGTGCGGCGCTGAATTGGGGCGGAGCTTCGTGCAGCCGCGTTACTGGGGGCGAAATGGTCTGGATTATCTCTGGCAGGGCCTGGGCACTTACCTGCGTCGCTACCCAGAGGTCCGCTACTTATTCGGCCCAGTCAGCCTAAGCGATAGCCTGCCGCGTGGTGCGAAGGATTTGTTGATTCAATTTTATCAGACTCACTTCCCGACAACGCAGCCATGGGCCAAGGCTAACAGTCCCTACAGAAGTGAATTGACTGAAACGGTATTTGGCGGTGAAGACTATCGCGGCGAGTTCGCCACACTTAAAGAGCAGCTGGCGACGATGGGCTGCTCGGTGCCCACTTTGTATAAGCAATATACCGAGCTGTGTGAAGACGGCGGGGTAAGCTTTACCGCCTTTAATGTAGACCCGGACTTTGCCGACTGCATCGACGGCCTGGTGCTGGTGGACATAGAAAAAATGAAGCCAGCTCGCCGCAAACGCTATTTAGGTGAAACATCGTCGGCGGGGCAGCAGCCAAAAGCGGCCTAAGCTCGCCAGCCTAGGCCAAATGAAAATCAATATATAGCTCAGCTTCCCTCGGGATCGTATATGGCCAAAGTCTGTTTCCGCTTGAGAAAGGGGGCAAGCTTTGGGTCATTAGCCTTTTCTCTAGACCACCGATATTTTTTCTTGGTATTTACAAAACGTCTTGCGCGTCTCGGCGACCTTGTCGAGATATCGACTATGTATTGAGCGAGCAAAATCCCATAGGACATATGCCCTAATGCGCTGATACTGGGGGTTTGCCCAATTCCTTTGCTGCAAATACAGGATAACTTAGTTCCTGGAAGTTAATTGTTAGTCTGTTATTTGGAGCTTGTCATGGTAGAACATACGCACTCTTATCCGACGTACGCCAAGGCCATTCACCTGGGGATTGCGGTATTTGGTATTACCGCGTTTTTAACGGGCGAATGGGCTGAGGGCAGTGCTGAATCGCTAGGCTATTTAGCCCATGCTTATTTGGGACTTTCCTTGGCTGCCTTTATGTTACTGCGGATTTCGGCGGGGCTTAGCGGTCAGCAAGCACTTTCTTTCAGGGGATGGTCGCCATTTTCGCGGCGTCAGTGGGGCTTGGCTCTAGAAGATCTGAGAACACTATTAAGACTGGGTGTGCCCGAGCGCGGCCCTCATCAAGGCTTGTCGGGCATCACCCAAGCCTTTGGCTTAATATTGTTTGCATGGATGGCGATAAGCGGTACCGCGTTATTTGTACTTGGAAGCGGCGTTGATAGCAGTATATTTGAATTTATTGAGGAGACGCATGAAGTGGGTGAATCCCTAATTCCATTATATTTAGCCCTGCACGTCGGCGCTGTCATACTCCATACCTTGAGTGGCGAGGCCATTTGGAAGAAAATGTTCAATAGATGAAAATACCGGCAGCATACTAGGTATGAGATATGCGGGAGATAGATGAAGATATTGCTCAAGTATCTGCCGGCAATGGTGCTGGCATCGGCAAGTTTGTTTTTTGCTTACGATATCATCACTGATATTGCCGGCGGTGGAGATAGTCGCCTGCATGTTCTTATTGAGTTCAGCGTGTTTGTCGCTATTGCCATTATTTTATTTCGTGAATTGCAACATGTCAGGCAGTTGAGCTTGGTTATCAGGGAAGAGAAGTCTAAAAATGCAAGGCTTGCAGGAGAGCTACTGACCGTTATTCGCGAGCAATTTAACCAGTGGGGATTGACGCCGTCAGAGAGCGAGGTCGCCTTGCTGCTTATCAAAGGGTTATCAATGAAGGAGGTTGCCAGTCTTCGTAATGTGAAGGAAAAAACCGTCCGGCTGCAGGCGAGTACTGTCTACGCGAAATCTGGATATGCAGGAAGACATGAATTATCCGCCCACTTTATTGAAGACTTAATGAGTGAGCTGTAGCGGCGGGTAGATTTGGTATTTTACTAAGGACAGGCGTGTTGGCTGTGAGTGATCTCTCTCGGTCCTACTCTGGCGGTCTTTCTAGTTCCCTTCTCTAAATAAAGTATTCGCTATCGCAATTATTGAATGGCGCACAGCCGCAAATGGCGAGCAACTGTGACTTTAGCCTTGGATTGTTTTGAATACGCCAATTAACCACGCGGCATCATCAATCGGTAGGTCATGACCGGCGGTATTATGCAGTGTCAGCCAGCAGTGATATTTTTTGGCAAGGTATTCACTGCATTGATAGGAAACCATGCGGTCGGCGCGGCTACTGATGAAATGGCCCTTAGCATTGTAAATACTAGTGGCTGGCGGTGATTTGAATGTCGATGCGGCAATAAGCTGGCGCAGTACATTGCGTTTACTGGCTGGGCGCAGTGCTCGAATGCGGCACCACTGGTCTAGTAACTCGGCGTGTTGGGCTTTGTTATTGCTTACCATCTTGAGTATGGCGCGTTCTTGGCTAGGGTGTGAAGTGGCTAAGAGTGCGCGGGCGGTGGTGGGAATGGCGCTGGGTTTTATGCGTTTAAGTAGTCCGCAATCTGCGCTGCTGCTACTGATAAAAATGGCCTTGGCAATGTCTTTGGGCGCCGCCGCTAACCAATCTAGCGCAACCATAGCACCTAAAGAAAGCGCCACCACGCCAAAGGCTTGCCCGCTGGCGATGATGTCCTGTGGCAGTCGCTGTTGAACGTCGCGGCGAATATCAGCGATAGTGAGCGGCGAGGGGCGCTGATGCTCGCTGCCGAATCCTGGTAGGTCAATGGCGTGGCAGCACCAGCCAAGTTCGGCCTCGCAGCGCTGTATAAAGTCTCCCCAGTGCGCTTGCTCGCGACTTAGACCACGAAGAAATATCCAGTGTTTAATATCGGGCGTGTAACGGCCTTGTGCGGTGTCTAGGGCTGTCATAACTGCCGATACCAAAGACTCTGTGCCATCTGCTGCATTTCACGCTCCTGCTCGCCACTGGGCTGCCAGTACTCGATATTCCGAGCTGCGGCGAGTAGGAAGTCAATCAGTAGTAGGTGGCCTCGCAAGACCCTGGCTTGGCGATGGGGCACAGTCGGGTTGAATAATCCCGCAAAGCTAAACAGTTGTTGGGGGTGTTTTTTAACCCACAGCCATGATCCCATTTCTAAGGTCAGCGGCAGCAGGGTGATACCGTCGGCGCGGCATTGGCGATGGAAGTAATCCCAGATATCACCGTGGCTTAGGTAGTGCATCGCCTGCGGGCCAAAGACGTAATTGTGATGGGGGAAATTGCGCTCCCACAGTAATTTAAGTGCAACGTAGCTAGCAATGTCGTCAATGGGTTGGCGCCGATAGGCATAGGGAATCCAGAGCTGATCTTGAAAGCCGAAGCCGGAGTGAAAATCGATAAGCATACTCGGACGATCTATCTGGCAGTAACGATTGATTATATTTTGCAGGGCGACAAATTCAACTTCAGCTTCTGCGCCACGTTTACCTCGATACCAGGGAATCGCTTTTGAAATGCGCTGACCGCCAATCAAAAAAGGTACCTTGTCTTCAGCGTCGATAGGGGCGTGACGATTCAAGTCAACCCCGTTGGGATTGCAGCGTGAGTCCTGAAGCATGCCGCCGGGATTGACGATAGGTACCGCCACGATGGCAATATCGGTATTAAACTGCGCGCGCCAAAGGGCGTCCCAGCGACAACGCTCAATAACCGTTTCTAACCACGCTAGTAAAACCTGGGTGCCGATGCGTTCCACGCCGTGAATACCGGCGGTCAGCAGTAGGCAATGTTTTGCGGTATGAGGGTTGCCAATGGTAAGTGACACCAAGGGCAGGGTGAAGTCCTTAACGTCAATGAGCGCTTCGGTACGGGTAGAAATTAAGTCACCGGCCTGACGGCAAAGCTGCTCCATAGAGATCAGTTCAGACAAGCGGTTGCGCAGCCGACCGCGGCATTCGTCCATAACATCAGTAAAATCGGGTAGCTCGGGTCCGTGCAGCGCGCTTTCCATACTGACCGAAAGATTCTGAGGGTGGTCTCGATCGCTATATTTCATTAATAATGTCAGCCCGTTGCCGCAATCGTATGACTAGGTCGACCGCTTTGTTCCCAGAGTGAGGACACTAAACCACTGCTGTCATGCCACTCGCCACTTAGCAGCCAGTCGCAGATTGCCGCCGCAACATCGGGGTAGTGGGCGGGCCGCTGTGAGGGGGTATTGGCGAGCCAGTTCTCAATATCGATTGCCGAAAAATCGTGCATTACGCTGGCGAGCCCGAGCTGTTTCAAGGCGGCGGCGTTTCCTAATTGCTCTGCTTGGCCGGCAACCGGCTTGGCTAAGGCGGGAATCCCCATGTGCAAGCATTCGCTGATTAACTCAAAGCCGGCATTGCATATAACGCCCTTGGCATGACAGAGCTGGTGTTTAAAATCGTGCAAGCTGGTGGGCCGGCGGCTGATATTTCCGCATTCCTCACGTTCTAGCTGAGGCGCGTACTGAATAAATTTCTGTTTCGGGAATTTTGCTAGTACTTCACTAACCTGCCGCTGATCCTCAAAGGGGAGATACACCACAATATGTGGGGGTGTGGTGCAGGGCTGGCGAATCTCGTCGGGATTGATGATAGGTGGTGCGATGTTGGCGTTGAAGTGACTCCAGTGTAAGCCCAGTCGATATTGCACTGGTGCAAAGAACCGCATAATTAGTCGGTTGCGCAAGTCCACGCCACTTTGTGGGACCTCTGGGTAGTCAAATGCATACTGGTGGCCGACGCCTATAATAGGCTTTTTTTGTAGCCTAGCGGCCCAGGCCGTGACCGGTTCAAAGTCGGTTATCACGGCGTCATAGCTACTCAGATCAAGATTGCGAACATCGCGAATAAAGGTCAGTGGTTTAAGCTGAGCCAAGGTTTTTAGCGCGCTGATACTACCTTTGTCAGTGGCGAATGTGAGCCCGTCGCGGAGCTGGTAGTCACCAAAAATGTCCATATCAAAATACTGTTCGGATGCGCGTCCTGAAAATAAAAAGCGGACGTCGACATTTTTTTCCGTAAAGTGCTTGGCCATCATGCGGGCGCGGGAGATATGGCCGTTACCGGTTCCCTGTACGCCGTAAAGCAGTTTCATAATCGGTCTCTGGTGTTGGGAGCGCGCTGGCTAAGGTCATAAATATAAAGAGTGGTGTGGATGGCGCTTGCCCCCGAGTGGATCGCGGGATAGACCTAGATCGCCGTGACAATAGAATGTCCTAAGTATGCTATGCCCATGCCTAGGCTGGCGCCGGCGAGGGTGTCGGTGGGGAAATGCACCCCGAGAATAACCCGTGACGCCCCGACGGCGGTGGCCCATATAAACAGTGGTATCCCGGCCGCACCAAAGAACAGTACAGTCATGGTCGCCAGCAGAAATGCGGCGGCGGTGTGGCCTGAGGGAAAGCTAAATTCGTCTGAGGCAATAATCGCCGCGCTGAATGCCGGGATGGCCGCTGGGGGGCGTTTTCTACGGCAGGTGTTTTTAAGCACCCAGTAGGCGGGTAGCCAGGCGGCAAAACTAATAATCACCGCGCTAAAATAGGCTAGGCCTTGGTTGACACCTATGGCGTAAGCGCAAAGGGGGAGGCCGAGTTGGGCGTAGCCGTCGCCAGTTTTTGATACACTGCGGGCTACACGAGATAAGTGCTGCTGGTGGCGAGTATTAACGCAAGCCAGAAACATTCGCACATCGAACTGATTAATCGACTGTATTAAGCGCATAGTTTTATCCTCACAACTAAAACAATACGCGGATGTGTTTTCAGTATTGTGACGACGGTGTTGCAGTTTAAAGACAGCGCGCGGTGATTTTTTCTGACTTATTAAGATTTCTTAGGCGTTCTCGATCAACAATATGCTGCCGCGGTGATGGCGCCTTGCCAAGGCTTCACGAGGCATGAGCTCAGCAAAAAAATCGTCAATGCAGGCCTCCGCTACCGCTAAAAACGGTGGCCGATGAGGATCGGCAATAATGATTTTCTTAACCCCGGCATCAACAGCGCGTTGAATTAAATCGAATACCTGTTCGCTCATGTCGTCCCAAAAGCAGATATCGCTGGCAATAATAGTGTCGTACTGAGCAAGGGTGTGGGCGTCTAGCTGATTGAAATGTGCGCATTGGGTGTTTATATCAACATCGTTGTGCTGGGCTAGCAGCGATAAGTACGGGAATACGGCGGGGTCGGCATCGAGTGCGGTGACCGCGCTGCCAAGATACTTGGCGCAATATATGCTGGCTAATCCCCAGCCACAGCCTAAATCAAGCACCTTGCTGGCAGCGGGCAGTGGGTTTTCTTGCAGGTAGTCGATCAGTAGATAGGCGCTTCCCCAGAGCTTATTGCCGTGTAGGTGGGTGGCCTTGGTCTCGCGTTTTAGGCGGCGCATATCGGCATGTGTCGCAAGTAGAGTGCGGACCCCAAAATATTCTCGAACGTGCTTAGCGGCTGCACTAGGCATTGAACACTCCGACTAAAGTATGAGCTATTAATTTCTGTAAATGCGTTATGGTCGCGTTTAAAATTGTGATCTTAATAGTGAAAACAAAGTATTACCAGAATCAACACGCCGAGATGTGATGCGCGTATGGTGGCTGTGTTATTGGTTTATTTGCTGTAGAGGACAAAGTCTGTGACGAAATTTGATTACGACGTTTTAGTATTAGGCAGTGGTCCCGCCGGAGAAAGTGCGGCGCTGAACGCGATGAAACACGGTCACCGAGTCGCTGTGATCGAAGCCCAAAATTCAGTTGGCGGAGCTTGTACTCATCAGGGCACCATTCCATCTAAGGCACTGCGACACATGGTGCGTCAGGCGATTCGCTACAATAATACGCCGGCATTTCGCGATATTGGTGATGCCCGCACGCTGAGTTATCCCCGCCTACTTAGCCACGCCAATGAAGTGATTACGCGGCAGGTTGATATGCGCAGTCGTTTTTATTATCGCAATCAGATACGCCTTATTTTTGGGCGTGGACATTTTATTGATAAAAATACCATCGAAGTTGTTTCTGACGAGGGTCAAGTTGAAACCCTAACTGCGGCTAGTGTGGTGATTGCGACGGGTTCGCGACCGTATCGGCCAGCAAATATCGATTTTGCTCATCCGCGGGTGTATGACAGCGATACCATTTTAAAAATGACGAATACCCCGAACAAAATTATTGTTTACGGTGCCGGGGTTATTGGCTGTGAGTACGCGTCGATTTTTTCTGGCATCGGCATCAAGATTGAGCTGATTAATAGTCGTGAGCGTCTGCTGGAGTTTTTGGACGACGAAATTTCTGACGCCCTCAGCTATCAGCTTCGCAATATGGGCGTCATGATTCGCCATCGCGAGGTGTATCAATCCGTTGAGGCCAGCGATAAAGGTGTGGAGGTCTTGCTTGAATCGGGCAAACGTATCCATGCCGATGCGCTGCTGTGGTGCAATGGACGAAGCGGCAATACCCACCAATTGGGTTTAGAGAACATTGGCCTAGAAACCGATCATCGCGGTCAATTAATTGTGGATGAACATTATCAGACTTCTGTGCCCGGCATCTTTGGCGCCGGTGATGTCATCGGTTGGCCGAGCTTAGCCAGTGCCGCTTACGACCAAGGGCGATCAGCCGCCGCTTCCGCAAGAGGTAAGGATAGCTGTCGTTTTGTCGATGATGTGCCTACCGGTATTTATACCCTGCCGGAAATTAGTTCGGTGGGGCAGACTGAGCGCGAGCTGACCGAGGCCAAGATTCCTTACGAGGTGGGGCGCGCGTTTTTCAAAGACACCGCCCGAGGTCAGATCAGTGGCGAGACCGTCGGCATGCTCAAATTACTGTTTCATCCCGAGTCGTTGGAAATATTAGGGATTCATTGCTTTGGTGCCGAAGCGGCGGAAATTATTCATATCGGCCAAGCGATTATGAAACAGAAAAATGGCGGCAATACGCTGCGCTATTTTGTGACAACGACCTTTAATTACCCGACCATGGCGGAGGCATATCGAACTGCCGCCCTAAATGGTTTGAACAGACTTTAGCTAGCTGATGGCAGGCGCACCTCGCTCAGCTTGTTTGGCGGTGCTTGCTCAGTATGCTAAATCGATCGAAGCCATCACATATTTACCCTCTAGGTATAAATTTGTATTGACAGAAATCTCATATCATCATAAATAGTGCCCTGAACAACCGCGGATAGCCGAGGGGTTCATTCTGTATCTACGCAGTACTGGAGTGGGCAAGCAATGGCAAATGACCTAGCCGATGATGATATTGACGACACCCTAGAGGACGACGCATCCGTTGATTTTGACGTGCGGGGACCTAAGGCCGGAGGCGATAGCAGTATTCGTCGAAAAATCGAAGAGCGCCTAGAGCGGAAACGCTTGATGGATGAGCTGGGCTTACTTGACGATTTCGATCTATAGGGATGTGATTTTACTGTGATTTGGTAAATGCGCCCTCTGAACGCCACTTTCTGTGGCGTTTTTCAATTTTATTTGCCCTGTTATATGGTCCTTGTGGCCGTCTGTATTGATGATTCTAAGCGGCAGTTATAACATGAAGTCATTATTTGCATGTAGTTGCTGCCGGCGTTAGGGTTAATGCCTTGCCTGCCAGGGATGACAGCAGAGAATACCCTTGCATCATAATCAAAACAGGATTTTGTAATGAATTGGAAAGCCTTGTCTGCGGTAGTAGTCATAGTCGGGATTGCCGGGTTTGTTTGGTATGTCCTAGATCGGTCTACTAACAGTGAGTATTACGACACAGTTGTTGAGGCTGTCGATGACGCGAAGCCAGAAAAGACAGTCAAAGAAACCTTGGCGGTAGAGTCTGAAGACGACTATAGCGAAAAAGCGGCTAAGGCGCCGGCACCCCCAGTTGCCATTAACGGTAGCGACGAGCAAATGCGTGCGGCTGCGGCGAGCTTGTCTGAGCCTTTGGCCACATTGTTACAGCCTAAAGAACAGGTGCGTAAATGGGTGGCAGTGGTTGATCAGTTGGCTACCTACCGTTTTCCGACCAAGCATTTGCCTATGGTCTACGACAAGGAACCGTTCTTGGCGGTTAAAACCGAGCGCGGCTACCTGAATGACCCGGGAAATTACGGGCGTTGGAGCGGCCTGGTCAATACTGTGACGACCGTTGAGCCAAAGAACGTGGCGATTTACTACAAGAAATGGTCACCGTTTTTGGAGGGTACTTACAATGAATTGGGTAACCCCCAATCGTTTGATAATCAGCTGCGGACCATGATCGAGCATTTGCTAATGGTAGAGGCTATTCCAGCCGACGCTGCTCTGAAACGGCCAAAAGTACTATACGAATATGTTGATCCGGTGCTGGAAAATGCCGATCCGCTCAGTAAGTGGATGTGGCGTCTTGGGCCAGAAAACATGAAGAAATTGCAGGATTGGCTGCGCGAATTGGAAAGCTTCCTCTAGTATTCCCTCCTTTTTTCGCCATCCGTTTGGATGGCGAAACCCCTTAAAAGCTTAGATACACTCCTGTGACTCGGAGATAATTTTGCTCGCGCAGAATATGTGTTGTCTGGCTAGGATAAAACAATAAGCCTGCAGCGATCTCTTATAATGAATTAGGAGTAGAGCGATGCCGGTAACGCCCGTAGATCTCAATAATGCCAATATCCTTATCACTGGTCCGACTGGTCAGGTAGCTGCGCCCATAGTCGACGCGCTTAGCAAAATTGCCAACGTCACGGCCTTGGCGCGATTTAGTAAAGACAGTGCGAAAGAAGCATTCGAAAAGCGCGGTATAAAGGTGATTCGTGCCGACCTTGCTGACAGAAATAGCTTGGCGGCCTGTCCGGATGAATTCGACTATGTGCTGAATTTAGCAGTGGTCAAATCTGGTAACTTCGCTTACGACTTGGCTGCGAATGGTGAAGGCGTGGGGAATTTGATGGCGCGCTGCAAAAGTGCCAAAGCGTTCTTACACTTCTCTTCAACGGCGGTCTATGAATACGCGGGCTTGTCTCCACGTAAAGAAAGCGACCCTCTCGGTGATAACCACCGTTCTATGTTCCCGACTTACAGCATTGCCAAAATTGCCGCCGAGACGGTATGTCGTTTTGCCGCTAAGCAGTTCGAGATTCCAACCACGATTGCGCGTCTCAGTGTGCCCTATGGCAATAACGGTGGCTGGCCTTATTATCACCTGCTAATGATGAAAGAAAAGATAGCGATAGATATCCACCCGGAGGGGCCCAATAGTTATAACTTATTACATGCCGATGACTATATTGAAAAAATCCCCTACTTATTGGGTGCGGCCACTACCGACGTCACCACCACAAACTTTGGCGGTTCCCAGGCAGTGAGTATTGAAGAGTGGTGTGCCTATTTGACTGAGCTAAGCGGGTTTACACCAATTTTTAATGAGAAAGCCACGGCATTCGGTAGCCTCTCGATTGATACTAGCCAAATGCATGCCTTAATCGGTGAGACTCGGAAGGATTGGCGCGAGGGGATCCGCGCCATGGTGGAAAATTTATCGCCAGAGTTACTGCGGTAACTCTGGCGACGGCCTCGCCCAGCCACGTGCGGTTTTCTTAGAGCGGCTGGATATGGCCGACTAGATGTGGTTTTACGCCTTTTTTGTCGCGTAATTCAAAGTCCAGATTCGCTCCGTTTGCCTCGTAATCAAGGCGCACGCTCACGGGCAGAAATATGGGTGTTTTAAAATCGACATGACAGCGGTAAGCCGTCTCTTTAATTTCACCGCTTAGGGCGGCTAGGCAGGCCGCTTTGCTCCACATGCCGTGGATGACCATGCGTTTAAAGCCCAGCAATTTCGCGCTGAGGTCGTGCAGGTGAATGGGGTTAAAGTCACCGGAGGCACGCGAGTATTTGCGGGCATCTCTGCGGCTGATATCCATAGGGAGCGACTGCGCGTAAGCGCGTGGCTCAGCCCTAACTGCTTTGGGGCCGCCGGCAACATTGGTTTTCGCTCGGGATAAATAGCGACTGGTGTCTTCCCACACCAACTCTTCTCCACAGAAAGCCTCGCAGTGAAAGGTGAACTCATAGCCCTTATCTGTGACTTTGTTGTCGGCAATTTTGCAGCGTAGCCGCAGAACTTCATTGCTGCTTATACGGCGGTGTTGAATAATGGTGTTGCTTAAATGCACGCAGCCCATGGGTGATAGGGGGAATTCCTTGCTCAGCATCATTTTCATATGCAAGCGAAACACCTGAATATGTAAAAAACTTACTGACAGGGTGCTGAGGTCATCGCCAAAACCACAGGCCTCGTTGTAGCGGCCCAACTGCTTGATATTGGTTTGTACATTGGCCACTTCTAATGCTTGGCTGGGGAAAGTGGGCGTGTTACTTGGCTTTTTCCTGGTAATCGCTGCTTTTAGTAACATGGGTGGTGTACTAGGCAGAGTTTTTAGCCTTAACTCATTGCTTGCGGTCATTCGACTCTATCTCCATACTGAGCTTGGCGCAGTAGTTTGTAACGAACATCAAAGAACCATATAGTATAATGAAAAGTCTGGTGTAAAGAATTTGCCCAGGCCCAGTGTCGTTTACGGCAGTTCGGTCAATACTTGGCAGTATTGATATTTTGCATAAAAGAAACCGGCTTGAATGACAGCATCACATTCCAAAAACTTTTCAGACCTCAGCGATTCCAGTTTCCTTATTCAACTGGTATATCCGGCCATGCAGAATATGGGCTTGGATGTTGATCGCATTGTCAGCGAATGTAAAATTTCACCGACTTTATTACAGGATCGCACCGCGCGCTTTCCCCATACCGCTCAGCTGCTATTTTGGCGAGTGCTGGAAGAGGTGAGTGGCGATCAAAATATTGGTCTGCATTTGGCCGATGCCGTTCAGGTATATCGCGGTCAGGTGCTGGAATATTTGTTTTTGAGCAGTCCAAATTTTGGTGAGGGCTTAAAACGTTCGCAAAACTATCAACGCTTGGTGACCGACGCCATGCAGTTTGAATTGCGAATAGGCGATCTTCAATCGCAAATGGTTCTGGAGTTTGCGGGTGGCGATGATCCGAGTTTTCGGCATCGCAATGAGTGCTTTGCGCGGTTTTTGATCCGTTATTTTCAGGCTGTTACCGACGGCGCGTTTGTCGCTGATTCGGTTAATTTGACGCACGCTGTGGTTGGCGATGTGGCCGAATACGAAAGAGTATTCGGGTGTCCCGTGCATTTCGAACGTCCAGAATCATCACTGGTGTTTGCTACGTCGATTCTTGGAACGCCCTCCACTCACGCAGAGCCAGATTTGCTCAAGCTCCATGAAAAATTAGCCAGCAAACAGCTAGAGCGCCTTTCTCGTCAGGACGTGGTGGGCGATGTCCGGCAAATTATCGCCGAGATGCTGGAGCTTGGACAGCCAAGCTTGGAAAATATCGCCGCGCGCTTAGATATGAATGAGAGAGTCTTGCGGGCGCGACTGACTGAGGCGGGAACTAGCTTTAATCAGGTGCTGGCAGATTATCGCTGTGTGCTAGCGAAGCGGCTGTTGGCGCGCACTGATGAGAGCATTGCCGACGTGGTGTATCTGACCGGGTTTTCAGAACCCAGTACCTTCTATAGAGCGTTTAAGCGCTGGACTGAACTGACGCCTATAGAATATCGGCAGCAGAAAAAAGCGGCCCAGCTCAATGACAATTGCTGATCATCGCGACGCGCAGCAGCGTTAATTTTCGTTTCTAATTCTCAAAAAACTTGCGAAACGTGGCGTGCCCTTGCTGCTTAAACCAAAATATTTATAAGTTATGGTGCTTCCAATCGGGGGCGGTGCTTTGCGCTGCTCCTGAGAAAAGCCACTGCCAATTTTAAATCTCAGGCCACTCTCGGTTTCTAGCAGCAGAGCACCTAACATACCCTTATATTTGCCCTTGCCGGGTAAGTGGCCAATCACGGTGGCTTCGGCATCTTGATAGCGCTTTAGCTTCAAGAGGTCATCGCTGCGCTTGGCTCGGTAGGGTGCACTTGCTAAATGCAGCATAAGCCCCTCACCTCCCTGCGCAATCACCCCGTCTAAATGGGCTAGTAAGGCTTTTCCGGTGGATAATTTCTGCTGCTCTACCAGTTCTAGATAGGGCGAGTTATTTTGCTCGATAAGCTGTTTTAGTTGAAGAAGTCTCGCATCGAAGCTCCCTTCAGCGGCGGGTAGGTCAAAGGCCATAAAGCGGATCTCCTGCCACTGGGCCTTGAGCGGCGTTTGTTTGCGCACCGCGCCGGACAGCTCGTCAAATCGTCCTCGCCCCATCCACAACTCGCCATCTAGAGGCGTGTTGGGAAACTCTGCAATAAACCAGCTAGGTGCGTGATACCTATTTCCCTGCCTAGAGATAAGCGCTTCGCCATCCCAATAGGCGCGAACGCCATCTAATTTTTCACTTATCCAGTAGTCCGCCACGTTAATGTCGGAGTGATAGGGCTTGGCCAGTATCAGGGCGGGTTTAGATGTGGAGTCCGCGAGAGCGGGAGTTATGAGAGACCCCATAAGTACTGCCAATACCACTTGTGTGACTAGGGTTCGTACTGATGATGTGACCGGGCAGCTGAAAATAGATCTATTTATAGGCATTGTGAATCCTCCTTGATTCAATATGCGTACAGAATTTACGAGTGTTTTAAAAAAATAGTCGTGTGCAGTTTAAAGATAGAGGATTCCACGTATTGACGCGCTTATCCATAGTTCTGGATGATAAAAGACCGCGTTTCGGTCAGTAAAATTGATCGATCCGGAGATCTTCCCTAAATTTACTCTGCAGTTTGGTGCCTTTGTGGTGGCTTCTGGCAAAGGAGGGCATGGATAGGACGAGGGTATCATGCACATAATGAGAGGAAGGTTTTAATATGGATGAAGGGCCAATTGTTTATGACAGATTTTCCTGCAGTAGATGTGCAGATAAAGGTAGTCTTGACTTCGACTTTACTATGGCATTTTAGCCAATTGTTAACTGTAAGTCGCAGCAGATATTCGGCTACGAGTCACTGGTTCGCGGTATAAATAATGAATCTGCGTATTCCATAATCTCTAAAGTGAATGATGATAATCGTTATTTGTTCGACCAACTTTGCCGAGTTAAAGCGATAGCCCTAGCATCAAAGCTAAAGCTTGATTCGATGCTTAGCATTAACTTTCTCCCCCGTGCTATTTATAAGCCTGAGCGCTGTATCCGCACGACCTTAGAGGCGGCGGAGAAGTATGGTTTTCCAAGCAATAGAATCATGTTTGAATTCACGGAAGCTGAAAAGGTCGATGATACTAGTTTTGTTAAGGGTATCGTCGATTACTACAATGAATCTGGTTTTGTAACCGCAATTGATGATTTCGGCGCTGGGTATTCGGGCTTGGGGCTACTGGCAGATTTTCAGACAAATATTGTGAAATTCGATATGGCGCTTAGTCGCAATATCGATCGAGATATAACGCGGCAGCATATTATTAGAAATTGTATTAATTTATTTAAGGACCTCAATATCACCCCGTTGGCTGAGGGCGTGGAGACAAAACAAGAAATGGTTTGGTTGCAAAACGCGGGCGTCGAATTGATGCAGGGCTACCTTTTTGCACAGCCGGGTTTTGAATGCCTACCTGCGGTGGATTTTGCTAGTTTATAAGGTATAAGAAAAAACAAAGTTGGGCACATGTGTTTTGCGTCACTGCCACTTTAAATAGCGGCGACATTTCTTCTTGCGGCTTTTATGCCCCACCAGTGCTGGTGGGGCATATCTATCAAGCCAGAGTTAGCAACTTACTCTTAGTTTATGCGCCAAACCAAGATTGGCCACAGACTCTTACTGTGTTGCCACTTACACCGCGCGAGGCGGGGTTGCCGAAGAATGATATGGTTTCAGCAACGTCTACTGGTAAGCCGCCCTGTGATAGCGAATTAAGACGACGGCCAAACATCCGGGTAAACAAGGGAATGGCTGCGGTCATGGCGGTTTCGATAAAACCGGGAGCGACTGCGTTAACCGTGATGTTTTTAGCTGCCAGTTCTTTTGACTGGGCCATAAAATCAACGTAGCCAATAACACCGGCTTTAGATGCTGCGTAGTTGGTTTGACCGCGCTGACCACCAATACCATTCATCGATGAGACACCCACTATGCTGCCGCCGTCGTTTATGGTGTTGGTTTTAAGTAGTTCAGCAGTAATGCGCTGAGCAGCAGCCAAATTGATGTCTAAGGTCATCTGCCAATGCTGTTCGCTCATGTTTGCAATGGTTTTGTCACGGGTAACACCCGCGTTGTGGACAATAATGTCGGCACCGCCGAGCTCACCAAGTGCCTTGGCAATAATACTTGGCGCGTCAGCGCTGGTGATATCTGCAATCACGGCTTTACCGTTCAAGCGCGACATAACCTTGCCAAGTTCTGCTTCCATGGGGGCAACATCGACGCCAACCACTGTTGCGCCGTCGCGGGCTAAGGTGTCGGCAATAGCTTCACCTATTCCGCGGGAGGCCCCAGTAACCAAGGCGATTTTGCCCGCCAGTGGTTTGTGCCAGTCGGCGCCGGTGTCGGTGTCGGCTGCGCGCACTTTAATGACCTGACCGCTGATATAGGCCGATTTAGGCGACAGAACAAAGCGCAGGCTGCTGTCTATATTGGCTTCTGCGCCGTCAGCGACGGTAATTAATTGTGCGGTAGCACCTTTGGCGCCCACTTCTTTGGCCAGCGAGCGACTCAAGCCTTCTAGAGCGCGCTGGGCCGCTGCGGCTTCAGGATTTGCGCATTGCAGGTGTGGACGCCCAATAATTACGATTCGGCCACTGCTTTTTAATTTGCGAATACTGGCATTAAAAAACCGGTAGGCGGCGACTAGCTCGGTCGCGTCAACGAAGCCGCTGCCATCAAATACCAGTGCCTGGTAGCGATCGCTTGTAGCGTTGCTGTCTGCACTGCCACCGACTTGTGCTGCAGCCTCCGGGCTGTAAAAAACCTGGGCATCGCTGTCGCTTAAGTTTTCTTGAATATTAGCAAGCAGTTTTGCGTCTTCGCCTGCGCCAAGTAGCACGGCACCTGAGAAGTAACTGGCTTGAGTGGCCTTGTAGCGCTGCAGGTCAGTGGCTACGGTGACGCCCATCGCGCTTAGCAGCTTTTTGCCTGCCGCCGAATTAATCAGCTTCTCGATTCTATCGCTCATACTCAGATCTCCGTCAGGGGTGGTAAAAATAGTGGTTTGGCTTACATTGTCTGCTGGCAGACTAATTTTGGTTTTAGGCAGGAATACGGCCATAAATGAAAACCAATATACCGTTTGCGCGGTCATTAAAACGCTGTGCCGCTCTATAAAGAACCGCATTGTAATCGCAGCGCGCTATAAGGTGATTGACAGTGCCGACCTGCAGTGTGGTCGATTCAGCCAATGCCGCAGCAGATAAGCTTGCTAAACTGCGGCCACATTACTCTTCGTACGATTTTTGAGGTCAGATTATGTCACAGGCAATTAAGCGCGTTGCGATCATCGGTGGTAACCGCATTCCGTTTACCCGTTCCAATACGGCCTACTTTGGAGTGAGTAACCAGTCAATGTTAACCGCTGCCATAGAAGGTTTGGTGCAGCGTTATAATCTGCAAGATGTTTGCCTTGGTGACGTGGTTGCCGGTGCGGTTATGAAGCATAGCCGTGATTTCAATCTGACACGTGAATCAGTATTGGGCACCTCTTTGGATCCAAACACCCCGTGCTTTGATATTCAGCAAGCCTGTGGCACCGGCCTTCAAGCCATTAATGTGGTTGCCAATAAAATTGCCCTTGGGCAAATTGATGCCGGCATCGCTGGTGGTGTAGACACCACTTCTGACGCACCTATTGGTGTAAGTGAAGGCTTACGTAGGATTTTATTGCAGGTAAATAAAGCCCGCAGCTTTGGCGATCGAATGAAACCATTTTTGCAGCTTCGTCCCAAGGATGTGGGTGTTTTGATCCCCGCTAATGCTGAGCCTCGTACTGGCATGTCTATGGGCGAGCACACTGAAGTCACCGCCAAAGCATGGCAAATTCCCCGCGACCAGCAAGACCAGTTGGCCTGTACCAGCCACAAAAATCTCGCGGCGGCTTACGATCGCGGATTTTTTGACGATTTGATCACACCGTTTAACGGCGTAGAGAAAGACAATATTTTACGTCCCGATACCACCTTTGAAAAACTGTCTAGCTTAAAGCCAGCCTTCGACAAAGAAAGTGGTCAAGGCACTTTAACAGCGGGTAATTCCTCTACATTGACCGATGGTGCGTCGGCAGTTCTGCTTGCCAGCGAAGAGTGGGCGAAAGAGCGTGGCCTACCGGTACGTGCTTATTTGACGATTGTTGAAACTGCCGCAGTAGATTTTTATGGCAAAAATGGCGCCTCAGAAAAAGAAGGCTTGTTGCTTGCGCCTGCTTACGCGGTGCCACGCATGTTGGAGAAAGCTGGGCTGACATTGCAGGATTTCGATTATTACGAAATTCATGAGGCGTTTGCTGCGCAGGTATTAGCAACGCTGAAGGCCTGGGAAGATGAAGCTTTCTGCAAAGAAAAGCTGGGCCTTGATCGCGCGCTCGGCAGTATTGATCTTAGCAAACTAAACGTGAACGGCAGCTCATTGGCGGCAGGTCATCCGTTTGCGGCGACCGGCGGTCGGATTGTGGCGACGCTGGCGAAAATGCTGGAAGAAAAAGGCAGTGGTCGCGGTTTGATTTCAATTTGTGCAGCGGGCGGACAGGGTATCACTGCCATTATTGAGCGCTAAGCTTTGTGAGTTAAGTGATAGTCACATAAAAAAGGCCCTTTGCTCGCGCTTAGGGCCTTTTTTTATGTAAGATTTTAGGCAACTTTATTTTCCATAGCTGGCGCAATCGCCAATTTCGTAGCCCATCACGTCCTCTTCTGCGCAGGCTGAACAGGCATTGCCATAGGTTTTATGCCGCTCAGAGGGGCAGGGCGTTGTCACACAACGTATGCCAGTATCGACATGGCCGCACACTGGGCGGTATTCCCGTGTGCACATTTGCTGACGTGGCGCTTCGCATTGGGTAAAGCCGCCGTGCATACCTGGCGCGGTGGGGGCCTCTTTGGGTGTGCTGGTGCAGGCACTTATCGCGAACAGGGTGACTAGGCTTAGGCAAAACCGATAAACTCGATTATTGCTGCCCTTCAGTAAAGCCATGTTGTACTCCGGATATTCACTATAAATCGTATTTTGTGGCGCAAGCTTAACGACCTTATGCTCTGTCCTCAAGGCATTCCAGCCTACGCTGCTCTATAAGAAACAAAGAGTCGATTCTTGCTCTACTATAGCTAACACCTATCGATTGCATTTAAAACTAATATTTTAAATATCAATGGGCTCCTGTTAGTCTGTTGCTAAGCTGTTTTACGTACAGCAGACAACAATTCAAACCATAACAGGGAAAATCTGCATGAAAGTAATCGATATTGGTATCAGCGAAGCGAATCGCGAACAGATTGCCGGCGGCTTAAAAGTGCTACTGGCAGATTCCTATACCCTATATTTGCAAACTCACAATTTCCATTGGAATGTCACTGGCCCACGTTTCCGTGATTTACATCTCATGTTCGAAGAACACTACACTGAGTTAGCCCTTGCAGTTGATGATATTGCCGAGCGTATTCGTACCTTAGACGTTGCTGCCCCGGGAACATATAAAGAATTTTCGCGTTTAAGCTCTATCGAAGAGGTCGACGGTGTGCCGGCAGCGGATGCCATGGTAGATATTCTAACCACAGGCCATGAGCAGGTGGTAAAGAGTTGTCGTGTGGTCTTGAAGCTGGCGCAAGAGGCTGACGACGAGTCTACCGCGTCCTTGGTGTCAGACCGGATGCGAATCCATGAGAAAACTGCCTGGATGTTGCGCGCTATAAATAAGTAGTGTCCTTTTACCGTGGCGGTGTCTGCTGTAGACGCCGCTATCCCGCTCGGAAAAGTAATCACGAATTCATCCGAAGATTTGTAACGTAGCGGCTTTGTGCGCGTCTATTTAACTGTGAGCGGGCGTTATAACACTGCCTGAGTTGTACGATTTTGAACAGCGGGGCAATGTTATGGGAAAGAGGGTGTCGTCCGCAGCAACACAAATCTTGTTCAGTACCTTGCTCATAATTCTGCCCGCGCATGCTTTGGAGGTGCGCAGTGGTAAAGAGGCAGCGACTACCATTGAGCTATATACCTCTGAGGGTTGTAGCAGCTGTCCTAATGCTGATGCATGGTTGTCGTCTCTAAGTCATGATCCGGCAATATTTTCGCATATCATTCCCCTGGCGTTTCATGTCGACTATTGGAATCAATTAGGCTGGGATGACCGTTTTTCGGCGCCGATATTCTCTGATCGACAGCGGCAACTACGTCGTAGCGGTATGGTCTCGCAGGTCTATACACCGGGTTTTGTGGTTAATAACCGGGAGTGGCGTGGCTGGTTCAACGGCGGTCAGAGTGTGACGCCAGATCAACTGCCGCGTAGTAATACGCAAGTGGGTGTGCTGTCCGCGCAGTGGTCAAAGAACGTGGAAACACTTGCTCTTAGTTTTACTCCAGCGGCGGACGACCATGGGGATTTGCAAGTACATATCGCGATTGTCGGTATGGGCTTAGAGACCAAGGTACTTGATGGTGAAAATAGTGGTCGAGTGCTGCGGCATGACTTTGTGGTTTTGTCCCAGGTTCAGTATCCTTTTGGTTCAAGCAAGCTAGGGGAAACGATAACCAAGCGTGTTGCCGGGCCAATAATACCGGCTAAAGGGCAGAAAAAATCGGCCTTAGTTGTTTGGGTTTCTAAGGGCGAATCTCCAGCTATAGTGCAAGCGGTAGCGGCGTATTTATAGTATTTCTATATTGGACTGTAAGGCGCTGCGGTGCGGCCGCGCTTTACTTTATACATTGCCTGGTCAGCTGTTTTTAGTAGGGACTCGTAGTTATCGCCGTCCTTTGGGTAAGTGGCATACCCGATGCTAGCGCTTATTTTATACGACGTATTTTCAATATTCATTGGCGTCGAAAGGGCCGTTGGATAAATTGCTGACAATGCATTGATCACGCCTCTTATGGTAATTCGATGATTCGAATTGCCGCGGTAACAGTAGATTAATCTGAGTATTTTTCGGCCACGTCTTTTTGCCGGCCGTGATGATTAACTTGGTATTATCACTTCTACTAGCGAGATCGAGGTGAAGGGAATATAGGAATAATTATTTTTAAGAGATTCGATTTCGTTCTGAGATATAAGTCTGGAATTAGTGATTGAGATGACACTACTAAGGTCAACAGCCCCCGTTCTCTTTGGCTTGTTGGTTTGCGGGCGCAACTAAGAGGTCGTGATGATAAAGAAAATCGTGTTTTTAAGCTTGATTGTAGTCTTAGTTTTCGCCTTTTTTGCCCTAGGGTTGAATGAATATTTAAATCTTGAAGGGGCAAAACAATTACAAGTCGATTTAGCGTCTTGGCGGACTGATCAGCCGCTGATATTGGCAATGGTGTTATTTGCGTCATATGTGCTGATCACCGCGCTGTCGTTGCCGGGGGCGGCGATCATGACCTTATTGGTAGGCGCGATATTCGGATTGGGCTGGGGGCTGCTGATAGCCTCTTTTGCATCAAGTATCGGTGCGACGCTCGCCTTCTTGATGACTCGCTATGTGCTTCGAGACACCGTACAAAATCGCTTTGGCGATCGCTTAAAAGCGATTAATGACGGCGTGGCCCGCGAGGGCAGTTTCTACCTCTTCAGTCTCAGGCTGGTACCGGTATTTCCCTTCTTTTTAATCAATATGTTAATGGCATTAACCCCGCTCAAACTTAGGCAGTTTTATTGGGTAAGTCAGGTCGGCATGCTGCCGGGTACCTTGGTGTTCGTTAACGCAGGTAGCCAACTTAGCGATTTAACTAGTCTGTCGGGAATATTGTCGCCCTCCTTGCTATTTTCCTTTGTGTTACTGGGTATCTTCCCCTTGCTTGCCAAAAAGGGTTTGGGGTGGCTTAGCACTAGAAAAGAAAATGCCAAGTGGTCGCGGCCCAAGCACTTTGACCGCAATTTGATTGTGATTGGCGGCGGCGCGGCCGGCTTGGTCAGTTCTTATATTGCCGCGGCGGTTAAGGCCAAAGTTACCCTAGTTGAGGCCAATAAGATGGGGGGTGACTGCCTCAACTACGGCTGTGTGCCGAGTAAGGCCTTAATTAAAACGGCAAAGCTTGCGACGCAGCAGCGCCATGGAGAGAAATATGGTTTGGCGGCCTCTGAGCCGGTGATTGATTTTCGACGCATTATGGCGCGTGTTAAGGATGTTATCGCTCGCATAGAGCCGCATGACAGTGTGGAGCGTTATACTGAGCTGGGCGTTGAGGTGCTGCAGGGCTACGCTCAGTTCGTCGATCCCTGGACGGTTGATATTACCTTGAATGACGGCGGTGTTCAGCGCCTAACATCGCGCGCAATCATCATTGCAGCCGGCGCGGAGCCAGCGGTACCGCCACTGCCAGGGTTGGAGGAAGTGGGTTATTTAACCAGTGACACCCTGTGGGAGTCACTGGCTGAGAATGAAGCGCCACCCAAGCGACTGCTAGTATTGGGCGGTGGTCCTATCGGTTGTGAATTAGCGCAGTGCTTTGCCCGCCTGGGTTCAAATGTCACCCAGCTAGAGATGTTGCCTCGGATTATGGTGCGCGATGATGAAGATGTTTCGGCGGCAGTGGCGCAGTCGCTCCGTGACGATGGCGTTAATATTCTCACCGGTATGCGCGCGATTCGGTGCGAGCGCGACGGCGAGCAGAAGCTTATGATCGTGGCGGACGAGTCTGGCGTAGAACAGATAATTGAATTCGATGCCCTGCTATGTGCGGTTGGCCGTAAGCCACGTACTAAGGGCTATGGCTTGGAGAATCTGGGCATGGAGGTGTCTAAGTTAAAGGGCAATGAGTATCTAGAGACAAGCTTTCCGCATATCTTGCTAGCGGGCGATGTTGTTGGACCGTATCAGTTTACCCATGTCGCAGCTCATCAAGCATGGTATGCGGCGGTAAATGGTTTATTTGGCAGCTTTAAGAAATTCAAAGTAGATTACACCCTAATACCAAGAGTGACTTATGTTGACCCAGAGGTGGCGAGCGTTGGGCTAAGTGAGTCGGAAGCGGCTGATAAGAAAATTAGCTATGAAGTCACTCGCTATGGTATTGATGACCTTGACCGGGCGATCTGTGACAGCCAAGCCGAAGGCTTTATTAAGGTGCTTACCGCGCCGGGCAAAGATCGCATTTTAGGTGTGACCATTGTTGGCGCGCAGGCTGGCGAGTTACTGGCAGAATATGTGTTAGCAATGAAACACGGCATTGGTTTGAAAAAAATATTAGCGACTATTCACAGCTACCCGAGTATGTCGGAAGCAAATAAATACGTTGCTGGCGAGTGGCAGAAAGCGCACGCCCCGCAGTGGATTATGAAATGGTTGCTGAAGTTTCATGCATGGCGAAGAGGTTAATATCTAAGTGAAATATCAAGTAAAAAAGACATTGCGCGGTGTCTGTTACGGTGTATTGCTATTGTGTGTGGTCACGCCGTCAATAGCCGCTGAATTTTCGCATCGGGCTTGGAATAACTTGCTGCAAAAGCATGTTGTGATGATACAAGACGGGCAGGCGAGTCGCGTTGATTATGCGGCAATGAAAGACGACCGCAATATACTTCAAGCTTATTTGGCCAGCTTGTCGGCCGTTGACGTTAAGGTGTTCGACTCTTGGTCTAAGGACCAGCAATTGGCGCTTTTGATTAATGCCTATAACGCCTGGACAATAGATCTGATATTAACGCGTTACCCGGATTTGGAGTCAATAAAAGATCTGGGGTCCTTCTTTAGTTCGCCTTGGAAAAAAGAATTTATTCCGTTTTTGGGTGAGACCCGAAGTCTAGATAATATTGAACATAGCCTGATTCGCGGTTCTGGTCGTTACAATGAACCTCGTATTCACTTCGCTGTAAATTGTGCCAGCATTGGTTGCCCAGCCTTACTAAATAGCGCGTACACCGCTGAAAAACTTGAGGGCCAGTTAGATCTTGTTACTCAAAACTTTTTAAGTGACCGCAGTCGTAATTATTTTTCAAATGGTGAATTACATATATCACCTATCTTTAAATGGTATAAAACAGATTTTGAGCAGGGCTGGGGTGGCGCAGAGTCCCTGTCTAGTTTCTTGGCCGCGTATGTAGATGTATTGGGTTTAAGTGCCCCAGGCCCCGGTATTATCGTAAACGGCAAGTCTGCCGTGGCGCGTTTGGGTGACGGCAGTTTGGGCATCAGCTATACCGACTATGACTGGGATCTAAATGATGTTGGTGAATAGCAATCGACATTTACCTGCAATGATGGACGTTTCATTTGGGAATTCATGAGAGCGGAAGTGGAAACCTTCCCGCATTGTCTGTCGTCATTCCGGTATTAAATGAGGCGTCCGGATTAGCGCTGCTGTGTTCGACCTTACGCAGCCAGCTAGCAGATACTGACCGTAGTATTGAGCTTATATTTGTTGATGGTGGTAGTACTGATGGCTCCGCAGATGCCATTGCGGCGCTGGGGTTTCCCTGTCTACATAGTGGCCGCGGAAGGGCAAAGCAAATGAACTTTGGCGCCGCCGCGGCAACAGCAAATTATTTATTATTTTTGCATGCTGATAGTGAGCTGCCCGATGCGGCTTTCAATAGTGTCATTTCCGCGCTCGATGCACAGCCCTGGGGACGGTTTGATGTCCGCATTAGCGGTGACGCTAAGATGTTTACAATTATTGCCTTCTTTATAAATTGGCGCTCCCGTCTAAGCGGTATTGCAACGGGTGATCAGGGCATTTTTGTTCGCCGAAAAGTGTTTGACGCGGTGGGCGGCTTTTTGGATCAGGCCTTGATGGAGGATGTTGCCTTGTCGGCTGCACTTCGAAAATTATCAGCCCCGGTATGCTTGCGGTCTAAAATAACGACCTCAGGGCGGCGCTGGCAGCGTCGTGGTATATGGCGGACCATTTTATTAATGTGGCGTTTACGTTTTATGTATTGGCTGGGGGCGTCGCCGCAAAGCTTAGCGAAACGCTATGAATAGTTCAGAGCCAAGTCGCCCATTGCCACAAGTGGGTATTCAGATTATTGCTAAAGCCCCGCTGGCGGGTTTGGCTAAAACTCGTTTGATACCAGCATTGGGTGCAGATGGCGCCGCTAGCTTAGCAAAAAAGATGCTCACTAAAATACTTCAAGATGGCGCGAGTCTGCTGATAGATACACCGACTGAATACCGTTTTTCGGTTAACTTATGGATGACCCCTTCAGCGCAGTCGCCGGCCTGGCAGTCAGTAGAGATACCTGATGGTGTTGGCTTGTGTGAGCAGCGTGGCGATGACTTGGGCGAACGCATGGGCAACGCCGCCGTGCAGGGTCTAGTAAATACTGATGCCGTGATCATTATTGGCAGTGACTGCCCAGAAATTAATGCCTCGGTATTGCGCTGGGCGGCGGCGGAGCTGCAAGAGCACCATGCCTGCATGGTGCCTTGTGCAGACGGCGGTTATGCCCTAATCGGTATGCGCAGCTATGAGTCGCGCTTATTTACCAATATCCCCTGGAGCACCGACAAGGTCGCTGAGCTAACTCGGCGGCGATTGCTGGAATGTGGAATGAGCTATACCGAATTTACAGCGGTTCATGATATTGATGAGGCCGCAGATCTGCAGTATTTGCCACCAGAATGGCCGGAGTCAAAGGGCGGACAATCCCTCGTTTAAGTAAGGTTTAGGAATCAAAATGAATGCACAGGGTCGCTTAATTTCGCGCTTTCTCGATGAACTGTCACCGGGCACCTTGGAGTGGATTGGTCTGCGCCCAGCGCGTAAGGAACCCATGGTTGCGGTGAGCCAAACCTTGGCGATTGCAGATCGCGGCTTGCGGGGTGATCGTCGCCTTGAGGGTAGCAAGGGGTCCGCCAGGCAGGTGAGTATTATTAGTGTTGAGTTTATTCGCGCTATTGCCGAAAACGTCGGTGTTGAGCATATTCCGGTGGATATATTGAGAAGAAATTTATTAGTGTCGGGTATTAATCTCAATGCCCTGCGGCACCAGTATTTTAAAATTGGCGATGCGGTTTTTCAGGCTACAGCCCAGTGTCACCCCTGTTCTCGCATGGAAGCCGCGCTTGGAAAGGGCGGTTTAGTGGCAATGCTGGGTTATGGCGGCTTATGTGCCAAAATTTTAGAGTCGGGTGAAATTAAGTGCGGTGATCAGCTTATATATTTGCCACCCAATAAATATCAAGAGCGCCAGCTAAGCTTGTACTAACATTGTCCCTGCTACTTCCCGGCCGTGTCTACGCGGCGTATTTGGCGTGCGAAAAATGCCCATATCTCTGCAGGACCATTTATCTCTTTACTGCTAGCGCCCAGAATTCGCGGCGCTCTAAAGTATTCCTGAGGAATAGTGTGCCCGCCACCGACGATGGTATACAGAATCACCTCTGGGTGTTCGCCGTCGCGCCAAGCATAATATTTTGTCGCGGTGGGGTCATCGGCGCGATTGTTTAGGAAGTGTTTGGTCTCGCTGGGGGCGCCATGATAGCCAGCCTTATGTGCAAAGTGCTCTGCACTGCTTATGGATGACAACACCCGGCCGCGGTTGCCGAAGCCGAATAAGGTCACTTGGCCGCCGTAATACGGGTTTATTGGGTCTTCAGTGCCGTTCATGATGAGCACCGGAACGGCTTTACCTGTGTCTTCGCAGGCTAGGTTGTCGGCGGCGGGCAAGCTTGCACTAATGGCGGCTATGCCAGCGACGGCATTGGGATGTTCTAGGGCAAAGCGAAAACCTAAATGGCCGCCATTGGAGTAACCGGCGATAAAAGTCTTGGCGGTGTCGCTGCCGTAGCGCTGATGGAATTCGCTTACTAGGGATGTAATAAATTTTATGTCATTGATGTTTTCTGCGCGCGCAGGATAATTTGCCTCGCCTTGGCAATCATTCCAGTTGTTTTTGTATCCACTAGGGTATACCACAATAAATTTGTGTTGCTCGGCAAGCTGTTCAAATTGGTAGGCAGTGGACTCGCGCACGCCTTTTACAGTTTGCAAAGAGCCGTGGAGCATAAATACCAGAGCTGGATCTTTAGCGAGTTTAGTCGGTATATACGCTGTGTAGCTGCGCTCTCTACCTTCGATGGTGATGGTGTTTTCACTTAGCTCCCCGCTCAGCTGGATTCGCGGCGGCGCTGGGCTATAGCCATAGTAGCTATATAGCAATGTACTAATAGCCGCGACACTAAGAGCGGCGAGTAAACTAAAGCGAATAATGCGCACGGTGTACTTCTGTGTTGGTGAGTATTATGTTCTTAGATATTATTTTTCTGATATTCAAATTATAGTTTATTTCTGTGTTGTATATAATGTTTATTCATTCTTGCTAGTAGTAAAGCACGATTGATATATCGCGGTTTCGGCGCAGCGAGCCCCACGGATAATCACTCAATGTAGCGAATATTGTTCCTTGTATGTGTTTTTAGGGGCTTTAGTTTTCTGTGCTGCCATGACGGCCGGAACCTTGTTCAAAGCGCTGTGCTCCCGACACGGTTTCGCCGCTGGAGAAGGTCTGCATTCCCAGACGAAATTCATTGGCGATGGCGTCGGCTTCACTCATTCCCCATTGCTGATAGGTGCTATGGCGGTCACTGCGCAGGCATTGTTGAGGAAGTGCGGCAATCTGGAGCGCGAGCTTCTCTGCACTATCGCGCAGCTCATCGCTAGCCACTACGCGGTTTGCTAAGCCGATGGCAAAGGCTTCAGCAGCGTCTACAGCGCGACCGGTGAGAATCATATCCATTGCCCGACTCATGCCGATTAAGCGCGGCAGTCGCACTGTGCCGCCGTCGATTAGCGGCACACCGAAGCGTCGGCAGAATACCCCAAACACTGCGCGCTCGGTGGCAATTCGCATATCACACCACAGGGCCAGCTCTAAGCCGCCGGCAACACAATAACCGTCAACGGCGGCGATAACAGGTTTACTCAATTCCAGCCGACTTGGTCCCATGGGGGCGATACCATCGGTATTGAGAGGATTTCGTCTGTCAGGGTCGTCACTGGCAACAGCTTTTAAATCAGCTCCGGCGCAGAAGTTGTGTTCTGCTCCGCTTAAGATGGCCACCGAAAGTTCGGCGTCGGTGTCAAAGGCTTTAAATGCATCCGCCAGGGCCTTAGCTGTTTTTCCGTCTACCGCATTGCGGGCGGCCGGACGATTTATAGTTACCCAAAGTAGGGGAGGGCAGCGTTCAATAATGACTGTTTTTTCGTCTGACATAATATATACCGTATATCTTTTAGTGGCGGCTATTGTTATCTATTGTGGCACTTTTTTAGTGGCAATGTCTTAAGCTGGTATTTTATGCTTGCCTTGGCGGGTGGTGCTACAGCGTATGCGTTTAGCTTCTAGACTGGAGGCAGTCGCGGTAACTTCATTGCGTATCATAAGCCGATTAAAACTGATTCCCCCGCAGATGCCAATTGGTTTTAGCCGGTGTCGACGGGACTGAGAGGCGAGGACATGGCGAGACCCAGGGTTAGGGAAAAATTATTAGATGCGGCCTACCGCTTGTTGCAAAGTGACGGTATTTCCGCCTTGACCACTCGGCATATTGCGAGTTGCGCGGGCACCACAGAGGCGAGTGTGTTTAATAACTTTGGCGATAAGGCGGGATTATTGTATGCCCTGATTGGCGAGCGTCTGCCGGAGGTACAAGCGGTAAAGGAGGCGATTGATGCAGATCTGAAGGCTGATATGAAGAGCTGGTTGCAGAGTGTCTATGAAGCTGCGGAGTTATTTTATATTGCGATTATTCCACTGACAGCGCCGCTTTGGGGGCGCAGTGAGGTGGCTAATAATGATGCCGCCAAACAGCATCCCCTGCACGGTTTACTTGCGGCACGCTTGCTTGAATTTCAGCGTGAGGGCGTGCTATGTCCTGAGTCTGACGCCGGGGTCTTGGCAACGATAGTTTTAGGTGCTTCTCTACACAATGGCTTTAATCTTGTCGCACAGGATCGTGTTGCTTTAAACAGCAGAATAGGAGATAGGTCTGGGCGCTTAGTGGGGAGTCTACTACCGCTATTTATGACGTCCACTAAATAGTATTGGTGCTAAACTTGGGGCAAAAAAGCCGGCCCCACCTGAGTGGCGACCGGACGAGGGGGAGACTTAGGGTAAATCTGATAATCGGCGTTCTGATGTGCTGGCTTAATGGCTAATAAGGATTTGCACCGTATCGCCTTCGGTGCGCACTTCGTAGCAGTCGATAGAGACGCTGTCGTCTTCTAGGCACTGTCCTGCCGTAAGGCTAAAGTGTTGTTTGTAAATTGGTGAAGCCACCGCGAGCGTGCCCTGTATGCTGCAAATAATGCCTCTGGAAAGCACATTGGCATTGCTAAAAGGGTCTTTATTAGCCAGGGCGTAAACGGCGTCACCGACACGAAATATGGCTACTTGGGTTTGATCAATTAGGGCGGCAACACCGGTGTTTGGCAATATGTCATCGAGGCGGCAAACAGTTGTCCACGACATGGGGTAGTCCTCATATAAATGTAGTGTCGATCAGCCTCCTGTGTTTGGCTGATCGGCGCCTTAGTTAGTGATGTTTAAGCGACGGCGATTAAATCGGTGTCAGCAATTTTTTCGGCTTCGGTCGCGGGACGTATCTGGCCACGTTCTTGAATAAACACAATTTCCTGGTCGCTTTTGTCAGAGTTCACAAAACTGCGGAACTGCTTCACCTTCTCCGGATTTTCAACGGTAGTTTTCCATTCGCATTGATAGGTGTTCACGACGTTTTCCATTTCGGCTTCAAGATCGGCACAAATGCCTAGCGAGTCATCGATAATGACCTTGCGGAGATAGTCCAGGCCGCCCTCTAGGTTCTCCATCCACACTGAGGTGCGTTGCAGGCGGTCTGCGGTGCGAACATAGAACATCAAGAAGCGGTCGATATATTTCACCATGGTGTCGGTGTCTATATCTGAGGCAAATAGATCTCCGTGGCGTGGCTTCATGCCCCCATTGCCGCACAAATAGAGGTTCCAGCCCTTTTCAGTGGCAATAATGCCCACATCTTTGCTCTGCGCTTCTGCGCATTCACGGGTGCAACCCGATACCGCCATTTTAAGTTTGTGGGGTGATCGCAGGCCTTTATAGCGGTTTTCTAGATCGATGGCTTGGCCGACACTGTCTTGTACGCCATAGCGGCACCAGGTTGAGCCCACACAGGATTTAACCGTACGCAAAGACTTGCCATAGGCGTGACCCGATTCAAAGCCAGCACTGATTAATTCTTCCCAAATAAGCGGAAGTTGGTCTAGGGTGGCGCCGAATAAATCAACACGCTGGCCGCCAGTAATTTTTGTATAGAGCTGGTATTTTTTAGCCACCTGGCCGACGGCAATTAAGCCGTCTGGGGTAACCTCACCACCGGCCATGCGCGGCACGACAGAGTAGGTGCCGTTCTTTTGCATATTGGCAAGGTAGCGATCGTTAGTGTCTTGCAGGCTGGCGTGCTTGGGCTCGAGAATGTAGTCATTCCAGCATGATGCGAGAATGGATGCGCCAGTGGGCTTACAAATTTCACATCCGTGGCCTGTGCCGTGTTTTTCTAAAAGCTCATCGAAGGATTTAATTTCGCCGACTCTAACCAGGTGGTAGATTTCCTGGCGGGTATATGGGAAATGCTCGCAGAGATCGGTGTTGACCTCGACACCCATTTTAGTGAGTTCAGCATTGAGTACCTGCCCCACTAGTGCGGTGCAGCCGCCGCAGGTGGTTGCGGCCTTGGTGCCCGCTTTCAGATCACCAACCGTCATAGCGCCGCCTTGCACTGCGGCGCAAAGATCACCCTTGCTGACATTGTTGCAGGAGCAAATCTGGGCGACATCAGGTAGGGCATCTACCCCAAGGCCGGGGCCGGCACTGCCGTCCAAGCTGGGCAGGATCATACTTTCCGGTTGTTCGGGTAGCGTAATTTTGTTTAGTGCGAACTGTAGCAGCGTGCCGTAGTCATTGGCTTCACCAATCAATACCGCGCCCAGCAGATGCTGGCCGTCTTGGCTAACCACAATTTTTTTGTAAACTTCGGCTTTTTCGTCAATAAAGGTATAGCACTTGGCGCCCGGCGTGCTGGCGTGGGCGTCACCGATAGACGCGACATCAACGCCCATTAGCTTGAGTTTAGTACTCATGTCGGCGCCGGTGAAGCTTGTTTCTTGAATGCCGCCTAAGACATGGTCTACTGCGGTGCGGGCCATGTCCCAGCCAGGCGCGATAAGACCATAAATACGGCCACCCCAGAGTGCGCATTCACCAATGGCGTATATGGCCGGGTCAGACGTTTGGCAATAGTCATTAATCACGATGCCACCGCGCGGGCCAACTTCGAGCTCACTTTGGCGGGCAAGTGCATCTTGTGGGCGAATGCCCGCAGAGAATACCAATATATCGGTTTCCAGCTCGGCGCCATCGGCAAATTGTAATTTGTGAACGCAGTCTTCGCCGTCAACGATGTGTTGGGTATTTTTTTGGGTGTGCACTGACACGCCGAGATCTTCGATCTTCCGTCGCAGCAGAGCGCCGCCGCCCTCGTCAACCTGCACGGCCATGAGGCGAGGGGCAAATTCGATGACGTGGGTTTTTAAGCCCAGGTCTTTTATCGCTTTCGCTGCCTCCAGACCGAGCAAACCGCCGCCGACAACGGCGCCGACTTTTGCATTCGCAGCGGCGGCGGTAATAGCTTCCAAATCTTCGATGGTTCGGTATACAAAGCAATTTTTGCGGTCGTGGCCAGGCACTGGCGGCACGAACGGAAAAGAGCCGGTGGATAAAATAAGTTTGTCGTAGTTGTATTGTTGGCCTTTATCGGTGCTGACACATTTAGCGGCACGATCAATCTCAATGACTTTTTCATTACTAAAAACGGTGATGCCGTTATTACTGTAAAAACCTTCTTTCACCATATTCAAGGAGGCGGCTTCACGGGTTTCAAACCACGCCGTGAGATGAACTCGGTCGTAAGCGTGTCGGGGCTCTTCGCCAATGACAGTAATATCGAATCGATCTGACTGACCACTTTCGACAATCGATTCAATAAACTGATGGCCAACCGGACCGTTCCCAACAATGAGTAGGCGTTGTTTGTTAGTCATTCTTACATCCTTAAATATTTGCGCGTGTATTGGGCTTGCTTGTGCGGTTTTGCGCGCTTTTAAACTATCTGTAGGCGTAAAAGCAAAAGCTATGCCACTGCAAAAGTGCGTATTTAAGTTATTGATATAAAAAGATTAAATTATATTTTGTGTCATTTAGCAGCTAATTTTGTAGCAAAAGCCGGTCGCAGTCTGGGGCTTGATGGGGCGCCAGGCCCTAAGTTGGTGCGGCATTAAGCGGGTTTGGATGATTGCTGCGTGTTCTAATTTGGTGCGTAAATGTCGAGGGGGACGTTTTTAAAAATTTAAATTATTAATAAACAATAGCTTAAGAAAGGGGCGGGCTAATAGGGGGTGCTTTGGCATAGTGATTGCTGACTTCAGCTCAGATTCCGTAATATCCCTATTGGAGCTGGTCATGTCTTCCTCGACCCTTAACGTGCTTGATCTCAAGCAAGATAAAATTCGCCTACTGCATCTTAGTTGGTTTGCTTTCTTTCTTACTTTTTTAGTGTGGTTTAGCTTTGCGCCGATGCTGTCGTCCATTCAAGAAGCCTTTGATCTGAGTAGCCAGCAGGTTAAAGCCTTGATGATTTTGAACGTCGCTTTGACGATCCCTGCGCGAGTGGTGGTGGGTATGTTAGTGGATCGCTTCGGTCCGCGCGTTGTCTTCAGTGCCTTACTTATTATTGGCGGTGTGGTGTGTGTGGCATTCGCGACGGCTGATAGCTATGAAATGATCGCGCTGCTACGCTTTTTAATGGGCTTTATTGGCGCTGGCTTTGTTATCGGTATTCGCCTGGTAGGTGAGTGGTTCCCCGCGCGCCAAGTTGGCTTGGCGGAGGGCGTATATGGCGGCTGGGGTAACTTTGGTTCCGCAGCAGGTGCAATGACCTTGCCTACCTTAGCGCTGTACTACGGTGGTGATGACGGCTGGCGCTACGCGATCGGCACGACCGGCGTTCTGGCATTCCTTTATGGTTTTTTCTTTTACTGGCGCGCCCGCAATACTCCTAAGGGTTCTACCTATTTTAAACCCAAGAAGTCCGGTGGATTGGTGGTGAGTAGCAAGCGCGATTTAGTTTTTTATATTGCCATGTGCGTACCTATGTATCTCGCTCTGGCGGTATTGACATGGAAATTATCGCCGGCGAACTTGGGTTTGTTGAGCGAAGTCGCTTGTATGGCCTTATACCTAGTGTTGGCGGTCTTGTTTGTGGTGCAAGTTAGCCAGATATTAAGAGTGAATAGTGATGTCCTGAACAACGTCCCAATTCCGCCTATGCAGCAATACAAGTTTAAGCAAGTGGCTATTCTTAATGTGGCTTACTTTGTGACCTTTGGCTCTGAATTGGCGGTGGTCTCGATGTTGCCGTTGTTCTTTATGGAGACCTTTACACTGAGCGCGGTGCAGGCTGGCATGTTGGCATCGGGCTTTGCTTTTATGAACTTGGTTGCTCGTCCCGGTGGCGGTTATTTGTCCGATCGATTTGGTCGCCGTAAATCCCTGTCAATTTTGGTTTCTGGTTTGACCTTGGGTTATATGGTCTTGAGTCAGATTGATGCTGCGTGGCCGATTTGGCTGGCGGTGGTGGCTACCATGTGCTGTTCATTCTTTGTGCAGGCTGGCGAAGGTGCAGTATTTGCTATTGTGCCGCTTGTTAAGCGCAGCATGACAGGGCAAATTGCCGGCATGACTGGGGCCTATGGGAATGTTGGCGCGGTTATCTTCCTAACGGTGCTGTCCTTCGTTAGTAATGGCGACTTCTTCTTGGTGATTGCAGCCTGCGCGGCAGTCGTGTTTGTAGCGGTGCAGTATATGGAAGAGCCTGCGGGCCATACGGCCGAGGTGAATGATGACGGCAGTGTTGCGCTGATTGAAGTAAGCTAGGGTTAGTAACAGCATCCTTTCTGGAACATACCCAATGCACTTTGATGGCGGTTTGAAATTGTCGATAGCCCAGCACAGCAGTGCTGGGCAAAAACCGGTTAACGAAGATAGCTTAGGCATTCGCGTGCCAGAAAAGGATCAAATCACCACCAAAGGTGCGGTGGCTATTATTGCAGATGGTGTCTCCGCTGCTGAGGCGGGCAAGGAGGCGGCAGAAACGTGTGTGACCGGATTTTTAAGTGATTACTATTCAACGCCAGATTCCTGGTCGGTAAAGCGGTCTGCTCAGCAAGTTCTGACGGCCCTTAATCGTTGGTTATATGGTCAGGGCCAGCATTATATGCAGGCTGAGAAAGGCTATGTTTCCACCCTTAGTATCGCTATTTTTAAATCCCAAACCGCGCATATATTTCATGTTGGTGACAGTCGGGTATACCGCTTAAGAGAGGGAGTTCTCGAGCAGCTCACCCGCGACCACGCCATGCCAGTTGGCCGTGGTCAGTCTTATCTGACCCGCGCTATGGGTCTCGATGTTAAGCTAGATGTCGACTACCGCGCCGCAGATGTCGCGGTTGGTGATGTCTTCGTTTTAAGCACCGACGGAATTCACGATGTGCTCAGTAGTAGTCGCATGCAGGCTTTGATCGCCGAGCATGGCGACGAGCTCGATGTCGCAGGGCAGTGTTTAATTGATGAAGCATTGGCGGCGGGCAGTGATGATAATTTGAGCTGCCAGTTATTGCGGGTTGATGCTTTGCCGTTGGCGGATGCTGGCGACGTATATCGCAAGCTTACAGAGCTGCCATTTCCACCGCCGTTAAGCGCAGGCATGGTGGTCGATGGTTTGCTAGTCGAAGCCGAAATCCATGCTAGCCCGCGCAGTCAGCTCTACAAAGTGTTTGATCCGCTCGCAGATCGGCGCTACGTAATGAAGACACCCTCCCCAAATTTTAATGATGATCCTGCGTATATAGAGCGTTTTATATTAGAGAGTTGGATCGGCCGGCGAATTCAGAGTGATTACGTGATCGAGGTGATTGAGCCGCCAAAAACGCCAAGCTATTTATATTATTTGTCAGACTACTCGCCCGGATTAACACTGGGGCAGTGGATGCAAAAACACCCAAAGCCAGCGACCCAGGTGATGCTCGATATTATTCTGCCGGTCGCTAAAGGCCTGCAAGCTATGCATCGACGAGATACTTTTCATCAAGATATCAAGCCAGATAATATTTTAGTTGGCGATGATGGCGCGGTGAAAATAATCGATTTTGGTTCCTGTTACGTGGCTGGTCTCGCCGAGATAGCAGTGCCTATTGAGCGCGACAAAGTTTTGGGAACGGCGCAGTACTCTGCCCCAGAGCATATTCTAGGTCGGCGGCCGAGCGGTCGAGCCGATCAGTTCTCATTGGCTGCGATTGTTTTTGAAATGCTTACTGGACAGCTGCCGTATCAGGGTCGACTGCAAAACTGCGCGACGACGATTGCGTTTTCGCGCATGGAGTATGTCTCCGCATGCGCTTACAACGCCCACGTACCGCTGTGGCTGGACGCCTCATTGGCGCGCGCCTTAAGTATCAGTCCGGAGCTGCGTTACAGCGACGTGTCTGAGTTTGTATACGACTTGGCGAATCCCAATCCGGAATTTATGAAAGACACCTTTCAGCCGCTGCTGACCCGAAATCCCCTGCGCACCTGGCAAGGGATCTCGCTATTTTTGCTGCTGTGTCTGTTGTGGAGTCTGCTTCGTTAGCTGGCTTTCGGCTTGAATGGCTGGATAGCGCATTTAAGAAAGACCTGATAGCAGACTTTATGCGCTGTGCAGTTGTGGTGCGGCAGATGAATTTTTCTCGACTGGATTTGCGTTCCAGTTTGGTGCGTTTGCGAGTTATTCGGGCAGAGTGCCACGCTGTATCTGTCTTAGACTCTCCCTCGGCTGCCGGTGTTTTGTGTCTTAGCCCACATTTATCGTGATCAAGTAATCAGAAATCACGCTCAGTCAGTAAATATTTCGCGACTAAAAATCCTTGGCGCGCCTCTTGCTAACACTAAGCCGTAGTTCTCTTTTAAGGCGAGTATCAGTAAATTCTGGCGGCGTAGTTATGGTGTGTTTTTCTTTAAGCAAAATACAATTTCTGATGGTGATTATATTGGCTTTTAAGTCGGTATCGTTATTTTCTGATGATTTTGATACGGCGCGTGTAAAGATTGATGCCCTAAACCTGTATGCCAGTATTCAGCATTTAAAGCGTGATGCCGAAACCGTACTTAAGCCTATTCATATTTATGTGGGTAGTCAGACCGATGCCTTTGTTGTGCAGGCTGCAAAAATCCAAATCGACGACAATGCTCCAGTTCGATACGTTTATAGTGAAATGGAGTCGCATGTTCTATTAGAGGGGGGGCTGCATGAAATCGGTAGATTTAATTTGCCCGCGGGTGATCATAGAATCCGGGCGGAGATTGTTGCCCTGGCGAGTAACGCTGGACCCAGTACTAAACGAATTTTCCCCAGTATAGATCAATATGTCAAAGTTGATGATGAAATTCATATAGAACTAAGCTTGCTTAGCGACGGCTTAAAGAAAATGTTAGGTGGCGCCGAGTTGGTCGTGAGCGATTGGCGGCCCAGCTTATGAAATCAGTTATCTTACTTACCCTAATACTGTTGTCTGCAAGTTCGTCAGTGTTGGCTCAAAACGATTCGTCTGGAATAAGTGAAGACCCTCGACTGCGGGCGGCGTATTTCAATGCGCGGACTCATAAACCCTTTGATGCCCTTGCTGCATTTGCCGAAGCGCAGAAGCAGAGCGGCAAATTGGCTATTTCGTCAGAGTTAAAAGTTGCGCTACAAGCTGCAGTCTCTGAATTAAACGTAGATTTAACGGATATTGCTACGCCGTTGGTGTCGCTGATAAAACATGATAGTGGCCAGATGGTTAATGACGCCATCTACGACAATTATAATCTTGGTGTGTCACTCCTCAAATCGAATACACCCTTGGCTGGGGTGGAAGTATTGCGAGAGATTACCGCTGGCGAATATACCGAAATAGATCATATTTTTTTAAAGGATAAGACCAATTTAATATTGGGATACTACCTTGCAGAAACTGGTGATCAGTTCGGTGCAATTGATCATTTTCGTCAAGTTAGACGTTTAAGTATCTACGCCAACAGGGCCTTAGTGGGGTTGGGTTGGGCCATGCTCAGCCCGAATACCACTCTGGAGAAAAGCGCGTCAGAAAGTACTAATGTCTACGATACTTTGGCTGGTGATTATCTCTGGTCGGGATCCGATGATGATATTGCATGGTCGCGCAGAGAGTCGCCGTTTCGTCGAGCTGGGGCCATCGCGAAGGGCGAGAAGGAGGAAGATCTTCTTGCAGCGATGGTACCGTGGATGGAACTGTTAAGCCGCGACACCCTAGATCCCGCGGTGCAGGAAGTCATGTTAATCATTCCTTATGTAATGCTCCACTGGGATGGCCAAGTGGCGAGGTCGGAGCAATATTATATTTCTGCTATCGATCGTCTAAAGCACGCCGACGCTGAGTTGGCATTTATCGAAAAAGATATCCGTAGTGGCGGTCTAGTAAAAAATATTCTTGGGGTCGGAGCACAGGAGAACAATGGCTGGGATATCTGGCTTAGTGATTTAACAGCAAGTAGAACGACGGGTTATTTGAAGCTATTACTCGATGCTCCGGGTTTTCACCAAGCGCTTGCGGAACTTCGCCAGCTAGATCTGATTCATGCTCGCTTAAAATCCGCGATTGACGATACGGTATTGGACGCTAACAGCTCACTTCGCAGCGCCAAGCTGGATGATGCGCGCGCGCTAGCTAGAGCTCTTTTGGCGGAGATAGATAAGCATCGCTCGCATCGCTCAGAAGCACTTGAGAATCTGGCGTTACTGCGAATCGGTGAGTATCGACGCCGGACTGAGGCCTATTCGGCAGAAGCCGAATTTGCCCTGGCTAGAAGTTATGAGCGCCTTCGTAGCCAGTTGCTGGATGTGGTGTGGAGTGAAAACGAATCATGATATTTGATAATCGCTTCAATAAACTCCTCGAGAACTCACCGTTCTATTCGATGAAAATACTATTGCTGCTGATTTTTTGTGTTTCGTGGCAGGCGCAGGCCTCGGTCGATGGTGACAGGCAAACCATTGGCGAGCTTTTGGATAGGAATGCGCAGAACCCGGATCGGCTGATTTTAAGTGCAGCGCCGAAGCAAGAAATTTCAAACATAGAACAAACCATTGATGAAGCGAGACTGGCCGCTATTGAACACTATGAGCGAGTCATTAGTATCAACGCCGCTCCGGCGATAAAAGCCGAAGCTATGCGGCGCGCCGCGGATCTTAGAGTTGAATTTGTAGATGCGCAACTTGCAGAATCTGACGATGTCGTCAGCAAGGAGAATGAGCTTAGGCGAGAATTGCAGGCCGCAAGCCAGTTATATTCCCGACTACTTAAAGAGTACCCAGATTATAGAGCGGCCGACTTGGTGTTGTACCAGCTAGCAAGAGCCTATGATTTAAGTGACCACGATGATCGTGCTATCGATTCCCTAAGGCGTTTGGCCCTTGAATATCCGCAGTCAAAGCGGCTTAGGGAGTCCTCCTTTAGGGCCGCTGAAATGCTGTATCTGCGTAAGCGCTACGGTGAAGCGGTGGTGGAGTATAGACGTATTACCGAAGGTGATTCAGCTAAGGAATATTGGTGGTTAGCGCAGTATAAACTGGCGTGGACTTATTACCAGTTAGATGAATATAGTGACTCAGTGACGACCTTTTCAAAAATTCTAGATGAGTTGAATATCGATACAGAGATTAGCAGTCTTGATGAAATTCTGGTTTTTGCACCTGAGAACAAAGCTGAGCTAGTCCGCGATGCGGTTCGGGGCATGAGCAAGGCCTTTTCAAAGTATGCGGCGATAGACGGCATTAATAACTATTTTGCTCACGCCGACGATAGCGAACAATATCAATACTACTACCCGGTGATTTATCGCACACTCGCCGCCATATTTGCAGGTGAAAAACGTTACACCGACGCGGCCAGTGTTTATGAATCATTTGCTAGCCTGCATCCTGCGCACGCCTTAGCGCAGTCCTTCAGTGAATTGGCAATAGATTCTTATCTCGATGGTGGCTTTAAGGATTTAGCGGTTGCCGGCCAAGAGCAATATCTACTTAGCTATGGCCCGGAGACTCCGGTTTGGCAGGACGAAACTACCCCTGATAGTCATCGGCTGCGAATACGCAGTTATATGAATGACATCGCGACCTTCCGGCATGCCCAAGCCCAACAATTGGCAGAAGACGGCGCAGCCGGTGCTAAGCAGCATTTTTCAAAGGTTGCTGATCGCTATCTGGCGATTATTACGGCCTTCCCCGAGGATCAAGAGATCCAGAGTCTACTTGGTCACTATGCTGATTCACTGTACGAGGCTGAGCGATTTAATGAGGCTGCTCTTCAATATGGAAAGTTGGCTTATCAGTATAAAGACTCGCTAAGTGCCGGTGATTCTGCTTTGGCGCAAGTAAAGTCGTATCGTCAGTGGTATGAAAGTTTGAAGAGGGAGCGCGCATCCGAGCAGAGCATCAGCGAGGCACATGCTCAGGTGTTTGATGCAATATCCTTGCTTGCCAGCCGTTTTCCAGATCACCCCCAGCGCTCGTTTGTGCTGCTTGCTGCCGCTGAAGATTACTATGAACTAAGACGTTTTGACGCGGTGATCGAGATTTGTCTGCCGCTCTTTGAAGATGGTAAATGGACTGATGAGGAGTTGCATACAAAGGCGCTTGGTCTGCTAGCGGACAGCTATTTCTTGAGTAGTGACTTCTCGAATTCCGAAACATTCTACACCGCTTTGGTGCCTCGCCTAGGCGACGAAGACAGGGAATTGAAAACCGTCGCTCAGAGTCGCCTGGCAATATCCGTATATCGCCAAGCAGAGCTTGCGAGAACAGAGGGCAAGGCTAGGCTCGCGGCTGTTTTATTTCAGCGATCAGCAAGCTTGTCAGCAGATAGGAGCTTAGTGGCTGAGGCGACTTACAATGCTGCAGGGCAATTATTTGAAGTCAGTGACTGGGCTCAAAGCGCGCAAGTTTTAGAGCGTTTCACTACTGAATTTATTGAACACAGTATGATTATTGACGCCGATAAAATGTTGGCAACGGCTTATCAAAAATCGGCAAGGCCAGGGCGCGCGGCAAAAGTGTATGAGCGACTCGCAGGGCGGACTGCAGCATCTGCAGATCTGCGCAGAACGGCGCAGCTAACAGCTGGCAATCTGTATATCTCGGCTGGCCTGCGTCGTGATGGAGAAAGAGTCCTAAAGGTCTATTTACATAGTTATCCGCTGCCGCTGGAGGATGCCCAAAAGACGCGCTTACTTCTTGCTGAGTTATATCCAATAAATTCGGAAAGCCAGTTTATATGGTTACGCGCCCTTATCGTAGCTGACGAGGTGGCGGGCGGAGACAACGAGAGTTCGCAGTTGATGGCTGCAGATGCCAGTTTTAAATTGGCGATGGCGGATGTGCGTACAGCGAACAGTATTTCTTTGTCACTGCCTATTGATAAGAGCTTGCCGCGCAGACGGGCGGCAATGGAAAAAGCGATTGGCTCGCTGGCGAAATCTGCGTCTTTCGGTTTTTCAGACATTACAACATCGGCTAATTATGAGCTGGGAGAATTGTACCGCCATTTTGCAAGCGCTTTACTTGAGTCTGAAGTGCCTAAAAAATTGGACGGTGATGTACTTGAGCAATACATGATTTTATTGGAAGAGCAGGCTTATCCCTTTGAAGAAAAAGCCATCGCGGAATACGAGTCAAATATGGCGCTGGTGAAGCAGGGTGTGTGGACCTCAGGCGTACGTAATAGCTTAATGGCATTAGCAAAATTGGCGCCCGCAAAATATGGCAAACAGCCTCAGCTTGAGAAAGTTTATGATTCCCTATTTTAAAATTATCTGCATTGTATGCCTATCTACTTTACTGCTTGCTTGCGCAAGTACCGAGTCGCAGCTGGGGCACGATCAGTCGAAACCACGGTACTCGGCAGAGTTCAAGCGTGCGATAGCCGCGATGCAGGCCGGTGACTTTGAAACGGCAAAAACAGCGCTAGAGTCCATTACCGAAAGCGCCCCAAATTACACTGGGCCTTGGACCAATCTCGGTATTATCTATGCTGGACAGCGCGATTATGTGGCGGCCGAACGCTACTTTAGTGAGGCGCTAAAGCGCCGCCCCAAAAATACCATCGCAATGAACTGGATGGGATATCTGAGTTCCGTGAAAAAAGACTATAAGTCCGCTTCTGCGTGGTATTTGCGGGCAATCGAAATCGATCCCGCATACTCCGACGCGCATTTGAATCTCGCGATGCTGTATGAGTCAAGTATGCGTCGACCTAAAGAGGCGCTCGAACATTATCGAATTTACCAGTCGCAAACAAATGCAGAAAATACCTTGGTGAGTGCCTGGATCCGCAATCTTGAAGAAAGTATTAATTATGTCGCTTCAAATAGTGAGGTCGATAGATGAGAGATGCTTTGCTTGTCATCGCTTTGATGTTCATCACGTCTACAGCGGTCGCTAATGATGACAGCCATACCATTACTAAAGATGTCGTGATGGGTATGACGGTTCATGGTGATGCTGCGGCAGCGGTAGGTTTATACCTTATGCCATGGAGCAATGAGCAAGCGAGCGATATTGATCGCCCGCCGCGACTCTTAAGCGAAAATTTTGAAGCTGTGGATCCGGTGAAATTCAAGCTTAAGTCAGAATGGCACCAAGCACGGCGGGACTACAAAATATGGCGCTTGCAAAGAAATAACTGGTAAGGGCTTGTAAATGAATGAACGTATTATTGTGATTATCGATGAGGAATGTATATGGATGCCATAAGTAGTTTTGTTATGTTTTTTAATGATGGCGGACCCTTCATGTATCCCATTGCTCTGGTGCTCGCCTTGTCTATAGCGATTAGCATTGAGCGCTTTATTTTTCTGGGTAAATCACTTAGAGAAAATCGCCGTTTGTGGGCCAGGGTGTCTCCCTTGCTTGCCAGTAGCGATTTGGCTGAAGCTAAGCTAGTGGTTAGTGGATCGAAAATTGCTGTTGCTCGGATTTTAAGCGAAGGCTTGGAGCGAGTAAGCACGGCGAGGCGACGCAGCGACTTAGAAATAGCAACCGAAGATAGCCTCATGTCAATATTACCGGCCATTGAACGCAGAACGCATTATTTGGCCACATTTTCAAATGTTGCCACCTTGTTAGGATTGCTTGGCACGGTATTGGGTTTGATTGGTGCCTTCGGTGCCTTGGGTAATGTGGATCCCGTTGAAAAAGCAAACTTACTTTCGGCGGGCATTTCTGAGGCGATGAGTTCTACGGCCTTTGGTCTAATAGTCGCTATCCCCAGTTTGTTTGCTCATGCGTATTTACAGACTCAGGCTGAGGAGGTGGTAAATACCTTGGAATCAGCGTGCGCAAGATTTGTGTCACTGCTTAGTAGTGGCGACGCGGTAAATTTTAAGTAGTTTAGTTAACTTGGTTTTTAGGTATATGTTAAGGAGCTTGCTGTGACGTCATTATTTCAAGCTGAAGCGGATTTTGAAGAGCTCGATAATCGGCACTCACATCGGTCCCGTCGGATGAAAAGAAAATTGAAAGCATCTGCTCACAGCGACCTTAATATCGTTTCAATGATCGATATATTTGCGGTGCTAGTGTTTTTTCTACTAGTGGGCTCATCAATTTCAGCCACTAAACTTAGCACCTTAAATTTGACAATTCCGCTAGGCAGTAATACTCCGGTCGCCGCGACCGATAACTTTCAGCTGACGGTGAGTTTGTTTGAAGACCAGGTGCTGATCGCTCAAGGAGAAACTCAAAGCCGTTTTTCTCATGTGGATGGACAAGTGGATGCGGCGTCGTTGACTGAGCTGTTAGTTTCAATTAAGGCCAGCTATCCGACGGAAGAACGGGTGACTTTGCTAGTGGAAGACGCCGTGCCGTACGAGCAGATAATACGTGTGATGGATAGTATAAGAATGTATCCGTCGGTGGGAGTTGCCGAGACCGAAGCTCGCCTTTTTCCCGCTATTTCCATGGGCGACATTGCCGCCCAAAATTTTAATAATGACGGTAGGGGTGAAAAATGAGTACTACCGCTAGCGATAGACGTACCCTGCGTAAGCTTAAACAGGCTAAGCGACAGGTATCAATTAATGTCGTGTCGCTGATAGATATATTTGCGATTCTGGTTTGTTACCTTCTTGTTAATGCGCTAGTTGTAGAGGTTATCCCGGAGTATCAGAACTTAAAATTGCCAGATTCCATATCGCAAGAAAAAGCTAAGCGGACAGTGGCGGTTGCTATAAGTGATAGAAGTATATTAGTCGATGATATTGTTGTTATGAGCGTTGAGGCCGCCTTGTCTGAAGATACCCGAACCCTCGCATCATTGGCGACAATACTTAATTCCCGGATGAGTGAAACTGATAGAGATTTTAGTCAGAGTGAGGCGCCAATGTTGGATGTCAATATTGTTGCCGATCACAAAACGCCGTATCACTTATTAAAGAAGGTGCTTGCGACCTGTGTGGAGGCCAAGTTTGGGAAGGTGTCCTTGGCTGTGAGGGCGCTAGAGCGAGGTGCTGCTCAATGAATATTGTAGAAAAACAGCCAGTATTAGGCTTTGATTATTGGGGGATCCATTCCGACGCGGAGAGGCGGTTTCGCAAGATCCTGCTAAATGTTCTGGGGTTTACCTGCTTACTGTTTATTGGCTTGCCATTTTGGGTGGTCGATCCGCTTAGTGATATCGAAAAAATACAGCCTGAGGAGTACTATCTCGAAATTATACCGCCAGCGCCTGTCCCTGCGGCAGTGGTAAAACCCAAAGTGGCCGTTAAACCAGCAGCACCTAAAAAACCGATAGAGGTGGTGAAGGAGATAGCGCCGACTGTTAGCCCAGTGGCCGATGTTATTCCAGAGCGTGTAGATCAGGAGAGAAATATTGCCGCCGCTAAGAAAGTGGCTGCCGCTAGCGGCGTATTGGCTTTTAGTGAACAGCTGGCCATGTTGCGCGACACCGAGACTCAAACATTGGTATCTGGCAAACCGCTGCGTGACAGAGGACGCGTCATGGATGACCTACCATCTACCGCGGCTAATGTGTTGAGTACTAATACCCGTGGGACAAATGCAGATATCGTTAGTGGCGAGAATGTAAGCGATAAGGGGAGCAAGATAGATATCGGCAGTCATAGTACGCAAAAAATCGCTGTTGCCAATGGTGCTATGCAAAATCTCTCATCGAGCGCGAGTAGTGCTGCCGCCGGTGTGCCGCAATTACGAAGCTTAGAAGAAGTCCAGCTGGCATTTGATAGAAGTAAAAGCGCATTTTATGCGATATTTAATCGCGCGGCGCGAAAAGACTCTACTATCGGTGCGGGTACTGTTGTTGTTTCCTTGACCATACAGCCCGATGGCAGTGTTAGTGACGCTTCAGTAGTTTCATCAAGCTTTTTTAACCCTGAGCTCAAATCTAAACTTCTACAGCGTGTTAAACAGATAAAATTTGAAAGCAGGTCCGTTCCCGTTTTTGTCTATGATAATTATCCGATCAGCTATGTTCCTAGGTAATTATTTTCAGGGTATCTTGCTTCCTTGATAAGTAATTAAGCAAGGGATTTCAGGCGTCTAGTTTTTCAAATTACATTAAGCCAATTTTTAAGCCTGCCTAATGAGATTCGAGTGTCTTGAGGCTCAACTGTGATTGCTGATATTGAACGATGGTGGTCAGCTAGGGATGAAAGTAACGAGGCTTAAAGAAGAAGTGTCTAAGGGTAAAAAGCGAAGCTAGCGTTTTGCCTCTTCAAAGTAAAAGGCAACTGTTGATAGCTAGCTCCGCGAATAGCAAACTATTGAAAATTAAATGATCCCGGCCGGTACAACGCCACCAAGAAGTGGAATGATTGTGCTGTTAGTAAGGTCAAGTACTACTGGGAGAATGCCGCCGAGTAAGTCGCCAGTCGGTAGCGAAGAGGCGCTGCCCGACGCGGTTACACCATCAAGTACAGGAACAGCTTGACCTACTACTTGTATTACCACCGGGAGTCCAGAACTTACCACCGAGCCTAGTAGATCACTAGTCACAGGAGTTAAGCCGCCAAGCAGTTGATTGCCGCCGAGCAAGCCGTTGACTAGCGGTAGTACTGTCTGATCAACAAGATCTAGTACCTGAGGAAGCACTTCGCCGACCACAGAGGTAAGTGATGTAAGGCCCGATCCGCCTGATAGTGATGGCAGTCCGCCGAGTCCGTCTAGTGGAATAATAGTAGTTAGGCCCGATCCGCCAGCGGGTAGTGATAGGCCACCTAATCCGTCAAGTGAAAGAATGGAAGTTAGGCCTCCTAGTCCTGCTCCGCCAGCAGGTAGAGAAAGGCTGCCCAATCCGTCAAGTGGAAGAACAGCAAGTAAGCCGGTGAGCTGATTTTGCGAGTGTGCATGGCCAGCTGCAGATAGCGCTGCGCTGAGTAATATTACGTTTAAAGGCTTCATTATAACTCCTGGGTAAATAGACTTTTGATGTGGTGATTTTTTAATTCTCTTTATTAATAGCAATTAAAGTGCCAAATAAGTTTGGGTCAAATGGAAAACGTTTTTCTCAAGTAAATTGAATATTTGACGCATTTTTGCGCAATAAATGAGGTGTTAGTTTGCGAGTGGTGCATAAATATTATGTTGTGCTTCTGCTTTGTGCACAAATATTAAAGTAGTGCCGAGAGGCGAGGTATTGTTATGGTGCCATATCTACTTATTGGCACCATAATGGCTATTTATAATAATGCACTGGTAATATTTGGTATGCGGAAAATGCTGTTCCGGAATTATGTCCGATATTTTCTGTCAAACATTGCCAGGCGTTAATGTGTACTACCGGTTTTGATGTTTTTGATGTTTTTAGTGTTGGAATTTTTTTTTGTGCTCAGTCTTGGTGCGACGGAGTGTTTTTGTAATGGTAATTTTTGGCTGCATAAGTGTGCAGTAGAGATTGATGGGTAAATTTTATAGCGTTGAGAAAATAAAATTTCCGCACTGAAATTTTACACCGTCAAAAGATATTGGTTCCATAATATGACCAGTCATTAATTTTGATGTGAATATCGCCCCAGAATAAGGCAATACTCGAATTTTCGGTGGCTGTTGTCCGCACCAAGTTTGCACACCATTTTTCTCGATCTCCCTTCCTTGTTCAGCCTGTTTATATATGGCACACCCGTTGCAAGTTGTTTTGTGCACCCTTAAAAAGACGGATTTCGTGTTTTGATTTTTGATGAGGTTTTCACATTTCGATTCTTATTAGTCGATAGCAAAATGTCATTACAAATTTTCAGGGCACAGAATTTTCGCGAAAACGCGGGGCATTTATTTATGCATTGTGGTTTGTCTATTGATTAGGAGCATCAAAATGGAAGAAGCAAAGAGAAGTAAGTTTCCTGTAGGTAAAGGAGCGGCATTAGCCCTAGCAATGTTCGCGAGCAGTATCTCTCACGGAAGCTGGTACGACGACGGTAAGGTTCTGGCAACAGGTGGCGTAAGCATGATTGATGGTGCCGGTGGTGGTGGTATTACACCTTGGGCAACGATCACGGGTTACGGAACTGATCAAGGCGTTAACGGTAATATTCATTATACCTACGCGCCGCTGGCTAACTATACCCTTCACTCTATTGGTGCGGCGGTGGGTTTCTGGGATCGTTTTGAATTGTCTTATACCAAAAGCTCATTAACTACCAATTCAACGTTTGACACGGTTGGTCTGGTTTTTGACACCGTTGGCGGTGCAACTGGCGCATTGGCGGGAACGCCTATTAATACAGGTATTGAACCATTCAATACGACCATTGAAATGGACATCATTGGCGCTAAGGTTCGGGTATGGGGTGAAGCAATTTATGACTCCGATAGCCTTATGCCTCAGATCGCAGTTGGTGGTTTCTATAAAGACAACAAGAACGAAGACTTGTTGAGAACCCTGGGCGCTGATAAGAGCAAGGATTGGGAAGCGTATATAGCTGCTACCAAGATCTTCTTCCCTATCAATACCTTGATTAACATTACGGCTCGATATACCGCGGCTAACCAAACTGGCTTGGTTGGTTTTGGTGGGCCAAATGGCAGTGATAAAGAAATTCGTCCGGAAGTGTCTTTAGCGTACTTGCTGCGTAAGGATACGGTAATTGGTGTTGAGTGGGCTAAACACGGTGACAATTTAGACGGCCAAGGTGTGACCGCGGCCGGTTTAGATTTGACCCAGTTGCAGGGCACTCTTGAGACTTTAGGTCTGGGCGCTTTATCGGGAACTTTAACGCAGAAAGAAAGCGACTGGTACGATGCTTTTGTTGCTTATTTCCCAAGTAAAAACCTTTCTATAACGGCGGCATATGCGATGTTAGGTAACATCACACTGACTCCTGATCAGCATGGTTTTTACCTGTCTATACAAGCTAGTTTCTAATTGTAATTAAGACATATTAATTGAATATCAGGAGAGAATTATGAAACAGATATTTCGCACTATCGCTATAGCCTTTATGTTGAGCGTGGCTGCAGCACCCAGTTTTTCTCAAACGGGTAAAACACCAACCTACCCGCCGATCGATAGCGATGCTCTCGAGCAGTTTGGCGGTCCGGAAGGCGTTCGCCTTTGGGTAGAAAACCTATTTCATTTCATCATGCTGGATAACCGTATCAACAAGATATTTCGTGAGTACGGCAACATCGAAAGACAGATGTACCTAAATACTCAGCTTTTACAGTTAGTACTTGGCGGTAATGATCAGGAGTACCAAGGAGCTAGTATGGCTGCTGCACATGCTGACCTAGGTATTACGGTAACTCAGTTCAATGCCGTTGTTGAAGCAGCTTACAATGCTTGTGATCGCACTAACTTAACGTATGAAGCTTGTAACTTAATGATTGCTGGTTTGGCTCCTTATAAGCACGCTATTGTGACTCGTTAATTTACATTAGGAGATCGCATGCTTTATCAATACGACAAAGCGGGCGAGGCGGCATCGAAAGATGCCGCTGTTTTAGCCCCAAATCATCGCTATATAGCGATATTTATTTTTCTGGTGTTGGGCTTAATTTGCTCAACTACCGTCAAGGCATTTGAACTTTATAAAACGTTTCAAACGCCAGAGGTATTTTTGGCTGATGTATTTAAGGCTAACGTGCCGGCGCCAAAAATGTTGATGTTGAATAGCGAGTCGCAGAGAGAAATTTCGAAGGTTTTTAAGCGTTCTTTCCCACAGCAACGTGTTCGCTACTGGGAGGATGGTGATAGAACTGTTTGGATTTTTGATGACATTGGTAAGGAGGGATACGTACCAACAACCTGTGGTTTTATTATAAATAACGGCGTTGTTGATTATTCGAAGGTTTTAATTTATCGAGAATCTAGAGGTGAACAAGTTGCCGAGCCATCTTTCTTGAATCAGATTAATGGTTCAAAAGCGGCAGGTAACACATTGGATAAGCCGATTGATAATATTACTGGCGCGACTGTGTCGGTAGATATGATGAAGCGTATGGCGCGGACGGCAATCACGTTAGATTCTTTAAGCAAGAAATAATTTAGTTTTTACGGAGATACTATGCGTGATCAAAATGCGCTTTTAGCAGGCGAGTTACAAGAATCTACGGCACATGTCGCTGTTGATGCTTCGGTTAAACGCAAGGCGTCAGTTAAAGCGCTCAAGAAACCGAAGAAGCCTGCTGGGGGGAAGCCAAAGCTCAATGTTTCGATGTTCTTGCGTACATGGCATCAGCGCCTGGGTTTATTTGCCTTTGTTTTTATGGGTTGGCTTGGCTTTAGCGGTATTCTTTTGAATCAAAGCGTTAGTATGGGCTTGGATGCTTTTCGTGTTGATACCGCTGCGGTGATGTCCTTATACGGTTTGTATCCTGAAGTGCCTAGTGTTGGATATAGTTCTGGTGATCATTGGCTGGTAACGACGACTGAAAACACTGTGTTGAACGATATTTCCCTAGAACAACATATTCCGTCGCCACTGGGTTTTGTCGATGTGAAAACAGGCGCCGGTGAAACCTTGTATGTTGCGACCAGCGACAAGTTGACATTGCTGTCACCCGAAGGTGCTGTGATTGAAGAGCAGAGCGGCTATATGTTGCCAACGGGACATATTCGCGGTCTGGGTTTGTTGGAGCGCGACGGTACATCTTATTTAGCCTTGCAAGGTGAAAACACCTATATCACCAGCGATGGCCTTAGCTGGAATGAATTAGATGACTCTGGCCAAGTGGCCTGGTCGGCGCTTGCGGATTTACCCGAAGATGTAAAGGTGGATGTTGAACCCTTTTCTCATCCTACTGTGGCCTTAGAGCAGGTATTGATAGATTTACATAGCGGTCGCCTGTTTGGCACGTTTGGAGCGCAGTTGATCAACTTGGTCGGTGTTGCTGCAGTATTGCTGTCGATATCTGGTGTGTGGATGACCTGGCGCACGAGTCGCATGCGCAAGGCACGTCAGAAGAAGTAATTTATTAGTTACTAAATGTTATTTTTCATGATGTTCTTGCGACTATTGTGTTTGCCTAGGATTTCATGTTGGAGGAATTTATGAAAGTGTATGCATGCATCTACACCTTGCTGGCTGCTATGACCATGATTCTTGGCGCGGTAATTTCGTCTGATGTGTTGGCTGAAGCGGAGCCGGTGAAAGTCGATATTAAGGGCTATAAATTTGGTCCTAAGGAAGTAACCGTTAAACCTGGTCAAGCTGTGACGTGGAAAAATTTGGATAGCGCTAGCCACACGGTTCTAGTCGATGGCAAAGAGAGCCGGCGAATGATGAAGGGTGCTGATTTCAAGCACATGTTTTCAACGCCGGGAAGTTATCCCTATCAATGTGGTCTGCATTCCTCTATGAAAGGTGTGATTAATGTCGTTGGTGCTGATGGCGCTAAGGGCAGTGCTGCGCATGCAGGACACTCCGCTGGCATGGCAATGTCTGCAGCGGCTGCGCCAAAAAAGGCGGCTGCCACTGAAAAAATGCCGCATGCGGATCCCACTGAGAAAGCCGGGAATGTAGTTTCTATTGTCGATTTTATGCGCTTCACTCCGGCGGTACTTACGGTGAAAGCTGGTACGACGGTCGTCTTTGAGAATCATGATGGCTCAAATCATATTGTTTTAATCGGTACTGTTCGCAGTCCTCGTCTTCGCCACGATTCTAGCTGGTCATATAAGTTCGATAAACCAGGGGAGTATGGATATATTTGCTCCATACATGGCGATAGGATGTCGGGAAAAATTATTGTAATTTGATCAGATTTTTAATTTCCCTTACCTTTGCCGCTGATTTGCACTCACGTGCTTATCGAGCGGCTTTTTTTTTATAATTATCCTGTGATTAAGCTAATTCAGCGTATTGAGAATAAGTTGCTGGATAGCTAAATAGAAGGCAGCTTTTACCTCATTAGCGATAGGTCATAGTCTTTTGTGCATAGCAATACCGGCGACTGTTAAGGGTGGGTGCTATTGAAGGCTGTATGCTGTTTTTCTTGGGAGGGGGTAAATGCTGAAATGCGACGGCGCAAGCTGGTCGTAGAGCTTAACAGCTACCAGCTAGCGCCGTAATAGTTATAGGGTTGGGGATTTAAAACACTTCGCCTTCCATAGATCCGCCCAGTAGTGGGATTACGGCCGCGTTTGTAATATCAAGAAGCACCGGTGTCAGGCCGCCAAGTTGCAGTGCTTCGCCATCACCCGTTAGTTCGTCGATCAGTGGAATCACTACATCTAAGGCTTGTACTGGAACTGGTAAAACAGTGTTCAGCGTTGTATTTAGGGTGTCGCTGACTTGAGCTACGATGCCGCCGATAAGCTCATTGTCACCGATCAGGCCGTTTACCACTGGGAGTACAGTCTGGCTGGCAATGCCGGTTACCTGAGGAAGAAGGCCTCCCAATAGCCCAGCAGATTGAGCTTGAGAGTGTGCATGGCTTGCCGCAGATAGCGCAGTACTTAGTAGTATGATCTTTAAATGTTTCATTACAGCTCCTGAAATAAGCGTCTGTCTAAATGAGCAGGTGTTATTACCCGCGATAGATAAGTTTTATGTCGGCAACACAAGAATGTGCTGGCAGCATGAGATTTTGTAGGTGGAATGATATCTGTATCCCGATTTTGCTTCAATGTTGGGGCTTGCGTTCTGAGATGCAGTGCTCACTAGTCGGTGTCTTTTTTAATGAAAAACGTGCTTGCTAATGAAAATGTTTGCGCCTATTACTGCCCTAGGAGATGTGTGGCGCAATGGCTAAACGATTGTTAATCGGGCTTATGTCCTGCCATGTAAAGTTCCTGTCGCATTGTATGCTTGCTTGAGCCGCTGACTTGGGGCTATTCGATGCTCGTCCAAAAATCTTTGGTCTCAAAACCTAGCAGGCCGTCCTGACTGGTCTGTTAGCGTAGAGCTGACGCGATAGCGGTGATACCATGCCACACAGAATTTTCTGTGTGGCGTTTTCATTTATGCATCTCCATATTTTGGGTATTTGCGGTACGTTTATGGGCGGCTTGGCGATTCTCGCGCGGGAATTGGGGCATACCGTGACTGGCTCCGATGCCAATGTGTATCCGCCGATGAGTACACAGCTGGAATCTCAGGGGATTACTCTGATGGAAGGCTATGATCCCGCCCATTTATCACCCGAGCCAGATCTGGTGATTATTGGCAATGCGATGTCGCGGGGTAATCCTGCGGTAGAGCATGTTTTGAATCGTGGTATTCCCTACACGTCAGGCCCGCAGTGGCTCAGTGACCATGTATTGCAAAGTCGTTGGGTATTGGCTTGCGCTGGGACTCACGGCAAAACGACCACCAGTAGTATGTTGGCATGGGTACTGGAAGACTGCGGCTATCAGCCGGGTTTTTTGATTGGCGGTGTGCCCGATGATTTTGGTTTGTCCGCGCGCCTGGGTGGAAGTGATTTTTTTGTTATTGAGGCAGATGAGTACGACAGCGCTTTTTTTGATAAGCGCTCCAAGTTTGTTCATTACCGTCCCTACACTGCCATTCTAAATAATCTTGAATTTGATCACGCCGATATTTTTGATGATTTGGCTGCCATTCAGCGACAGTTCCATCATTTGGTGCGGACCGTGCCGGCCATTGGTCGCATTATCGTGCCCGCCGCAGAGGCTGCTCTCGACGAAGTACTTGAAATGGGGTGCTGGAGTGAAGTTGAGCGCTTAAGTAGTCATCGCAATCAGCTCGCGGAATGGCAGGCTGAAGTGCAGAGCGATGATTTCTCGAGTTTTGAGGTGTTTTATCGCGGGGTGTTGCAAGGCGCTGTAAGGTGGTCGCACACCGGCGCGCACAATGTGAATAATGCCCTAGCCGCACTTGCCGCCGCCCATCATATTGGTGTTCAGCCAAAAGATGGCATTGCTGCCCTGTGTCAGTTTCGCGGTGTAAAACGGCGGATGGAGTTATTAGACACCATCGCCGGCATTGCTGTTTACGATGATTTTGCGCATCACCCCACAGCCATAGCAACCACCTTAGAGGGCTTGCGTGGGAGGGTGAGTAGCGGTCGAATTGTGGCCTTGATTGAACCGCGGTCCAATACTATGCGTATGGGTGTCTATAAAGATCGTTTGGCGCCGGCCACCGCCTGCGCAGACGAGGTGATTTGGTATCAGCCTCCGGGTTTGGATTGGTCTTTGGATTCAGTGATTGCCGAGAGTCCCAGTCCTGCCCGTTTAAGTACCGATCTTGATGGTACTGTGCGCGAATTACTGGGCTCGCTAAAAGCGGGTGATCACTTGGTAATAATGAGTAACGGCGGCTTTGGTGGTGTTCACCAACGACTGCTGAGCGCCTTGCGAGCGCGTTGGGAGAGTAAGCAATGAAGTCAGTGACCCTAGCAATGACGGGTGCCTCAGGTGCGCAATACGGTTTGCGCTTGCTTGAGTGTTTGCTTGGCGCCGGTTGCGAGGTGCATTTTATGATCTCAAAAGCGGCCCTGCTCGTTGTTGCAACCGAGACCGATCAGCCTTTACCTGGGCGTCCGAGCGTTTTATCCAAGCATTTGTGTGAGCGATTTTCTTGCACGCCAGAACAGCTTAAGGTTCATGGTCCAGAAGATTGGATGGCCGCGGTTGCCTCGGGCAGTGGCGCGCCTTCATCTATGGTGGTGTGTCCTGCCAGTACCGGTACACTGTCGGCTATTGCCTGCGGCGCAAGTAATAATTTAATTGAACGCGCTGCCGATGTTGCACTCAAAGAGCGTCGTCAGTTGATACTGGTGCCTAGGGAAATGCCGCTATCGGCGATTCATTTGCAGCATATGCTCAGCTTGACGCAAATGGGTGCCACTATTATGCCGGCTTCACCGGGATTTTATCGGCAGCCTGAAAGCGTGGCTGATCTGATTGATTTTGTTGTCGCGCGTATTCTCGATCATCTTGGCGTAGCGCAAACTTTGCTGCCACGCTGGGGTGAGGAGTCTTAATTTTTTAGGCCACCCCGGTGGTCGCCAGAATAAAACCAGGACCGGAAATAAAAACATTCCGGCATAAACGAGTTATTGAGGGTTTGGCATGTCTGCGGCGCTATTTTCACTGTATCAACGCATTGTTTTAAAAAATGCCTTTTGGGTAATGGTGTTGCTATTAGGGGGCGTAGCTTGGCTGGCAACGTATATTCCGACCATGAAGCTAGACGCCTCCGCTGATGCTCTGGTTTTAGAAGGCGATACCTCGCTTGAATACTACCGAGAAATTAGCAAGCGCTACGGCTCGGAAGATTTCTTACTGGTGACCTATCAGCCTAATAGTGACCTGTTTGCTCCTGAGCAATTGAAAACTCTCGATGAATTGCGCGGGCGTATGGCCGCACTGCCAAATGTATCTTCCGTTAATTCCATTCTAGATGTGCCCTTATTGCAAAGCCCGCGGGTGTCTTTAGGTCAGGTAACGGGCGGCGATATTCCGACCTTGAGAACACCGGGGATCGATATCGAGCTGGTTAAGCAAGAGCTGGCAACTAGCCCAATTTATAAGTCGTTGTTAACCAGTGCTGATGGGCGAACTACCGCACTTCAGGTTAATTTGCAGCGTGACGAACGTTATTTTGAGTTGCTTGATGAGCGCGATGCACTGCGGCTAAAGGCCGACAAAAACACCTTAACTGACGCCGAGCACACCGAGCTTGCGACGCTGGAAACAAGCTTTGCAGATTACACTGCCGAGGTTCATGAACGACAGGCAAAGTTAGTTGCGCAGGCGCGGACTATTGTTAACGATTACCGCGGCGATGCAACGGTGTTTCTTGGCGGCGTACCGATGATTGCCGTGGATATGATTGCCTTTGTGAAAAGCGATTTGCGGGTGTTTGGTACCGGTATTCTATTGTTTATCGTGGTTTTATTAGCGACCATTTTCCGCAGTTGGCGGTGGACCCTGCTGCCGCTATCGACCTGCGTACTGACGGTTGTGTTTATGCTGGGCCTGCTCAGCTTTTTAGATTGGCGTTTGACCGTTATCTCTGCAAACTTTGTGGCGTTGTTGCTCATAATTACCCTTTCGATAACCATACATTTGGTGGTGCGCTTTCGTGAGTATGCGGCGGCTCAACCCAATGCTGATCAGTTTACCCTGGTCTCCGAAACTGTCGGGATCATGTTGCGGCCCTGTATTTATACCTCGTTAACGACTTTGGTGGCGTTTGCCTCTCTGGTAGTAAGCGGAATCCGACCGGTTATTGATTTTGGCTGGATGATGACAATAGGTGTGCTGGCAGCTCTGACGATGACATTCATTGTGTTGCCATGCGTGCTGATGTTGTTAAAGCCTCGCGCTGAGACTGGGGGTAGTGATGATTCGGCGACGTTTACCCGCTATTTTGCGGCGGCAACGGAGCATTACGGCAAGACAATATTGCTAGTGTCGGCGGGCTTGTTAACGCTGAGCGTGTGGGGAATTACCCAGCTCAAAGTAGAAAACCGCTTTATTGATTATTTCCATGACACCACAGAAATTTATCAGGGCATGGAGACTATTGATTCGGAACTGGGCGGTACCATCCCGCTGGATATTATTTTAGATCTCCCCAAAGAGAAGCCGGTGGCTAAGACCGCGGCGGTTGAAAATGAGTTTAGCAATGATTTCGCCAATGATTTCAGCGATGATTTTGGTGACGACTTCGGCGGCGACTTTGGTGGCGGCAGCAGCGCCTCGCAGAGTGAATGGTTTACGGTTGCGGGCATGAAGCGTGTGCAGTCGGTGCATGACTACGTAGATAGCCTTCCGGAAACCGGAAAGGTGCTGTCTTTGGCAACGTTCTACGATGTGATGCAAATCGTGATGGGTAACGTCGATGATTTGCAGTTAGCACTGGCGCAACGTTCGCTACCAGACTCGATTACTTCCATTTTGGTGGATCCGTATTTGTCGGCAGAGGTCGATCAGGTGCGGATCAGTGTGCGGGTTAAGGAAACAAGCCGCGAGCTGCATCGCCAGCAGTTATTAACGGATATTCGTGCCCACTTAATTGACGAACTGGGTTTTGAGCCCGAGCAGGTTCATCTCACCGGCATGTTGGTGCTCTACAACAATATGCTGCAAAGCCTGTTTACTTCGCAAATTATGACCTTGAGCGCGGTGTTTGTGGCGATACTCGCGATGTTTGTGTTGTTGTTCCGCTCCTTGAGCTTGGCGTTTATTGCGCTAACGCCAAATTTATTGGCAGCCGGTGCGGTATTGGGTGGTATGGGGTTGGTGGGAATTCCCCTGGATATGATGACCATCACCATTGCGGCGATCACGGTGGGTATTGGTGTCGATGATACCATTCACTATGTTCACCGCTTTAAGCAAGAGTTTGCGCTGGATCGCAATTATCTGGCGGCCATGTATCGCAGCCATGCCAGTATTGGTAAGGCGATGTACTACACCTCAATTATTATAGTATTCGGGTTTTCAATTTTGTCGCTGTCTAATTTTACGCCGAGTATTTATTTTGGTTTGCTAACTGGGCTTGCGATGATTGCGGCTTTATTGGGCGCAATGTTGTTATTGCCAAAGCTCATTCTGGTGATTAAACCGCTAGGGCCTGAAGCGGGAGAGAAGGGCTAATGGTAGACGCTGCTGCGGCTATCACGGGCTTCGAGTTACCTCTGTTCCCCTTGCGAACGGTGTTGTTTCCTGGGGGGCGTATGGGTTTGCGGATTTTCGAGCGCCGCTATTTGGATCTGGTGCGCGATACTCTGCGCGCCCAAGCTAGCTTTGGCATAGTTTGGATGCCGGAAGGGGGCAAGGAAGTCCTGTCACCCGGTGATCGACCTAGCAGTTTGGCGCTAATAGGGACTGAGGCGCATATTGCCGACTGGGATCAGTTGCCGGATGGCCTTCTAGGTGTGGTGGTTGAAGGCGGTCGCCGCTTCAAAATCAATCATGCGCGTCAGGCAGAAGGCGGTTTGTATATGGCAGATATTGATTGGCTGCAAGAGCAAGCGGAGCAGCCGCTGCCGCAGCGCAGTGAAGAATTAAGTGATTTACTTCGCCAGCTTGGTGAGCACCCCCATGTGCAGCGCTTAGGTATGGCTGTCGATATTGACGAGGCCGGTGCTTTGGCTAATCGGCTTGCCCAGCTTTTACCGCTGCCAGAAGAGCAGTCGTATCAAATATTGAGTATTGATGATCCCCTGCGTCGTTTAGATGCACTTCATGAGGTTCTTGACGGTCTCGCTAGCTAGACTTAATGCCCTCGGTAGAGATTGTCGATAGTGAGACCATTTCCAATCCGTTATACTAGCCCTCTTTTTTTATCTTCAGCGACAAGATGTGCTGGGGCGTGTCGTCTTTCCGAGTAGTAGATTGGCGCGACATCAGTGAATAATCCCCTGCGTTTCACGACGTTTGGTGTGGAGACGACGGAATCAATGGATATTAAACAGTATATGAGTCAGCTGGGGCGACAAGCTCGGCAGGCATCGCGGGCAGTGGCCGCTGCAGACAGTGGCGTCAAAAATCGCGCTTTGCTGGCGATGGCGGCCGCAGTTGATGCGCATCGCGACGCCATACTGGCAGCCAACGCTAAAGATCTCGCCGCTGGTGAGGCCAATGGTTTAGACGCGGCATTAATGGATAGATTGGCTTTAGATGCCAAGGGCATCGACGGTATTATTGAAGCGCTAGGCCAAGTGGCTGCGCTGGCAGATCCGGTTGGCGCTATCAGCGACATGAATTATCGCCCCAGTGGTATTCAAGTGGGCAAAATGCGGGTACCTCTCGGGGTTATCGGCATTATTTATGAGTCTCGGCCCAATGTGACCCTAGAGGCGGCTAGTCTGTGTTTGAAGTCGGGTAACGCGGCTATTTTGCGCGGTGGCTCCGAGGCGATTCATTCCAATCAGGCTTTGGCCCTGTGTATCCGTGAAGGTTTAAAGGCGGCGGGTTTGCCTGAAACCGCTGTGCAAGTATTGGAAACTACCGACAGAGCGGCCGTGGGTGAGTTGATTACCATGCCAGAATTTGTCGATGTGGTGGTGCCGCGGGGCGGCAAGGGGCTTATCGAGCGCATTGCCCGTGATGCCACTGTAACGGTGATAAAACACCTAGATGGTATATGCCATGTTTATATTGATGATGCCGCCGATGCTGACAAGGCCTTTGCTATTGCCTTAAACGCCAAAACCCATCGTTATGGCACCTGCAATACCATGGAGACTCTGCTTATCGCAGAGAGTCGCGCTGAGGAATTGCTGCCTAGAATTGCTGACGCCATGATTGAAAAAGGGGTCGAGTTGCGCGGCTGTCCGCGTACTCGGCAGATTTTGATGGGCGCCACCGATGCCACCGATGAGGATTGGGCAAGCGAGTACCTTGCGCCAATTTTATCGATTCGGGTGGTGGCTGGATTAGAGCAAGCGATGGACCATATCGCCCAGTATAGCTCGGGGCACACCGAATCCATCGTTACCGAAAACTATACCAGCGGTCGCCGGTTTTTGCGCGAGGTAGATTCTAGTTCCGTGATGATTAACGCCTCGACTCGGTTTGCCGATGGCTTTGAATATGGCCTCGGTGCTGAGATTGGTATCTCGACCGATAAAATTCACGCCCGTGGCCCAGTCGGATTAGAAGGTTTGACCTCACAGAAATATATTGTGTTGGGCGACGGTCACATCCGTGTCTAAATGACGGACGTGTCGACGCAAGCATCAGGAGTAAACGGCGTGGGTGGATCAGTGGCCATTTTTGGTGGCACCTTTGACCCCGTTCACAATGGTCATTTACGGTCGGCAATAGAGATAAAAGAAGCGCTCGGTGTCGATGAACTGAGGTTGATGCCAAGTCATCGTCCACCCCTGCGTGGTGAGCCCGGCGCTGAAAGTAGCCAGCGTTTAGCCATGGTCAGCGCTGCTATAACTGGTGAATCAGGTTTGTATGCAGATGGTCGTGAATTGCTGCGTGATGGGCCGTCCTATACGGTCGACACGCTTCGGGATTTACGTGCTGAGCTGGGCGCGGCGGTGTCACTCACCGTAGTTATGGGTAGTGATGCCTTTAATCAATTACATCGCTGGCAAGATTGGCGGTCGCTGTTTGATTTGGCTAATGTGCTGTTATTGCATCGCGCTGATCATCCCTTGGCGGCCGATGCCTCAGTGGCTGAATTTGCTGAGGCGCGACGTCTTGACAAGGCCAGTGCGTTAGCGGTGCTAAGCGCCGGTGGTTTTTTTGAGTTAGGTTTGATTCAGTTGCCGATATCGGCAACGGACATTAGACAGCGGCTGGCCTCTGGCAGGTCGATTCGTTACCTTGTTCCCGACGTTGTCGCGGACTATATCGCTGAACACGGTTTATATACACAGTGAAAGACATAGGAATTCCTGTTTGATGGATGCTGAACAATTAAAGAAGCTCGTTACCGACTCGCTTGAAGAAGTAAAAGGTCGCGATATTGTGGCCCTAGATGTGCGCGGACTAAGTGGCGTAACCGACTTTATGGTGGTGTGCAGTGGCACCTCTAATCGCCATGTTAAATCGCTGGCGAATAATGTCTGGGTGGAAGTAAAGAAACGTGGTATTACGCCATTGGGAATCGAAGGCGAAAATGCCGGCGACTGGGTTCTGGTAGATTTTGGTGATGTGGTCGTGCATGTGATGCTGCCAGAAGCGCGTTTATTTTATGATCTTGAGCGTCTGTGGCAGGTACCTGTGCCGGGAAACGATGAGAGTTAGCCTTATTTGTATCGGCACTAAAATGCCGGCTTGGGTTGAAGACGGCGTGGCGGAGTATCGCAAGCGTCTTCCGGCGGAAATTAATTTCGAGATTAAAGAACTTCCCCTGCCTAAGCGGGGCAAGAATACCGATATTCGCCGTGCCATTGCCCAGGAGGGTGATGCGATGATCGCGGCGATTCCAGCTGACGATAGAGTGATTGCCCTAGATGTCTTAGGTAAGGCGGTAAGCACTGAAGGTTTGGCTGAGGCTCTGCGGAGCTGGCAGATGGACGGTGACAATATCAGTATCTTGGTTGGCGGCCCAGACGGACTAAGCGCCTCATGTTTGGCGGTGGCTAAGCAAAAGTGGTCCCTGTCGGCGATGACTTTGCCGCATCCCTTGGTGAGGGTGCTATTCGCTGAGCAGCTTTATCGCGCATGGACCATTCTCAATAACCACCCTTATCATCGCTGATGGCTGAGTAATATGACCAGACGCCAGCAGCTCAAAAATACCTTTTATGAACGTCGCGTTTATCGTTACCGGGTCACCATATCAATCTTGATACTGATGACCATGACGATGATCGTGATAGGGCGCTATTCCCAGTTACAGATTTCTGATTACGAAATTTATAAAACCCAGTCCGATCGCAATCGCATTCAGCTATTGCCGATTGCGCCTAAGCGCGGGCTGATCTTTGATCGCAATGGTCTGCTGCTCGCCGAGAATATTCCTAGTTACACGCTAACCGTGGTGAAGGAACGCTTGAAGTCGCTGGATGATACTTTGGCGATCATCAATGAAATTATCCCCTTATCTGATGACGATATTGAACAGTTTCGCAAGCGTCTAAGTCGCCGCCGACCCTATGAAGCCGTGCCTTTGAAGTTTCGGGTTAGCGAGGAAGATATTGGTAAGCTGGCGGTAAATCGACATCGTGTGCCGGGGGTGGAAATTGATGCGCAGCTGGTGCGTCATTATCCGCAAGGTGAGTTATTTGCGCATATGCTGGGCTATGTTGGGCGCATTAATGAGCGCGAGCTAGATGTGATTGATCCAGTAAATTATAGCGGGACTCATCACATTGGCAAAATTGGTCTTGAAAAATATTACGAGGAGTTACTGCACGGCACGGTGGGTTATCAAAACGTCGAAAGTAACGCCCATGGCCGTATTTTAAGGGTATTAGAAAGGCATGATCCTTTGCCCGGCGGTGATATTACCTTAAACGTAGATGCCTATGTGCAGCGGGTTGCCTATGAGGCATTGCAAGGACAGCGCGGCGCTATTGTTGCGATGGAACCTCATACCGGGGCGATTATCGCCATGGTGAGTGCCCCGAGCTATGACACTAACTTGTTTGTGAATGGTATTAGTTCGCTTGATTACAAGGGTCTGCAAAATGACCCGAACCTGCCTTTATTTAATCGTGCTTTACAAGGACAGTACCCGCCTGCATCAACCATAAAACCAATGTGGGGGCTGGCAGGTTTACATTACGGTGTGATTAAGCCGACAACCCGTATCCCTGATCCGGGTTGGTTTAGTTTGCCAGACGACAGTCGTCGGTATCGTGATTGGAAGCGCACTGGTCACGGGGCCACGGTGGATTTAGAACAGGCAGTGGTGGAATCTTGCGATGTGTATTTTTATGAACTTGCTTATAAATTGGGTATTGACCGTTTACATAGTTTTGGCACGCGGTTTGGTCTTGGCGACGCAACTGGAATCGATAATACCAATGAACGTTCGGGCTTGATGCCATCCCGGGCGTGGAAGGAGAAAAGTCGGGGTAGCCACTGGTACCCTGGCGAAACGATTAACGTCGGCATTGGTCAGGGATTTATGTTGACGACCCCCTTGCAGCTGGCGGTCGCGACTTCAGTCATTGCCTCGCGAGGCGATCTATATGCACCTCGCTTGTTGTCTTCGGTCGGCGACGAGCCGGTGGTGGCGCCGCTCATGGGTCAGATGGAGGATGTCTCTGATGCACACTGGGATAGTATTACACGTTCAATGGAACAGGTTATCTATGGCGACCGTGGCACCGGTCGAAGTTTGCAGGCGGGTTTAGCCTATCGTCTTGCTGGAAAAAGCGGCACCGCGCAAGTGGTCGGTATTGCGGCTGGTGAAGAGTACGATTCAAGTACCTTGCGTGAGCGGAATCGTGATCACGCTTTGTTCATCGCCTTTGCGCCGGCCCGCGATCCAAAAATCGCGGTGGCGGTGGTATTTGAAAATGGCGAACATGGTGGAAGCGTTGCTGGTCCGGCAGCGCGCAAGGTGATTGACGCCTATCTATTGGGTGATCCATCTCTAGGTACTGCGCATGATAGTAAGGGGCAGCTTTTGGATGCGGTAGCGGGAGTCGACGCCAGTGAATAATTCTGACTTCTTAAGGCAAATGCCCGGTAGTAGCCGGAGTATGAGCAGTCAGCGCAGTATTAGCCAACGACTGCGCATTGATATTCCGCTGTTAATTTTATTGCTTATTTTAAGCGGTGTTGGTCTGGTGGTGCTGTATAGCGCCAGTGATGGCAGTATGGCCACGGTGTTGAGACAGGGCCGGTTTCTGTCTATCGCTTTTGTCGTCATGCTCTTAGTTGCCCAGCTTCATCCCGAGCAGCTCCGTCGTTGGGCACCCTTTGCGTACATCGGGGTATTGATCCTGCTACTGGCGGTCGATCTTACTGGTGTGGGCGCCAAGGGCGCGCAGCGGTGGCTGGAGATAGGCGGCTTTCGTTTTCAGCCATCAGAGCTGGCCAAGTTAGTACTGCCGATGGCGGTGGCTTGGTATCTTTCAAGCCATCCATTACCGCCAGGTATCCGCCATACCATGATCAGCTTGCTGCTGATATTGCTGCCCACGGTGATGATTGTGATGCAGCCTGATTTAGGGACCTCAATACTGATCGCCGCTTCGGGTATTTTTGTGTTGTTTTTGGCGGGTATCAGTTGGACATTTATTGCCTCTTGCCTTGGGCTATTGGCGCTGATGGCATATCCCATGTGGGAGTTTGTCCTCCATGATTATCAGCGCCAGCGTATCCTTACATTATTGAACCCAGAACTCGATAAATTAGGTGCTGGCTGGAATATTATTCAGTCGAAAACGGCGATCGGATCCGGCGGTTTTGAGGGTAAGGGTTGGATGTTGGGAACCCAGTCGCATTTGGACTTTTTGCCGGAAAGCCACACTGATTTCATCATTGCGGTTTTGGCTGAAGAATTCGGCCTTAGAGGGGTATTGCTGTTATTGTTGCTCTACGGTTTGATTATCAGCCGGGGCCTGTGGATAGCATCGCAAGCAAAAAATTGCTTCGGCCGACTTTTAGGCGGGAGTATTATTCTTACTTTCTTTGTCTATGTATTTGTAAATATGGGCATGGTGTCAGGTTTATTACCGGTGGTGGGTGTTCCCCTGCCATTAGTTAGCCAAGGCGGAACCTCACTAGTCACTCTATTGGTGGGATTTGGGGTTTTGATGGGTATTTGCGCCGATGAGCGTTTGGTGCACCAATAATGATAGGACGCGACGTGAAAACACAAAACAAGCACAGACATATGGTTAAAAAAATCTTCAGCGCTGCAGTGGCGGCGCTGCTCATTACCAACGCGGCGCAGGCTGACTACAGCAGTCATCCTGGCGCGGCGGCTTTCGTTAAAACAATGGTTGAAGAGCATAATTTTGACCGCGATTGGGTGGTGGCAATTTTAAAACAGTCGGAAGCTAAGCAATCGATATTGGATGCTATGTCACGGCCTGCAGAGTCAGTGATGACCTGGGAGCGTTACCGGAAGATCTTTATCCAAGATTCTCGGGTTGCTCAGGGTGTGGAGTTTTGGCAGGAGCATCTCGAAGAGTTGACCCGAGCTGAAAAAGAATTCGGCGTTCCCGCGTCTATGATTGTCGGTATTATTGGCGTTGAGACCCGGTATGGCCGCAATAAAGGCAGTTTTCGTGTAGTCGATGCCTTGGCGACTTTAGGCTTTGATTTTCCGCGTCGCAGTAGTTTCTTTCTGGGTCAGCTCGAAGAATATATGTTGATGGTGCGTGAACAGGGTATTGAGCCATTCAGCTTAAAAGGTTCTTACGCTGGTGCAATGGGTTATGGCCAATTTATCCCCAGTAGCTACCGTGCTTATGCTGTCGATTTTGACGGTGATGGCAAGGTCGACATCGTAAATAGTTCGGTTGATGCTGTTGGCAGTGTGGCTAATTACTTTAAACGCCACGGCTGGCGTTTAAACGAACCTGTCGTGAGCCCGGCGGTGGTCAAAGATGGCGTTGATGAGAGCTTATTTAATGCCGGGCTTAAGCCTGAGAAAACCATTGCAGAGTTAAAGGCTGCGGGCATTACTGGTGATCGCGCTTTGGCGCCTGAGCAAAAAGCGACGGCGATGAAGTTAGATGGCGACAAAGGCGCCGAGTACTGGATAGGCTTGCAGAATTTTTATGTGATTACCCGCTATAACCACAGTTCAATGTACGCGATGGCGGCCTACCAGCTAAGCGAATTGATTGCTGCTGAAATGGCTAAGGCATCCGCACCTTGAAATATGGTGTTGTTGCTATAGCTGCGTTATTGCTAGCGGTTGGCTGCGCGCCCCTGCCATCGAGTAAACAAGGAGATACGTCCTCTGCTGACGCGGGGAACCGTGGTGCCCCTGTGGGCCAAGGTAAGTCGCGGTATCAAATAGAGCAAGATGGTGCGCCACTGCAGACTTTAGATCCAAATATGATTGCGGATGCTCAGCCGCGGCATGAAGTGCTGCGAGTGGCGGGAAATATTAGTCCCTATAAGGTCAATGGCAAAGAGTATCGTTTAGTCGATCAGCATCGAGGCTTTAAAGAGCGCGGTATTGCCTCGTGGTATGGCACCAAGTTTCATGGTCACGCAACGTCTAACGGCGAAATCTACAGTCTCTATGAGATGACTGCAGCCCACCGCACGCTGCCGATTCCAGTCTATGTCAAAGTGACAAATTTGGATAATGGCCGAACGGCTATTGTGAGGGTAAATGATCGCGGCCCGTTTCACTCTGATCGTATCATTGACCTGTCATATGCGGCAGCGGTGAAGCTTGGTTATGCGAAACGGGGAACGGCGCGGGTAGAAATTGAAGTCATTGATACGGATAATACCCATGCGGCATCTCGTGAGGCGGCACGTTACTATTTGCAGGTAGCTGCTTTCTCGCAACTTACTTCTGCAAACGCCTTGCAGCAGAAGCTGAGTGAAGGTTTGGCTTTTCCCGTCGTGATTGCCAGCAGCAGCGATCGAGGGGCGGCGATGCATCGCGTCAGAGTGGGGCCCTTTGTAGATTATTATTCAGCGCAGGCTGCGAAAAAAGTATTACAACAACAATGGTCCGGTGAATCCCATTTAGTGGTTGAAGCCGGTGACTCATCAAGTTAACGAGAACAGAAAAGGGTCTTATGTTTAAGCAAGTGTTTGCAGTCTTCGCGGCAACGGTCGTTTTATCCTCGAGCGTCGTTGCGCAGCCAGATTTGGTTCCTGCTGCGCCAAGTATCGCGGCATCGGCTTATTTTTTGATGGACGCCAATAGCGGCGAGGTGTTGATTGAACACAATGCCGACGAGCGTATGCCACCGGCCAGTTTAACTAAGTTGATGACTAGCTATGTGCTGTCCTACGAGCTAGAACGTGGTCAAGTTAGTAACGATGATATGGTCACCATTAGTAAAAATGCGTGGGCACAGAACCCGATATTTAACGGTTCATCACTAATGTGGATCGAGGTAGGTAAGCAGGTATCCCTTGGTGACTTACATAAAGGCGTGGTGATTTCCTCTGGTAACGATTCCAGTGTTGCGGTTGCAGAGCATCTTGCCGGCAGTGAAGATGCCTTTGCTGGCATGATGAACCAGCACGCGGCGATGCTTGGCATGAGCAATAGCCACTTCGCTAACTCTCATGGTTTACCACATCCAGATCACTACATCTCGGTGCGAGATTTAGCGACTTTGGCCAATGCAATCATTGCTTACAAAAATGAATATGCACTTTATAGCGAGCGCGATTTTGTTTTTAATAATATTCGGCAAAGTAATCGCAATGGTCTGTTGTGGAGTGATCCGAGTGTTGATGGATTAAAAACCGGCCATACTGTCGACGCTGGATATTGTTTGGTTACGTCTGCTAAGCGCGAGGGTATGCGTTTGATTTCTGTGGTCATGGGCACCAGCAGTGCTAAGGCTCGGGAGCGTGAAACCCAAAAACTACTTTCCTACGGCTTCCGCTATTTTGAAACCCACCAGCTTTACGCTGGTGGCACGGAGTTAACGCGCTCTAAAGTTTGGAAGGGCGATAGCGACGAAGTGAGTTTGGGGGTGCAGAAAGACGTCTTTATTACTATTCCTCGCGGTAAGAGCGACGCGCTTAATGCTCAGCTAAATGTTGATGAAGTGTTGATTGCGCCGATTACAGCGGACCAAGAGTATGGCGAGCTAGTTGTTAGTTTGGCGGGTGCAGAAAGACTGCGGGTGCCGCTGGTGGCGTTACAGGCTGTTGAGGAAGGCGGCATTTTAAAGCGTCTTTGGGATAGTATTGTGTTGTTCTTTGTTAACCTGATTTCTTGATCACTTGATAATGCGCGGGGGCAATCTCGCGCGAGCAGTATTATGAATAAATTTACTATGACCGAATCCCGGGAAGCCGAAACTGGCAATCCAACGCTGGAGTTTCCCTGTCAATATCCAATAAAAGTCATCGGCGTTGCTGGCGAGGGTTTACGCCAGAGAGTCATTGATATTATGCGCGCTAATGCGGGGGATATTGACGAGTCGCAGATGACTGAACGCGAAAGTAGCGAGGGTCGGTTTTTATCGGTGACGGTGGTGATTACCGCGACGGGTAAGCCGCAGCTCGACACAATATTTGCCGAATTGAAAGCAACCGGCATTGTTAAGATGGTTCTTTAAATGAGCAGGCCAGATACCCTTTGGGTGCGTAAACTTGGCCGCCAACCCTATGAGCCTGTATGGCGTGCAATGCAGCACTATACCGATATTCGGGATGTTAATAGCCCTGACGAGTTGTGGTTTTTGGAACATGATGCGGTATTTACCCAGGGTCAAGCTGGAAAGCCGGAGCATATATTGATGCCGGGGGATATTCCGGTGGTACAAGTTGATCGCGGTGGCCAAGTGACCTACCACGGGCCTGGTCAGTTGGTAGGCTATGTTTTGATAGACTTGCGGCGTTTGAGTATTGGTATCCGCGACCTTGTAACGGCGATAGAAAACAGTATTGTGGCTGTGTTGGCGAGCGTGAGCATAGTCTCGCACCCGCGTTCCGACGCGCCCGGCGTCTACGTTGAAAACGGCGCCAAAATAGCGCAATTGGGTTTGCGGGTGCGGCGCGGTAGCACTTTCCACGGTCTGAGTTTGAATATTGATATGGACCTCAGCGTGTTTCAGCGCATCAATCCCTGCGGCCATCAGGGCATGGAAGTGACTGATATTCGCCGTCAAAGCGCGGCGGAGCCGCAGTCGCAGAATGAACTTGCCGATAGACTTGGGGCAGAGTTGGCTAATTTATTAGGCTATTTACACCGTCGGGAAGTGAGCGAGCACTGCTTGCCCGACGCATCAGGGGTTTTATGAAATCAGAAACTGACAGCGCCGTAGGCCTGGTATCGAAGGCCGCTGCTAAAAAAGTGGTTCAGGGTGAGAAATTGCGTGGTGCGGAGAAAGTAGCACGTATTCCGATTAAAGTGATTCCGACGATTGAATTGCCCACTAAGCCATCTTGGATACGCGTCAAAATGTCGACCGGTCCTGAAGTGGGTCGGATTAAACGTATCCTTCGCAAACATAAACTGGCCTCGGTATGCGAAGAGGCTGCCTGCCCAAATTTGGGCGAGTGTTTTAGCGCGGGTACCGCCACCTTCATGATTATGGGCGAAATTTGTACCCGTCGCTGTCCCTTTTGCGATGTCGCTCACGGTCGTCCCAATGCCTTAGCAGAGAACGAGCCGCGCGAGCTCGCTGAAGCCATCGCCGAAATGAAATTAAAATATGTGGTGGTGACATCTGTGGACCGCGATGATTTACGCGACGGCGGCGCCCAGCATTTTGCCGACTGCATTCGTGAAACCCGCGCCCTCAGTCCTGAGGTTCGGATTGAAATTTTGGTGCCAGATTTTCGTGGCCGAATGGATGTGGCGCTAGATATTTTAGAGAAAGAAGCGCCTGACGTGTTTAATCACAATCTTGAGTCGGTACCGAGTCTGTATAAAAAAATACGCCCTGGCTCGGATTACCAGTGGTCTTTAGATTTGCTTAAAAAATACAAAGAGCGGCGTCCTGATGTATTGACCAAATCTGGTCTGATGTTGGGCTTGGGCGAAACCGCGGAAGAGCTGATCCAAGTAATGAAAGATATGCGTGCCCATGATATCGACATGATTACCATGGGCCAATATTTGCAACCCAGCCGTGATCATTTGGCGGTTGAGCGCTTTGTGACGCCGGAAGAGTTCGACGAGTTTGGCCGAATTGCCAACGAACTTGGTTTTAAAAGCGTTGCCAGCGGTCCGCTGGTTCGCTCTTCTTACCATGCTGACAAGCAAGTCGACTTTAGCTTGTTAAAGTCGATGTAGTGTCGATTTAGTAGCGATACTAATGCGCGTGATCGGCTTTGGCTTGTAGGTGCCAGTATCTCCTCCTAGAAATCTCGTATTGCTTTTGATGTTTGATCTATTGAATATGCCTAGCGTTGCTAGGCATACAATTTTCGGCTACGTGACGTGCCTGAACTATTTTGTGAGGTCCTATGTCTGCACAATCTTTAGCGCCTCTCTTTGTTATCAGTGGGGCCTCTCAAGGCATTGGTGCCGCCATTGCCGTGTGTTTTGCAAACGCAGGTTTTCCGCTGCGCTTGGCCTTGGTGGCGAGAAATAAGACCGCACTGGAGCAGGTGGCAGGCAATTGCGGCGCTGCCGCTGAGGTGCGGTGCTACGCGGTTGATGTTAGCGATGAGCAGCAAGTAAACGATTTTTCACTGGCATTGCAGCGCGATATGGGCGACGTCGCGGTGTTGATTAATAATGCCGGTAGTTGGCATGGCGCGGCTATTCAGGATATGACGGCAGCAGATTTCGACCATGTTATTGCGGTAAACGTGCGCAGTACATTTCTATTGAGCCGAATGGTATTGCCAAGCATGTTAGCGCGGCAGTCGGGTGATATTTTTAATATGTCATCAACTGCTGGCTTTGAAGGCTATGCTGGCGTGTCAGCCTATTGTGCGGCTAAACATGCGGTGAGCGGGTTTACGAAAGCACTGCGCGAAGAAGTACGAGGCAAAGGTATTCGCGTTTCATGTGTTTCTCCGGGGCCGACGTACTCGCCATCTTGGCAGGCATCTGGTGTTGCTAAGGCGCAGTTAATGCCCGCTGAAGATGTGGCTCGCGCCTTTTTAGATATCTATCGCATGGACCGCAATGTGGTGGTGGAAGATATTGTCTTGCGGCCTCAGGCGGGGCACATCACGAGTTAACAAGAGTATCCGCGTTCTACGGTTCTAACATCGCCTCATGTTTCATTGCCGCGGCCTTTTCAGCGCCTAGGTATCTTTCAATGACGTAGTGCACTGCGTACAGCAGTGGCGTCAGTAATATTGCCATTAGAAACTTATAAATATAATTTACCACACCAATGGCCAGCACCAGCTGTAGGCTCCAGTCGGCACCAATGTAAAAGGCAATAAACAACACCACAAAGCTATCAATGAATTGGCTGATTAGGGTGGAACCGGTTGCCCGCAGCCATATCATGCCTTCGCCGGTGATTTGCTTCACGCGCTGAAAGACGGTGATATCAATAATTTGGCCAATGAGGAAAGCAATCAATGAGCCGATGATAATCCAGAGGCCCTGGCCAAAGACTAACTTAAAGGCGGCGTTGTAATCGCCAACTTGGCTGCGCAGTGCCGCTTGCTCCTCTAAAGGCAGGCTTGGGTTGATATGAGATTGGGGCCAGAAGTCGGCAGGTGTGAGGTGTATGCCAATAAAGACCATGGCGAAGGCATATATGATGAGCCCCGATGTTAAATACGAGAGTAAGCGAACCCCGCGTTTGCCATAGTATTCGTTAATCAAATCGGTCAGCACAAACACAAAGGGCCACAGTAAAACCCCTGTCGTCAAATTAAACGCCAGTCCATCTATACCGAATGCATTGAAATTTAGAGGGGGAATACCGAGGCTATGTTCTAGCGAGAAAATTTTAACGCCAACTAATTCTGCGAGTATCGCATTGGCAACAAAAAAGCCCCCGAGCACAATGAAAAGTCTGGTGGCTTTATCACTAAGTACATTTTTTAGCACCGATGTCTCCTATACTCAGTAGCGATAATTTCCGGTTTGCCGCGGTGCTATTGCCATGCGGCGCTTTAAATAAAGCGCATAGACAGATCTATGGCTTGGGCATGTTTTGTTAGTGCGCCAATTGAAATAAAATCGACACCGGTTTCTGCGATTGCCGCTAATGTTTGGGTGCTAACATTGCCGGAGGCTTCCAACTTAGCGCGGCCTGCAGTGATGGCTACACCTTCACGCATATCGTCGAGACTGAAGTTGTCGAGCATAATAATGTCGGCGTCGCTATTCAGTGCAATCTCTAGTTCAGTGAGACTCTCTACTTCAACTTCTATGGGTTTTAGTGGCGCAATATCTCTAGCTGTAGCAATCGCTGCACCGATACCACCGCAGGCGGCAATGTGATTCTCTTTAATTAGAAAGGCGTCATATAAGCCAATTCTGTGATTGTGGCAGCCCCCGCAGCTCACCGCGTACTTTTGTGCTGTTCGCAATCCCGGTATGGTTTTTCGAGTATCCAACAACCTTACTTTGGTGTGAGCGACCAAATCTGAGTATTGCTTGCAGAGGGTGGCCGTACCCGACAGTAATTGTAGGAAATTTAGGGCGGTGCGCTCGCCAGTCAACAGCGAGCGAGCCGGGCCGTTTAACTCAAATAAAATACTGTTGGCGGCAACATAGTCGCCGTCTGCGATATGCCAGGTAATTGTGACCGAGTTATCAATCTGTTGAAAAACTTCGTTGACCCAATTAACGCCGCAAATAACGGCGGCTTCGCGGGTAATAATGCGTGCGGTCGCGGTGTGGTTGGCGGGGATAAGTTGGGCTGTAATGTCACCGCTACCGATATCCTCTGCAAGCGCGAAACGCACGGTCTCAGTGATGTCGCGCTGCAAAGCATCTGAAAATTGCATGGTATTTTTCCAAGCCGATGGATTAATAAAAAGGGCAGTTGTGTATTCTATCAGGACACGCTTAAATGTGCCCTATTTGTAGTAGTTTGTTGCTCATCATAAGTAGTTGTAACAATGGCTGCGGAAAGACCTTTTAACGTATAACTATACCGCAGTCGGCACTTTCTATAGTTTGCGACGACTTATGGGTGAAGGTGTTGATAACCATAGGTTTTACTCTTGTAATTTCATTTAAAAGAATAGCTTTTTATGACTGACCCCACTTCCAAGGTAGTGAAATTAAACGCTCGACGAGAGTCGACTGTTGCTGCCGTTCCATTGCCCGATGCGTTGGCGGCAATACGTGATAAGGCTTGTGGTTTTTTACAAGGTCGTATGACGGTATTCCTTGATGAAGTTGATGACCGCTTGTTCGAGCTGGCTGACGAAGCGAGTAATGCTCGCGAACAGCACCTTTATTTTGATGCTATGCGTGAGATTAGAGTTAATCGTGAGAGCATTGAAAAGGGTTTTTCCGAGGCGTTTATCACAGCGTTTGTCGCCATGGTGTCGAATAACCATGTGGCGTCGTCGTTGGAGCGAGGTCAAGCCAAACTTAAATTATTGGAGTCAGAAGCACTTGAAGAGCTGATTGCACTTGAAGGCATGGCAAATAAAGCGGAGCGCCGTTTTCTCCACGAAGTCTGGATTTTATGTACCGCCTGGCAACAGGTTGTTAGCGGCCCGTTGCTTGCTGCAAAAGAATTACCAATGGGGCCTGCAAAAATAGCCTCCGCTCTGGGTGTTGCTTGTCAATCACTAGATATAGATATTAAAGCTAAACTAATTGTTTTTAAGATTTTTGATGCCAAAGTGATTGCCGGTTTTGGGGAGCTATACCAACTGCTGGTTCCGGTGCTAGCTGCCCAGGGTTTACCGCTGGAAACGCTTGAGAAAAAATCAGCGAGTTCTGCGCCTAAATCAGAGGATGATAATACTGAGTTATCGGCAGAGCAGGAGTCGCAGAGTGCGTCGCCGCAAAGTTCGCAGTCAGCGGAATTGGTCACGCATTTGTTTGATGCGATAGATACTTTGCTGGGGAAGGGTGGCGAGACTGGTGGGTCCAAGACGTCGATGTCTAAGCCTTCTTTCATGGTAGCGCTGCAGGAAATGCAACATGAGCAATTCGATCAATTCAATGTAAAAAACTCATCGGGCGGTTCAGCGCAAACCGACTTTGATGTTATGGCGCAAAAGTTAGTAGGGCGCTTGCAGCAGGTGAACTTGGTTGCTAATACCGATGTGTCGGCACTTTCGCGTCAGCGTGATCAAGATACCATTAATTTCGTCGGCGCCCTGTTTCAATTTATTCTGGATGGTGATGCTTTAGCCGAGTCTTTGAAGGGACTTATTGCCCGCTTGCAGATTCCGGTATTAAAAATGGCAATGCTAGATAAGGGCCTTTTTAGTCATGATGAGCATCCGGCGCGCAAATTACTAAGTGCCCTGGTTAGTGCAGGTATTGGTTGGTCGCCTGTGGCGGCTGCAGAGCGGGATCCGCTGTATAAGAAAACCGAAGAAGTCGTGATGTGTATCTTGCGTGATTTTGGTGTAGATACTCAGGTCTTTGCCGACGCCTGCGATAACTTTTTATCTTTTAATGAGAAAGCCCAGCGGCGAGCGGAGTTGGTTGCGCGTAGGACGGTAGACGCGGAAGACGGGAAGGCGGCCGCTGAAAATGCGCGTATGCATATAGCGGCCATTTTAGAGCGAAAATTGGGTGGTGTTGATTGCCCGCCGGTGGTAACTAAAATATTGCAGCTGGGCTGGAGCAAGGTTTTATTTCTGAGTTATATCCAGCATGGTAAAGATAGCGAACGCTTTAACGACGATGCTGGTTTGATTGAGCGCTTGCTATGGAGCGTCATGCCCTCTGATGATGTGGGTCATCGAAACGAACTGATATCCACCTTGCCAGTGTTGGTTGAAACCTTGCGCTTGGGGTTTACACGAGTTTCATTAAATTCCTTCGAAACTGATCGCTGGTTTGAGCAGCTAGAGCGGCTGCATCTCGCCAAGCTTAGTCGGAAGAGTACGCCTTCGCGGGATTCGCGCAAGGCGTCGCCACGAGATGCGGGGCTTGAAGGCCAAGGTACTGCAGCGCCTGAGAGCGACACCAGTTTTGATGAGGCAGATTTGGCGAATTTGGATGCGTCGCTGGCTGAAACCCTCGATGACGATGACGCTTGGCCTGCCTCCAAGGCCCATTCTGTGCCATTAGCGCCGCAGCTAGATGTTGAAAAAGCAAAGGAAAATCATCAGCAAACGACTGATGAGTTGGCCAACAGGATACAAACCTTGCGGGTGGGTAATTGGGTTGATTTTCGTCAGGACGATGGTCGTATACTGCGCTGTCGTTTAGCCGCCGTTATCAATGGCATTGGTAAATATATTTTTGTAAACCGTTCGGGGATTAAGGTCGCCGAGCTTAACCGCAGTGAGTTAGAAGCGGCGCTTATCGATCAATCCATAGCGCTTATCGATGATGATCGACTGTTTGATCGGGCATTGGAATCGGTGATTAGTAATTTGCGCGACATGAAAGACAAGCCTCTTAAATAAGCTACCCGGCATTGAAAACCCATAGCAAATTACCAGTGCCGCCAAGCCAACACGCGGTAAGCCTTTAATGACGTCGATAGAGGCGTATTAAAAAGGACTAATTTAACAAGGCCCGCCGGCTTCGACCCATGCTTTTAACGCTTCTTCAAAGTCTGTCTGGCTAAGTGGCGGGGTAGTGCGATTACTGCCCGGCGTCCAGCCCCACAACACTAATTCGTCTTTGGTCATATGTTCGAATAAGTCCTCTAGGCTGCGATTGCCGTTTTTGCTGGTATCTTTAAGGGCATTACAAAGTCCGCGTTCATCCAAGCCCTCCCAGCCCATGCTTAACGGCGCTAGGGCCCAGTGGGGGGCGCCTGGCACGGCATCGTCGGCCACATTTTCGTCTTGATGACAGGCGGAGCACTGCAGCGTAGGCGCACCATGGTTGTCAGCGCCCCTGACAACTAATTGGTCATGGCGGCGGCGTTCGTCACCCTGTCGTGGAAAGTCTGTGACGGTATGACAATTCATGCACCTTGGGTGAGTTAAAACCTCGTAAAGCGGCTCGAATAATGGGGATTGCGCGAGTGCATTACCATTTGTTAGAGCCGCGGTGATGAAAACGGTTAGTGCCATCAGCCAGCGAGCCTTAGATGCGGAATTTAGTGTCATAGTCAGCTCCCTGATTAGGCGATTATAAAATTACTGCGGGTGAGCGGCAGCTCTCGAATACGCTCACCAATGGCGCCGTAAATGGCATTGGCAAGGGCCGGACCTACGCAGGGAACGCCCAGTTCGCCCACGCCACCCACTGGCATAGCGCTGTTGACGATAACGGTTTCTATGACCGGGGTTTGATGCATGCGCAGAACCGGATAATCATCAAAATTACTTTGCTGAACAACACCGTTTTCTAACAGTATTTCACCGAATAAAATACTTGATAGCGCAAAAATAATTGCCGATTCGACTTGGGCTATTACTAAATCTGGATTCACCGCAGTACCGCAATCTACGGCGCTAACGACGCGATGGACGGTAAGCTCTCTATTTGCAGAGACAGACACTTCAACGACCTGTGCAACAAAGCTATTCCAGTGTCCCATCACAGCAATACCTTGACTGATTCCGGCGGCGCTAAAACCCCAGCCAGCAGCCTCGGCGACGGCGTCTAGCACCGCGCGGTGGCGTGGTTTTTCTGAGAGCAAATCGCGCCGAAAGTTGTAGGGATTTTTGCCCACTTTCATTGCCAGTTCATCTACAAAGGTCTCTTGTGCAAATACGTCTGAAAATTTATTGACCGAGCGCATCCACAGTGCTGGCATGGTGGGATTGGCAGTGATATGGGCGTCCATCAGCACATTGTCTATTTTGTAGGGCATACCGGTATCAAAATCAGTTAACTCCCTAAGCGGAGGTAAGGTGAAATCAGCGAGGTTATCGAGAAGGTTTTCGCCATAAAGACTTGCTGTGACATCTTGGGTGACTGCTCGATGGGTCCATGCGCTGATATTGTTGGCGCTGTCGATAGACGCGGACACTCTGACGGCGGCGGCTGGTCGATAGAAGCCACCTTTCATGTCATCTTCCCGTGTCCAAATGACTTTTACCGGTTGTTGTAATTGCTTGGCTACCGCGCAGGCGTCGCGTACATAGTCGGCAAGAGGGTTACCTCTGCGTCCAAAGCCGCCGCCTGATGGCATGGCGTGAAACGTAATTTGACCTGGCAGTAGACCTAAAACAAGGCCCGCAAAAATTTTGTCTAGGGTTGGTGATTGGGTGCCAGTCCAAATCTCTGCGCTGCTGCCGTCATAGTCGACGACCACATTCAGTGGCTCCATGGCGGCGTGAGCCATAAAGGGGAAGTAATAGTCTGCGCTTAGGGTTTCGCTAGCTAAGGTCTGCGCAAGTAGCACTAGTCCATCGTTTCTAATGGGAAGGCCCGGAATGTTAAGTCTGAGCTCATAGGCACTGCGCTGGATATCGGAATCAGTGCGGCCGGCTAGCAGTTCGTTCCATTGCACCGTGAGCGCTTTACGGCCTTTTTCTGCAGCCCAAAAATCGTCGGCGACAACGGCGACCCCACCGATAATAGTATAAACACCTCTCACCCCCGGAACGGCAAGAGCGGCATTATCATCAACATTAAGGGCTTGGCCGTTGAATCTAGGTGGCCGAGCAATAACGGCGGTGAGCATATTGGGGATATCAACATCTATCCCGTATTGAAAGCTACCATCGGTTTTGTCGGCGGCGTCTAAGCGCTGTGGAGATGTGCCGATGATGCGATAGTTTGCCGGATCTTTTAACGGTGGGTTGTTGGGAATGGCTTCTTCAGCTGCCGCGCTAGAGAGTTCACCGTAACTAGCGCTGCGCCCGCCGATATCATCTATTACGTGGCTCGCTTCGGTGCGGAGGGTGCTTGCCTCGACGTCCCAGCGTTTCGCTGCCGCATTGATCAGCATTTGTCGAACGGCGGCGCCGACACTGCGTTGCCCTTCAAAATAACCACGAACAGCGGAGCTTGCGACGGTGAATTGAAGTAGGTTTTGGAAATATGGATTGTTAAAGTTAGCCGCTACCGGCGATAACTCGGATGTCACTTGACTCCAGTCGGCGTCAAGCTCTTCAGCGACGATCATCGGTATAGCCGTGAGGGCGCCTTGGCCGATCTCTGCCGCGCCGACGAGGATGGTTATTTTGTTGTCGGTACTGATCCGCATGAACTCGCCAACTTGGAAGGCATCCGCAGGCGTTGTTGGTGGGCCGTCGTTGTCGTTTGGGTTGCTTGGAGCATTGCCGCCGGATGAGCCGCCGCCACACGCGACCAGTAGGCCGCCGCCGGCAAGCACGCTAACGCGGATAAAATCTCGACGCGATACGCTTTTTAAATTAGTCATTGCAACAACCTCTATAGCTGCTCGGTGGCGATTTTATGGATGGCTTGGCGTATTCGCGGATAAGTGCCGCAGCGACAGATATTGCCTGACATGGCTTTATCAATGTCTTGATCGCTGGGTGAGCTGTTGTCTTTTAATAGCGCTGTTGCCGCCATAATTTGCCCCGACTGACAGTAGCCGCACTGGGGGACATTTAGTTCTTGCCAGGCACGTTGTACTAGGCTGCCGATGTTCTCATTACGGATGTCTTCAACTGTGCGAACTTGCTTTTCGCCAACGGCGCTTATTGGCATCACACAGGAGCGTGTAGGCTGGCCATCAATGTGCACCGTGCACGCGCCACATAGGGCTTGTCCGCAGCCATATTTGGTGCCTGTTAACTTTAGATTTTCTCTCAACACCCATAGTAGAGGTTTGTCTTCGCTGGCATCGACGGTGTGAGCAACACCATTTACGCGGATAGTAAACATTTGGGCTCCTGCGCCCTGACGAGAGGACGGACTTAATACTGATTGTTATGATTTCAGGCCTGAACCGTTATAAAAAACTAATGCTGGCGAGCTTATATTGTACTCAGGGGCCCAAAAGTGGTCTGAATGTTTATTATAACTATTAGTTTAGAAGATCAAATTGACGAAACCAACGAAACTAACGCTGAATGTTAGTATGCGAGTGCCGAAAATATAATCAAGCTCTACGTATAACTTCGGGGCTTGGATCAGGGCAGCGCAAAGGTGCAGATTATTAACTGCGTAGGCATGCGTGCCCGCTAATTTAACGTTCAGTAGGGCATGCGTAAGGCGGGTTCTTGCATCAACGACAGCTGCTCTCTTAATTGTAGAATGTGTTCGCCCCAATAGCGTTCGGTATTAAACCAAGGGAAGGCTTTGGGAAAAGCAGGATCTTCCCAGCGCCGCGCTAACCAAGCGGCGTGATGCATAATCCGCAAGCTTCGCAGTGCCTCGATGAGCCCTAATTCTCGGGGATTAAAGTCGTAAAACTCTTGATAGCCTTCCACTAATTCCATGATGGCGCGTTGCTGAGCGTCTTGTTCCCCGGACAGGAACATCCATAAATCTTGAATAGCCGGTGCCATGCGGCTGTCGTCAAAGTCTACCAGCCATGTCTCGTCACTGCGCGACAAAATATTGCCGACATGCCCGTCGCCGTGGGTGCGAATATACGTGGGGGCAATGTCTTTAAAGCGCTGGCGCACAAGCACTAAGAGATCCTCGCTCGTTGTTGCATAGGACTCTTGCAGGCTGTCAGGAATCACACCGAGTAATATATCGCGACGGCTTTCGTCGCCAAAACTGACAACATCGAGCTTGGGGCGGACTTGGAATGTTGTGCTTGCGCCCACCAAGTGTAAGCGACCAAACAGGCGGCCTAGTTGGAAGAGATTGTCCATATCATCCAATGCCGGCGCGTGGCCGCCGCGGCGTGGGTACAGGGCAAAGCGATACCCTTCAAAATGAAATAGGCTGTCACCTGCGGTATTTTGCCAGGGTGGAATAACGGGTATGTCGGTATCGGCTAGCTGCTGTGTAAAGCGATGTTCTTCTAATATCTGTTCGTCGCTCCAGCGCTCGGGTCGATAGAATTTCACCACGATGGGTTCTTTCTCTTCTAAGCCAAATTGATACACCCGATTTTCATAGCTATTGAGCGCAAAAACGCGCAAATCGCTGACATAGCCGAGGCTTTCAACTGCGTCGATGACGCGATCGGGATTGAGGTTGGTGAAATCGATTTGTTCTAGCGTGCTCATATTGTAGGCCCGTATTCATTGATTAAGGCGACAGTTTTAATCTGCGCAAAGATGCGTTGGCCTTCTTGAAGTTGCAGGCGGTCACAGGATTTACGGGTGATATGCGCCAACACATATTGCTCGTTTAGCTTTAAACGAATGGTGAGCTGGGCGCTTAAAGACGCTGTTGAATGGTGTTCGATAGCGTCAATAGTGCATGGCATAATATTCATTATGCTGCTTTTCTGAGGTGCTTCTAAGTTAATGCTAACGTCTCTTGCGGCCACAAATAGGCGCAGAGCTTGGCCTTTTGGGGCGCTAATCTGCTTGATGGTGAGCTGGTGATCAGTATCCAGCGCTATTGTACTGAGCTGGTAATCTACATCGTGCTCCACTAGCTGCGCGCTAAGCACTGCCCCGGCGCCCTGCTGATGGCTGAGGGGCAGGTCTAGTCGAGTGCTTAGGCTGATCAGATCGCCTTCGGCAATGAGCTGGCCGTTTTCCAATAAAATAACGTGATCGGCCAGGCGGCTAATTTCATGAAAACTATGACTGACATACAAAACGGGAATGGCTAAGTGTTTGGCTAACGATTGCAGCACATCAAGCATTTGTTCTCTGGCACTGTCGTGCAGGCCCGCCAGTGGCTCATCCATCAGCAGAATTTGGGGGTGACGAAGCAGTGCGCGGGCGATGGCAACACGCTTGCGTTCGCCGCCAGAAAGTTTGGTGATGGAGCGATTTAACAGTGGCGTAATTTGTAGCCAGTCACACACTTGCTCAGTTGACGGTCCGGCACTATTAAATTGCCGTTTGCGAGCATACTCAAGGTTGCCGGCCACGGTGAGGTGCGGGAATAATTGCGCGTCTTGAAAAACAAGCCCAATACCGCGGTGTTCTGTTTTTAGGGTGCGACGCTCCGTTTGCCAGTCTTGTCCTACAAATTGCACCATGCCTTTGGGGGCGATATCTAAACCGGCGATGCAGCGAAGTAGGCTTGTCTTACCGCTGCCACTGGGTCCGCAAATTGCAGTAACCCCCGAGCTTGGCAATGCCGTATCAATATCGAGATTGAAGTCGCCGAGTTGCTTGTGCAGAGATAGCAGGAGACTCATTTAGCGGTCTCACTGTTTTGCACTGGGGATGTGACGACACGGTAGCCATTTACCAAATACACAAAGCTCAGCACCAGTAAGGAGAAGGCGATAAGTCCGCCGGCCAACCAGTGCGCGGTGTCGTATTGCAAAGACTCCACCCGCTCATAAAGTGCGATGGAAAGGACCTGAGTCTCGCCGGGTATATTGCCGCCAATCATTAAGACCACCCCGAATTCGCCGACGGTGTGGGCAAAGCCGAGGGTGCTGGCCACTAAAAAATTGCTGCGACACAGCGGTAAAATGACACTGAAGAAACGGTCGATGGGGCCTGCGCCTAGGCTGGCAGAGGCCTCTATTAATGGTTTGGACAGTTGCTGAAAGCCACTCTGCAAGGGCTGGACTACAAAGGGCAGGGAATAAATTACCGAGGCAATGACCAGTGCGCTAAAGCTAAAGGCCAGCGTGCCACCGGTTAATAGTTGCCAGAATTGAGCGATGGCTGAGTTCGGTGCAAAGGCAATAAGTAAGTAAAAGCCTAAAACGGTGGGTGGCAGTACCAGAGGTAGGGCGATGATGGCCTCTAATACCGGTTTAATACGAACGCGGGTATGCGCTAGCCACCACGCCAGTGGCGTGCCAATGACTAATAAAATAAGCGTTGTTAAGCCCGCTAATTTGAGTGTTAAGGCAATGGCGAGCCAGTCGTTATGGCTCATGTGAATGTCTGCAATGTGGATTGGAGAGAGGCTTGTGTGGGCATTTATTTCTCCTCCTTTGTCATTGCTTGCCTCAAGGTGTGCGCGCCAAACACCAAATATCAATGCGGGCAGCGCCGTTGCGCGCCAGTATAGCGGCCATGGTATTGGCTGTCGCGGTTGTTGTAAGCACATCGTCTATCACGGCGAGATGTTTGCCGTTGACGTTATGATGCTTTGAAAATGCAAATGCCTGCTGCAAATTTTTACGTCTAGCGGCGGCGCTTAAACCCTGTTGTGAACGAGTTGCACGGGGGTGGCTGACGGCGTGATATATCGGTATATCTAACGCCGCACTAAGATCCTTGGCGATCATTGAAGATTGATTGAAGCCGCGTATTAGGCGCCGTCGCCAGTGGATTGGAACGGGTATCAGCGCGTCGGGAATGTGATTGATTTGAGCTTGGCAGTGGCTTAGCCATAGTCTGCTGAGCACTGCGCCATACTTAAGCTTCTTTTGATGTTTAAAGCCCGCTATTAGGCGGTCAACAGGGAAGTCATAACGCAGCGGGCAAATGCAGTGTCGAAAAGCTGGGGGGTTGCGGAGGCATTTCCCGCAGCGTGTGTGTTGATGATTCTCCGCCAAGGGCAGCGCACAACATTCGCAGCAACTACCCAGCCACGGCAGCTCGTTTTCGCAGCTCTGGCATAGATCTATATGCCGCAGGCTGGGGCTTTGGCACAGAATGCAGCGCCCAGGAATAAGTTGATAGATTAGGTTTTTAATATCGTTTTTCGAAGATCTGTTAACCATGGGCATCCTTGCTGGTTGACAGCTTGCTGTAAGCCTTTATTATTGCTGCTCTAAAAGTAAGCCAAATTAAACAAACTTCGTGTTGGACTTTATCATGACTACCGCCGCTTTAACGACAATTCGCACAGACTGGACCAGTGAAGAAGTTCAGGCTTTATTTGCTCAGCCATTTAATGATTTGTTGTTTCAAGCGCAGTCGGTACACCGCGCTAATTTTGATCCCAATGCGGTTCAGGTCAGCACCTTGCTGTCGATTAAAACCGGCGCATGCCCTGAAGATTGCAAGTATTGCCCTCAGAGCAACCGTTATGACACCGGGCTTGAGAACGAAAAGTTAATGGCAGTCGAGAAAGTGCTGGCCGAAGCGGTTGCCGCTAAGGCGTCTGGTGCTACCCGGTTTTGCATGGGGGCCGCGTGGCGCTCACCGAAAAAGAAAGATATGCCATATGTTACGGCGATGGTGAGGGGCGTGAAAGAAATGGGCCTAGAAACCTGCATGACCTTGGGCATGTTAACGGGTGAGCAGGCATCAGAACTTGCCGAGTCGGGTTTGGATTATTACAACCACAACTTAGATACCTCGCCAGAGTTTTACGGTGAAATCATTACCACACGTACCTACCAAGATAGATTGGGTACTTTGAGTAATGTCCGTGACGCCGGTATTAAAGTGTGTAGCGGTGGCATTGTCGGCATGGGTGAATCGATCAAAGACCGCGCCGGCTTGTTATTGCAGTTGGCTAATTTGCCGGTGCAGCCGGAGAGTGTGCCCATTAATATGTTGGTGAAAGTGGAAGGCACGCCAATGGCTAATTTGGCCGATTTAGATCCCTTTGATTTTATTCGGACTATCGCGGTAGCGCGAATTATGATGCCGCAATCACATGTGCGTTTGTCAGCAGGCCGTGAATCAATGAACGAGGAAATGCATGCGCTGGCTTATTTTGCGGGTGCCAACTCGATTTTCTATGGGGAAAAGCTATTAACAACGCCAAATCCAAAAGCCAATAAAGACTTGGAGTTGTTTGGTCGTTTAGGAATAAAGCCTGAAGAGCGTCATGTTGAACATAGTGATGAGGCGGAAAGTGATGCCTTGTTGGGCGCGGTTGAGCAAGCGCAGAACGACCGCTTCTTTTACGACGCAACGGCATAGGCCTCATCGGGCTAGTTAATTATGATGATTGAGGCTCTGCAGCGCCGGCTGACAGAGCGCCATCAACAATCTCGCTACCGAAAACGGCGTGTGCTTGAAACAGCGCAGGGTCCGCGGGTTATTGTCGATGGGCGCGAAGTTCTATTGTTCTGCAGTAACGACTACCTTGGATTGGCCAATCACCCGCAGCTCGTGGCGGCGATGCAGCATGCCGCTCAAACCTATGGTGTTGGCGGTGGTGCATCGCATCTTGTTTGCGGCCATTCCGCGGTGCACCACCGCTTAGAAGAGCGTCTTGCCGAAGTGACTGGGCGAGATCGCGCCCTGCTGTTTTCTACCGGCTATATGGCCAACCTGGGCACTGTTACTGCGTTGATGGGCAAAGGCGATCATATTTTAGAAGATCGTTTAAATCATGCTTCCTTGCTCGACGCGGGCCTTCTAAGCGGCGCGAAATTCCAGCGTTTTCATCACAACGATCTAGACGATCTTGAGCGCCGGCTAAAAAAACTGCCGGCTTCCGGTCAGCGTTTACTGGTGGTTGACGCTGTTTTTAGCATGGATGGCGATATTGCACCCTTGCCTGAATTGGCGGCATTGGCCAAGAAATATGATGCGTATTTAATGGCGGATGATGCCCATGGTTTCGGCGTGCTTGGGCACGGCGGTGCAGGGTGTTGTGAGCTCTTCGGCCTGGATCAGGATCAGCTACCGGTACTGATGGGTACATTGGGTAAGGGCATTGGCAGTTTTGGGGCGTTTATTGCGGGCAGTGAGTTATTGATTGAGAGTTTGATCCAGTTTGCTCGGCCCTATATATATACCACCGCGATGCCGCCTGCTGTGGCAGCGGCGAGCTTGGCCAGCTTGGATTTACTTAGCTCCGAATCTTGGCGTCGCGAGCATTTAATGGCGTTGATAAGCCACTTCAAAGATGGCGCTGCGAAGTTAGCCCTGCCATTGATGGCGTCGAATACGGCGATTCAGCCTTTATTAGTGGGTGATGAAGCACTTGCGATGACGATAAGTGCCGGCTTAGAGGCCGAGGGTGTGCTTGTGTCTGCTATTCGCCCACCTACGGTTGCAGTTGGGCAATCTCGGCTGCGTATCACCATAACTGCTGGACACTCAGTGGCAGATGTAGACGTATTGCTTGCAGCCTTGCACAAGGTGCTTCCTTCAGCGTTGCGTGTTACGGCACAGCTCCCATGACGGTGATTTATCGTGAGCGCCTTGCCGCTTACCGCAGTGGCGCTGCTGAGCTGGTATTGCTACACGGCTGGGCGAGTGACGCTGAAATTTGGCGAAGTATCATTCCCCCCTTGCGGCGGCACTTTCATATTACTTTAATTGATCTGCCGAGCTGTGGCCGCAGTCCAGCCTGCAGCGCTGGTGATGACACGTCTTCAGTGATTGAACAGCTTTTGCCGGTGCTTCCTGATTCGGCTATTTACTGTGGGTGGTCATTGGGTGGGATGTTTGCCACGGCGATAGCCGCAAAATATCCCGAACGCGTTAGTGCTTTAATTACGGTGGCGAGCAACGCGGTATTTGTCGCAGATGAAGTTTGGCCCGCGGCAATGCCATCGGCAGATTTCCTTGCCTTTGAGGCGGCGATTGAAAAGAACGTAGTAAAGGGGCTGCGCCGCTTTCGGTCATTACAGCTTTTAGGCGATCAGCGTGCAGACTCGGTAGCCGCTATTTTGAGGCGCCAGCCAATACCGGTGAATGCCTCGGCGCTTACTCAGGGGCTCAAGTATTTAAATGCTTTAGATAACTGTGCAGCGCTGGCGGCGATTCGGTGTCCGGTAATACATGTTTTTGGCTCCGAGGATGCGCTTGTGCCGGTGGCTAGCGCTGAGTTGTTTGCTGCGAATTATGCCGACCACAAATGCAGTGTCATGATGGGCTGCGGTCACATTCCCTTTCTGTCGTCGCCTCAAGAATTTATTGACACAGTCGTCGATTTCGTCAATTCGTGGCAGCTACTCGACGATGCCAAGCCCTACCATCTTAATAAGTCTGACATTGGTCGATCTTTCAGCAGGGCGGCGTCGAGCTATGATGGCGCCGCACAGCTTCAACGGCGTATTGCCGATAAATTAGTCTCATTCTTGCCCGCATTGCCGAGCGAAACACTGCTGGATCTCGGCTGCGGCACCGGCTATAGCTTACCAGCTCTGCGTCAATATATAGGTGGCGGGAAGTTGCTGGCGGGGGATCTTGCCCCCGGAATGTTGGCATATGCAAAAGGACGTTACGCAGCTTTTGCTGACGGATGGTTGTGTGCTGACGCCGAAGATCTTCCCTTGACCGATAGCAGTGTCAATCAAATTTTCTCGAGTTTAGCGCTGCAGTGGTGTGAGAATTTACCGGCCGTGTATGCGGAGATTGAGCGTGTGTTAAAACCCGGCGGCTCAGCAGTTATCGCAACACTGGGTCCCGACACATTGCATGAGTTACGTGAGTCATGGCGGCGGGTGGACGGATACGAGCATGTGAATCAATTTGCCCCGCAGCCAGAAATTTTGTCCGCTATTGAAAATGCAGGGCTAAAAGTTGAGGAATGGCAGGAAGTGCGCGAGCTTATGCAATACGAGCGTTTGTCGGATTTAACCCGCGAACTGAAAAACATTGGCGCTCATAATGTAAATAGTGGTCGCCCTGGTGGCTTGACGAGTCGCGGACGGATTAAAGCACTCACTGCCGCCTATGAGCAGTTCAGAGAGCCTGGCGGACGTTTACCGGCTACCTACCAGGTTTGGTATTTGCGCTGCACTAAGTAAGGCAAGTTTCTAGCCTATTATGCCCTTTTGTTGCGCGCAGCTTGTGAGGTCGCATTATTCTGGTGCGGATATATTGACTTTATAGTAAAGTAAGCTCAATTTTTATTGCGTCGGCGGGCGGTTTGCGGTGAATTTCGCGCTGCGAATGCAGTAATAAGGCTTGTGGCGCATCTTTTGCTAAGTTTAGCTCATATAGATGTGATTTTAATAAAAATGCCACTCAAAGTGGCTAGTGTTCTAGCACGTCTGTCTTGTAAGTGGCATGTGTGTATTGGTTGCAGTCTAGTTTGTTTCGCTGGCATTTAGTCTTGAAAACGATTTCCGCAGCGCTTAATGTGCTCCTAAAGTCGAAGTTGTGAGTTAGTGCCGCTGGTTGTAGTTGTGAATATTGCCGAGCAATGACAAAATATTCAGCGACTTAGAGATTGAATGTTTGGCTAAGGTCTTTTAACCTTATGCCATTAAAGGGGTGGGGCAGCGATCTGCTGCCAAAGCTGGCAATAATCTGTCTTGAGAATGGAAATGGAGTTTAATATGAATATGTTTAATAGTACGCGGCTTAAATTGCTTGCGGCAGGTGTTTTGTCAGCGGGTGTTATCGTTGGTTGTGGTTCCGACAAGAAAGCTGATGGGAATGCGCCACAGACAATAATGGCCAGCATTACAGCGGCGCAAGGTGCTTTAGTTGGTGCAGACTGTCTAGTAACAACAATTGCTAACGGTACCCGTTCGTTTAAAACTGGCCCTGATGGTCGAGTGGACTTTACTATAGTAACCGTACCTAGTGAATATCCATTAGTTGTCACCTGTACTGGTGGTAGTTATGTTGATGAAGCGAATCCTAGTGCTGGTTTAATTGCCAACAATGATATCCTTCGTTCAATTATGCCTGATGCTGCAACATTTGCCTTAGTGGGCAATAACTGGGCGGTAACGCCGTTCACTGAATTTGCCGTTTCCTTGTACAAAAGCATCACGCCTGCAAGTTGCCAGCGGGTTGAGACTTTGTCGCTTTCCCTGAAGGAGATTGCCGATCGCATTGCCCCTGGTTTATATGAAAGTGCTTCCGGTTTAGATTTCTTGGCTGGACCCACTCCGGTTGTAACTGGGGATGAGGATTTAAGTGCTGGAACCCCAGCAGACATCTACGCTGCTTATTTGGCTGGCTTAGCTCTAGTTGCTAGTGAGAGAAGCCCTGCAATTTCTCCTGCAGCGCTAGCTCAAGAAGTATCTGCGGCGATTGCCGGTGGGACTGCTATTCCTCAGGATGTGGTTGATAACTTATTCAATCGCGCTCAAGCGTATATGACTGGCAAAGGAGCGAAAGGCCATCCTTTAACGGCTCCTAGCACGGCACCTACAGGTGGCGCAGCTACTAAGCCAACTATTGCAGGCTGTGCAGGTGGTACTGGTGGTACTGGTGGTACCGGCGGTGGCGGTAGCGGCGGTAGCGGCGGTAGTGGTGCTGGTACTGGTGGCGCTGGCGCTAGCGGCGGTTGATATTTGCCGGTAGTAACGATAAGAAGGGCGGCTTTGCAGTCGCCCTTTTTTTATGTATTAGTGAATTATATTTGGCTCAAATTATAGTGCCGCGCTAAATGGAAAAGAGGTGTTCATTGAATAAGAATATAGCTACTTTTATCTTGTGCTCTGCTGTGCCAGCTCTTGGTTATGCGCAGGGAAATATGAATATGCAGGGTATGAGCGGTTTGTTTAACGTTCCTGATGCCTCGGTTTTAGAATACGGAACATCTACGGTTGCTTGGGATGCCCAGATTGATGGGCGGTATTCGCGCATTCGAAAATTAAACGATCAAGGGAACGATATTAATATCGGTGCAGGGATTTTCCCTCATATTGAAATCGCAGGGAGAAATGTCACCGGTAGGTCGACTGCGGGTGGTTCTGACCTATCATTCAACGTTAAATTACAATTGCCTTGGGAGCTACTAAATGGCGTCTCCTTTGCCATTGGTGAGCAGGATTTTGGCGGTGCAATTAATGAATACGATACCAAATACGCAGTAACAACGTGGCAATATGGCAAGTTCCGTTCGACCTTGGGTTTTGGTCAATATGATGGTCGTGCCGGTCAAACTCTGCGCCTAGATGGGGTTTTTGGTGGTGTTGAATACGCCGCCGCAGAATGGCTGAGCGTGATACTTGAGGATGATGGTCACTCGCAAAATACCGGTGTTCGCTTGTCGACACCAGATTCGTTATTGCCAGCGGGCTGGAAGGCCTCGATGTTATGGATGCTGTCGGGCGAAGAGGGCGTCGATGGTAGAAATGATTGGTACGGTTTTAATGTAAAGATTCCACTGGGACAAAAATATCAGCGTACGTTGCCAAAAGACCAACCCCGAGTTGCCCTAGCCGCCCGCTCTGTTGCTGTGGTTGAGGAGCAGTATGGCTTAGATCCGGAGCTTGAAAAAAATCCACTGCTGTATCCTCCGGATTCTGAAATTGTAGATCCAAATGTGCGTGCGCGCATAGAGAACGAGGCTCAGCTAAAGCGCGAGTTCATTGCCGCAAACTTAGAAAAAGTGCGTGTTCAACGCTACGGTCGCGAGTGGATTATCGCCTTTGAGAACCTTAGTTATAACAATAACGTCATTGACGGCTTGGCGGTCGCAATCGGTATGGCGGCCTCTATATTGCCGGAGGGCGATCGGTTTTATTTGCAGCTTGAAAAATACGGTATCCCGGTTTTTGGCCTTGGTGGCGAGGTTGGAGCTTGGGATGCGTTTATGAATGGTAGGGGTGGCTTGCCAGAGTCGGTGATGGTTGCGGCGCCAACGAGTAAATTGCGTCGTCGCAGCGGTGTTAACGTTGTTCAGTCTACTTTTGAGGATGTGAAGGAGTATTTGGCATTTCGCCCAACCGTAATGCTCAAACCCATTGTTTCATCGACCTTAGGCACAGAGTTTGGTGTTTTTGATTACTCATTGGCGGCACGAACAGATGTTGTTGTGCCTTTATGGCAGGGTGCGGCATTTAATATTTCAAGGAATTGGTCTGTTCAAGAAACCGATGATTTCACCAAAGACGGTATTTTCGGTGGTGTATTCAGGGAGCAGCGGATACGCGATGGTGTAAAAGATCGCGTTATCAGTCAAACTTTCCGTTTGGGGCGTGGTTTTACTACCATGATTTCTTACGGTCGATTTTTCGACTTTAGTGATGGTGTATCCTTGGAGAGTCGCTGGGAGCCAGGTGATGGCCGGAATCGCTTCCGTATTATTCTTACTGACTTTGAAGATAAGCATGATTCGAGTATTACCCGTAATGCCCGCTTAGCCTCATGGCGCTATTTCTTCCAGAGCACCAATAGCGAGATTAATGTGACCGCTGGTGAGTTTTACAACGAAGATTCGGGTTATAAAATTGACTTTACTCAGCATATTGGCGACACGCGCCTACATCTGATTTATAAAAAGTCTGAGGGTAATAATTTTGCTGGTATTGGATTTACTATACCGTTAACACCCCGCAAGGATGTTGGTCGGGTCGCAGGGGTTCAGATAACAGGTACCCCAAGCTGGCGCTACGACATTAATACTATATTGGGTGAGCCGGTCAATCGCCTGGTGTTTGGCCCCAACGGTATTCCGACAGAGTTTTTCAATTTACGTAACGGCTATTTTAATGGCGACCGTTTGAGTCCGGCCTATATCCGCGCGAATCAAGAGCGTCTGCGTGAAGCCTGGCAGACCTTTGGTGTTGAAAAATAAACCTTGATGATAAGGGTCGAAGTATTTCATGCTGCCTAGCCGACATTACTTTATTAGCGGTACCGATACCGATGTTGGCAAGACCCTGGTTGCTTGCGGTTTACTAAGAGCTGCCGCGTTACGGGGTTTGCGGACTTTTGCGATAAAGCCGGTTGCTGCTGGTGCAGAGCTAACAGACAACGGTTTGCGCAATGAAGATGCCCTCATGTTGATGGCGGCGATGACAGAAGTATTGCCGTATCAGCAGGTTAACCCGGTATTGCTGGAACCGGCTATTGCGCCCCATATCGCGGCGGAACAAGCTGGTAAGCGGATAACGGTTTCTCAGCTCGCGGGCATCTGTCGCGGGGTGATGATGCAGTCGGCAGACCTTGTTTTGATTGAGGGCGCCGGCGGTTGGCGGGTCCCCTTAAATCGCCATGAGTTGCTGTCGGGCCTAGCATCTGAGTTGCAAACTCCGGTTATTCTTGTGGTCGGTATGAGGTTGGGTTGTATTAATCATGCATTGCTTACCGCAGAGGCTATCCGAGCGGACGGTTTGCGTTTAGCGGGCTGGGTAGCAAATCAGATAGATCCAGGTATGTCTTGTTTTGAAGAAAACCTTGCCACCTTAAAAGCCATGCTGGACGCACCGTGCATTGGTGTCGTCCCTTATCTAGCGCAAGACCAGCGGGCTGCAGACGCTGTTGCAGCTTGTTTGGATATTTCTATTTTGTGATCGCGGTCATACTTCTGCGCTATTTTTCTGCTCTCGCATTACTTTAATGTAATAATCTCCTATGGTGTTCCGCTTTTTTATGAGTGCACAGCTACTGGCGCTGTGCAGGTGATTCGAATAACTATTAAATAAGATCGCTTTATACTCATATTGTTGCGCTTCATTGCGGTGCAATCTTAGTGGATTAGGCAAAAAGTTCGGTAATTTTTTCATTCCCCATTAACAACTGTTAGCTTTTGCGAGATACTCAGGTTGATATATTAGAGTCAATAGGTATTTATACTTATGGATGTCTTGGGCTGAAAGCAAAGCAAGGGACGCTGCGTATGGGGCTCATAGCAAAAATAATAGCAAAAATAATTTTTGAGGTTTGGGGATGTATAAAGGCATTGGTCTAGCTGTTCCGTTTTTGTTCTTGTGTGTGCTCGGTGGAATTTCTGTCTCTGCTTTAGCTGGCGAGGACGTAACGTACCCTCATATATATGGTCTTGGCACGATGACTAATGCCGATTCTGACCGAAATGTTGAATCTACTAATAATGGCTGGCAGTTAGGTGTTGCTTTTCCCTTGTCCGATCGGCTGTATATTGAAGGCCTGTATTTTGATAACACTTTTGAAACGGGCGACAACAATGGCAGTGATTTCTACCAATCCGGTGGTGGTGTAGACCTTCAGTATGGCTTTGGTGATAGAGAGCAATTCACGCCGTTCATTTTAGCTGGGGTTGGTGTGGCCGAGAATGACGTTGTGCCGGATGCGCTCGACGAAGATTCCTTCTACTGGAATGTCGGCCTAGGATTTGTAGGCCGTATTCTAGACTTGCAATGGCTGCGTTACCGTGGCGAAGCGCGCTATGTTCAGGATGACTATTTAGACGGTCGATCTGATATCCGTTTTGGTTTGGGCTTGGAAGTTGCTTTGGGTAAAGCTCAAGAGAAACAGCAAGTCGTCGTTGAGAAAATCGTTTACAAACAAGTTGAAGTGCAACCCAAAGATTCTGACGGCGACCGCGTGGTAGATCAGTTTGATGAATGTCCTAATACCTTGCCGGGTGCTCGCGTAGACGGCCGTGGTTGCGTTATCGAACAGCAGGTTATCAATATAGCCAATGTTACATTTCAATTAAATTCGGCTCAGTTAACACCGCTAGGTCAAAATACCTTGATGAATGCCGTCTCATTCTTAAAAAATCAAAATAATATAAACGTAGAAATTGCGGGACACACAGATAGCGCTGGGTCAGACGCGTACAACCTAAATTTGTCGCAGCAGCGTGCAGCATCGGTGAAGCAATTTTTGGTTAACAATGGGGTTTTATCATCCCGTCTATTGGCAAGAGGCTATGGCGAGTCATCACCTATCGCCAGTAACGATACGCCCACTGGGCGCGCATCAAACCGTCGTGTTGAATTTCGTTTAACAACTCGATAATAAATAAAATCGCTTGAAGGAGCAGGGCATGCATTTGCAGAAGTTAGTTGTGGCATTGCTGATAGTAATGGCCACGTCGTTCCAGTTGACTGCTTGTAAGTCAGCGAATGATAGCAATTCAGTAGGGTCGGGCTCCAATGCTGGCGCGCAACTTGATACCGATAACGATGGTGTCTTGGACACGGTCGATAATTGCATCGATGTCGCAAATGTTGATCAGCGCGATACGGACGGCGATGGCTTCGGTAATGTTTGTGATGACGACAATGATGGTGATGGCGTCTTAGATACTGAGGATAATTGCCCTTTAGTCATTAACGCGATGCAAAGCAACGCTGATGGCGATGTTTTTGGTGATGCGTGTGATGATAGTGACAATGATTCCATCTTTGATGATATTGATAATTGCCGCGTTACTGCCAATGTTAATCAGCGTGATACCGATGCCGATGGCCAGGGTGACGTTTGTGACGGTGATGATGATGGCGATGGAATAAATGACGGCGTAGATAACTGCCCATTAGTTTCTAATCCCGCTCAAGAAGATGCCAATGGGAACGATATTGGTGACACCTGTGAAGATGATGTGGACGGTGATGGCGTACTAAGTAACGTTGATAATTGCCCGTTAGTGCCGAACCAAGAACAGTTCGATACCGACAATAATGGCACCGGTGATGCCTGTGAAGACGGTGACTCAGACGGTGTTGCTGACCCGATAGATAACTGTCCTGCCATCTCAAATAGCGGCCAAGTAGATACTGATTCTGACGGTTTCGGTGATGTATGCGATACGGATGATGACAATGATAACGTCCTCGACGGAGCAGACAACTGCCCTTTTGTTAGCAATCAAAACCAGTTAGATTCTGATGGCGATGGCACTGGTGATGCCTGTGAGTCGGACGCCGATAATGATGGTGTGTTGAACGGTTTAGATAACTGCCCATTTGTTGCAAACACAAATCAGAACGACGTTGATGGAGATGGTTTTGGCGACGCATGTGATGATTCTGATGCTGACGGCGTTTTAGATACCGTTGATAACTGTCGTGTTAACCCTAACGCCGGTCAGGCTGATTTAGATACCGATGGTACAGGGGATGCGTGTGACTCTGATAAAGATGGCGATGGTGTTGAAAATGGAGCGGATAACTGCCCACTCGTCGTAAATACAAATCAGCTTGATAGTGATTTGGACGGTATTGGTGATGCTTGTCAGGATGATGCTGACGGTGATTTGATCGCTGACATAAATGACAACTGCCCAAATACCCCGAATTTTGACCAAGCAGATACTGTTTCCGCTAATGGGATTGGTGATGCTTGTGATGATTCCGATACCGATGGCTTTGTTGATAATGCTGACAACTGTCCGTTAAATGCTAATCCAAGCCAAGTCGATACCGATGGTAATGGTCAGGGTAATGCCTGTGATCAGGATGATGATGGCGATGGTGTTTTAGATACAGTAGATAACTGCCCATTAGTGCCAAACTTGGATCAAGATGATGCCGGTAATAACGGTGTGGGCGATGCTTGTGAAGCTGATAACGATGGCGATAACGTCTTAGACGACGTCGATAATTGCCCAACCGTTGCAAATACCGATCAAGCTGACTTTGATGATGACGGTCTAGGTGACGTTTGTGATGATGATATTGATGGTGACACTGTGCCAAATGGCACAGACAATTGCCCGCTACCTAATCCTGGCCAGGAAGTTGATGGCAACGGTAATGCGGTAGCGTGTAACCCAACCGTTATTGCAGAAAACTTTGAGTGTACTGCTGGCGCACCTGCGGGTTCTTCGGTAGCAGCAATCGAAACTGGTTTGGTTTGTACGATTACCGACATAACGGCGCCATTGCTAGATGGATGCTCGGTCGTGTCGGCAGACAATGCGATAGATCGTGATCTGGCGTCATTTGCTATTGTTAATTACGATGTTGGTCTGCTTGACGTAATCCTAGGCGATGGTGGTTTGGGGCTTACTGGTTCACAGACATTACAAGTGAATATGCCTGCGCCAATTCTTGCTGGACAGGTTGCTGGCTTCATAATCAGTATTCCAAATAGTACGGTTGATCTAAGTATTTTACGCCGCATTAGCGTTAAGACTTACTTAAATGGGGAGCAAAATGGGGGGGCAGGTATCGATCAAAATAACCAACTTGCATTGCTTGGTCAGGGTCTCATACGCAGTAATGATGCGTTGTTCCCAGCGTTTGACCCAGCTGACCCGGCATCGTTTTTTGATCCTGGCGCATTTAGCTTTCCAGACCCCACGGCGTCAAATGATGAAGTGAAATACCTGCTCGGTTTTATTGCACCAAATGATTACGATCGTATCGAGCTGGTTATTGATGCGCAGCTGCTAACTGTTGACTTAACTGAAGCGGTGAAAGTGTATGAAACCTGTGTGGCCGCCGCACCTACAGGGGCTACTGACCCGACAGTGCCCGGCGGTGGTGGCAATGATCCTGCGGCGCAGTTGCAGGGTTTATTCGAAACTATTGCCGACCCTGATGCTGTTGCCGCGCTTATTGCAACCTTGTCTGAGAATGCACCAGAAGAGCTTCAAGTATTGTTAGATGCGCTGGGTGAAGAGCCAAGTCAAGAGCAGCTTGAGGCCCTGTTTGCCATGTTTATTGAGCAAACTCCGCAGCAAGTGCAGGATTTCATTGCTTTATTAACTGGTTTGGCCGGCGGCGGAGAAGGCACCCCTGGTCCAGAAGAGTTGATTGCGATACTGACTGGTTTGGCGGGTGGCGGGGAAGGCACGCCTGGTCCAGAAGAGTTGATTGCGATACTGACTGGTTTGGCGGGTGGCGGAGAAGGCACGCCTGGTCCAGAAGAGTTGATTGCGATACTAACTGGTTTGGCTGGCGGCGGAGAAGGCACGCCTGGTCCAGAAGAGTTGATTGCGATACTGACTGGTTTGGCGGGTGGCGGAGAAGGTACTCCTGGTCCAGAAGAGTTGATTGCGATACTAACTGGTTTGGCGGGTGGCGGAGAAGGCACGCCTGGTCCAGAAGAGTTGATTGCGATACTGACTGGTTTGGCGGGTGGCGGAGAAGGCACCCCTGGTCCAGAAGAGTTGATTGCGATACTAACTGGTTTGGCGGGTGGCGGAGAAGGCACGCCTGGTCCAGAAGAGTTGATTGCGATACTAACTGGTTTGGCGGGTGGCGGAGAAGGCACGCCTGGTCCAGAAGAGTTGATTGCGATACTAACTGGTTTGGCGGGTGGCGGAGAAGGTACTCCTGGTCCAGAAGAGTTGATTGCGATACTGACTGGTTTGGCGGGTGGCGGAGAAGGTACTCCTGGTCCAGAAGAGTTGATTGCGATATTGACTGGTTTGGCGGGTGGCGGAGAAGGTACTCCTGGTCCAGAAGAGTTGATTGCTATACTGACTGGTCTGGCGGGTGGCGGAGAAGGTACGCCTGGTCCAGAAGAGTTGATTGCGATATTGACTGGCTTTGCGGATGGCGGTTTTCCAACTGACGCACAAGCCTTGACCGACTTGCTTGCCGGTTTGCCGGGCGCCGACCAAGCTGATTTGATTGGTCTTTTGTCAGGTCTTCCGGCTGGTGATCAAACAGCATTGTTGGGAACGCTGACCGATTTGGCTGACCCCACTGCGGTAAGCGATGCAATTGCTGGCTTGATAGCTGATCCAGCCTCTCTTGCTACTTTGCTCACCGGTCTTTTGGGTGGCGGTTGATTGGACTTGGCTATAAGTAATCGTTGATAGTAAAACCCCGGTCTTCCGGGGTTTTTTTTGGCTAGCGAAATAGTTGGGAATCTCGACCTTAAGTGGCACTTTATAGGGGTTTTTCGCAACCCAGAAAATCTAAAATAACTTGCATGACGTAATAAAAGCTCTATAGTTGTCACTGTCAACATTGGCACCTATTCAGGTATCTGCTACATTTTTGCTTATGAGGTCATTGTCATGCCCCAATACACAGCTCCACTTCGCGATATCAATTTTGTACTAAAAGACGTACTTAACAGCGATAAACACTTTGCCAGTCTTGCTACCCGTGAAGAGGTAAGTGAGGACTTAATGGACGCCATCATTTCTGAAGGCGCCAAATTTTCTGAAAATGTACTTTCGCCGTTAAACCAAATTGGCGATCAACAAGGCTGTACGTGGTCTGAATCTGGCGTGACTACGCCGGACGGGTTCAAAGAAGCCTATAAGCAATTTGCCGAGGGTGGCTGGACTTCGATGACCGCCAATACTGAGTTTGGTGGCCAAGGTCTGCCTAACTCCCTCGGTTTGGTTGTGACTGAAATGGTGAGCTCTGCCTGTTGGTCTTGGGGCATGTACACCGGCTTGTCACAGTCAGCGGCACGCTTGCTGGAAACCTATGCTAGCGATGAGCTGCAGGCAACCTACCTTCCAAAAATGACTGATGGTACTTGGGGCGGCACAATGTGCTTGACTGAGTCTCATTGCGGGTCTGACCTTGGCTTATTGCGCACCAAAGCGGAAATGAATGCCGATGGCAGCTATAACGTAACCGGGACTAAGATCTTTATCTCTGGTGGTGAGCACGACATGATGGAGAATATTGTCCATCTGGTACTGGCCCGTGTAGAAGGCGCACCTGCGGGCACGAAAGGCATCTCTTTGTTCGTTGTGCCCAAGTTCTTGCCAGACGAGAACGGTGAAGTGGGTGAGCGTAACGGCGTTCACTGCGGCAGTATCGAACACAAAATGGGTATCAAAGCATCAGCAACCTGTGTGATGAACTTCGATAGCGCCAAAAGTTTCTTAGTCGGTGAAGAAAATCGCGGCTTGAACGCGATGTTCCACATGATGAACTCGGCTCGCCTTGGCACGGCACTTCAGGGCTTGTCTGCCGGTGAAGCGTCGTTTCAAGGTGCTCTGGCTTATGCTCGCGATCGTTTGCAGATGCGTTCATTGACCGGTCCTAAAAATCCGGATGGTCCCGCTGATCCCTTAATTGTGCACGCAGATGTTCGTCGTATGCTGTTAACGCAAAAAGCCTTTGCAGAAGGCAGTCGCGCATTTATTTATTGGGTTGCGCAGCTAGTTGATACCTTTTACTTCTCTGGTGATGAAGAAGAGCGCCGTAAAGCGGAAGAGCTTTCTGAACTGCTAACGCCAATTGCAAAAGCGTTTGTGACCGAAACCGGTCTGGAATCAGCAAATTACGGTATGCAGGTATTTGGTGGTCACGGTTTCATTTCTGAGTGGGGTATGGAGCAAATCGTACGTGATTTACGGATTGCTACGCTTTACGAAGGTACCACCGGCATTCAAGCTTTGGACCTACTTGGTCGTAAAGTAATGGGTAGTGGCGGCAAGCAGTTGATGGTGTTTACCAAGGTCATTCACCAATTCTGCAAAGATCAAAAAGATAAGCCTGGTATGGCACCGTTTATCGAAAAACTGTCAACACTGAATGCGGAGTGGGGTGATATCACCGGTAAATTAGGTGAGAAGGCCATGAGCAATGCAGATGAAGTTGGCGCAGCATCGGTTGATTACTTGATGTACGCAGGCTATGTGTCCTTGGCATATATGTGGGCCCGTATGGCGTCTGTTGCCCTAGACGGCGATGCTGATGATGCTTTCCTTAAAGCGAAGGTCCAAACTGCACACTTTTATTATCAGCGAATTTTACCTAGGACTGAGTCACATAAATTGGCGATGCTTAACGGCGCCGACAGTTTGATGGCAATGTCTGAAGACGCCTTCGCGTTTTAGATGATTTTTGCTCGATAGCTTAACGACGGCCTTATGGCCGTCGTACTGATTTAGAAGGAGTAATTTATGCCTGACTACAAAGCCCCCCTCCGTGATATGCAGTTCGTTTTACACGAAGTTTTTAAGGCGGAACAGCTCTGGGAAACCATGCCCGCAATGGAAGAGGTTAACCGCGAACTCGCTGACGCTATCCTCGAAGAAGGCGCAAAGATCAACGAGTCTTTGGTGGCGCCGCTTAGCCAATCAGGGCACGAAGAGGGCGTTAAATGGACTGATGGTGTTGTGACTACACCTAAAGGCTATCCAGAGGCGTTTCGCCAATTGGCCGAAGGCGGTTGGGGTGGATTATCGGGCGCTCCGGAGTATGGCGGCCAGACCATGCCTAAGATGTTGGTTTTGCTGTTTGAAGAAATGCTGTACTCCTCAAACATCGCGATGGGTTTGTATTTAACGCTTACCTCTGGCGCGGCGTTGGCGATATCGAGTCATGCGACAGAAGAGCTAAAGAGTAAGTTCTTGCCCAATATGTACTCGGGCAAGTGGGCAGGCGCGATGTGCTTAACCGAGAGCCACGCCGGTACCGACCTAGGCATGATTCGCACAAAAGCCGAGCCGCTTGCCGATGGCAGCTACAGTATTAGTGGCACCAAGATTTTCATTACCGGTGGCGATCACGATTTAACCGAAAATATTATTCATTTGGTGTTGGCAAAGTTGCCGGATGCGCCTGCTGGGTCTAAGGGTATTTCCTTGTTTCTAGTTCCGAAGATGAAGGTTAATGACGACGGTAGCAGCGGTGAGAATAACGGTGTTCACTGCGGTAGCATCGAACACAAAATGGGTATTAACGCCTCTGCAACGTGTGTGATGAATTTTGATGGCGCGCAGGGCTATCTTATTGGCGAGATTAATCGTGGTTTGCAGGGTATGTTTACCATGATGAACTACGAGCGCCTGTCTGTTGGTATTCAAGGGCTTAGCGCGGCAGAGGCGGCCTATCAGTGGTCATCAATTTATGCCCGCGAGCGTATTCAAAGCCGGGCGCCTTCTGGCCCAGTGAACAGTGCTGCAGCAGCAGATCCGATTGTTGTGCACCCCGATGTGCGGCGCATGCTGTTAACACAAAAGGCTTACGTTGAGGCCGGTCGCGCCTTTGCAGTCTATGTTGGTAAGCAGCTCGATGAAGCGAAGTTTTCTAGTGGTGAGGCTAAGGCCAAGGCAGATGGAATGGTCGAGTTACTCACTCCGGTTGCTAAAGCTTTTATAACCGACAAGGGCCTTGAAGGCACTATTGCGGGCCAGCAGATATTTGGTGGCCACGGGTATATTCGTGAATGGGGCATGGAGCAATTAGTGCGCGACGTGCGTATTAGCCAAATTTATGAAGGCACAAATGGGATTCAGGCGCTTGATTTAATGGGGCGTAAGATAGCTGCAAATGGCGGACGGAATCTCAATGTGCTGATTGCTGAAATGCGGGAATTCTCTGCGTCAGCCGCCGCGGTTAGTGGTATGGATGAGTTCTTAAATCCATTAAATGAGTCCGTTGACAACCTTGAGTCGCTAGCCGAGTTCGTTTTGTCACAAGCCCAAGGCGGTGATGCAAATGCCATTGGCGCCGCATCTGTCGAGTTCCTGCATGTTATGGGCTTCACCCTGTACACATATATGTGGGCGATGATGACGCGCGCGGTCCTAAATGGCGATAGCCAGCAAGGTGATGCGTTTGGACAGGCTAAGTTGCATACGGCGCGGTTCTTTATTCAGCGTTTGCTGCCACAGGCGAAGGGCTTAACTGAGTCAATTCGCAATGGCAGCGCCAGCTTAATGGATATTCCAGAGGAAGCCTTCGCTTAACTATAGAATGCGGCCTAATTTGGGGCCACTGCAGTAAAGCTGGAGAATAAGGCGGCAACCAGCGATAATGGGGCCGCCTTTTTTATTGCCCGGTATATGGGTAATGTCATTTGTAATCGCGAGTGGTGAAATGATGGAAAACGAACATAATAAGTTGTATCCAGAAGACCAGGCTAAGGTAGACGCCTTTTTGAATCAGGGATATAACAATGTTGAGCGTAAGCCATACCGCCCCCTCAAATTACTGGGTATTTTGTTAATTATGGTGACCACTATTTCAGTCGGTGCATTGGTTCTTGCGTCGCTTAGCGGTATCCATTAAGTCTTTTTATACACTCTCCTCGATTGGCGCTAATTTTGCGTTGAGCCCCCCGTTATTCCCGTCGTGTCGCTAAAAGGCGGCGTAGCTGTTTGTCCTAGCATCTTATGTCCTTACCTTACCCGTATTAAGGTTCGCAGAGTTAGGCCACTGAAGATCCACTCCGTAGGCGCTACTGTGCATTATTGGGTGAACTATCTTAAGTGAAAATACAATTAGCCAAGCTAGCTTGATGCTGATGTGAACGGAAGATTTTGATTGCTAGATCAATAATTGAGGAGCTGTGCGGAATAAGAAAGAAGGGAGCTCAATTAGGTAATAAGCGAGCTTCGCTCGCTTATTACTGACTGAGTGGATGTTAAGCCAGAACTTGAACCTAGACGTGAATGCCTTTTAAAACGGCCGCCAGTGCAATTTGCTCGGTAGACGCCTCGGTCTTGATTTCTTCACCGTCGCCCTTGGCTGCTGAAGAGTCTGGGAATGTGCGGAAAACCATATTCATAGTGATCTCCACCGCCTTTGGCATAATTGCGTTAAGGACTTGCATGGTAATGCCAAGGCCCGTAGCTATGCGTTTCGGTCTGCGAATAATGGCGCTACAAATCATGTCTGCCGCTTCTTCCGGAGACAGTGTTGGCACCGAGTTATAGATCGATGTTGGCCCAATCATCGGTGTTCTAACCAGTGGCATATTAATCGTTGTGAACGCGATATTCCGGTCAGAGAACTCAGCTGCAGCTGCCTTAGAAAAAGCATCTAAAGCCGATTTAGAGGCGGCATATGCCGAAAAGCGCGGTGAGGTGCCAACTATGACCGCAATCGACGAGATATTAATCACGTGACCAACTTTGCGCTCTAGCATTGACGGAGCCAGTCCCATAATTAAACGAATAGCGCCAAAATAGTTCAGCTGCATAGTGCGTTCAAAGTCGTGGAAGCGATCAAACGTTAATTCCAGTGAGCGCCGTATTGAGCGGCCCGCGTTATTAACAAGTACATCCACCTGGCCATGATTTTCCAGCACCGTGGCGACTAATTTGTCGCAGGACTCCAAGTCGGATACATCACAGCTATAAGCATAGCTAGAGCCACCTTTGTCAGCTATTTCCTTTTGAGTCTCTTCCAGCTTTTCAAGAGAGCGTGCGACTAAGACGACTTTACCGCCGGCCGCTGCCAATTTAATTGCCGCCGCTTTACCAATACCTGATGACGCGCCGGTAATAACAATAACTTTGTCTTTTACATTGCCTCGCAGCGAGCGATCTTCAAATAGATCTGGATCGAGATTGCGCTCCCAGTAATCCCAGATGACATGCGCATAGTCTTCTAACGCTGGGGGTGCGATTCCGCTGCCTTTCAATGCCTTAAGCGTCTCGCGAGTATCAAAACGAGTGGGCATATTCATAAAGCTCACGGCGTCTTGTGGAATCTGATAATCAGCGAGAATGGCATTTATTATTCTGCGAACAGGTGGCAGCCCTTTCACTAGATTAAGAATTGATGCTGGAATGAAGGCAAACATCCGCATATCAATACGCATTGCAAAGCGGGGTGCATGGGCGGCTTTCGAGAAAATATTTAAAACCTCACCCACTAGCTGTGACTCGGTATTGACTAAGTGGAAGCAGCGGCCATCTAAGCCAGCCTTGTGCGATAAGAAATCCATTGCATCAGCAACATAGTCAACGGGGACAATATTCATTTGTCCGCCTTCAATGCCGATCAGTGGTACCCACTGCGGTATACGATTACGAAGTCTTTGCAGCAATTTAAAGAAATAATACGGACCGTCTATCTTGTCGATTTGGCCGGTCTTAGAATCGCCGACGACCAAGGCTGGGCGGTATATGCGGTAGGGTATTTTGCATTCGTTACGCACTAAACCCTCTGAGACATGCTTGGTGCGGAAATACGCGTGCTCTAGGCCTTTGGCCTCTTCAAACATATCTTCACGGAAGGTGCCGCGATACAAGCCCGCTGCAGCAATAGAGCTAGCTAGGTTAAAGCATTTGGCATCCATGGCTTCGGCGGCGGCGATGGCGTTTCTAGTGCCTTCTACATTGGCAATCTCTTGGCTCGCCGCGTCAGCTTTTAGATCGTAAATCGCAGCAAGGTGGTAGAAGTGTTTTACCGAACCCTTAAGGGTTGTCATATCTTTGGGGCTAATACCGAGGCGCGGTTTGGATAGATCACCATTTATCGCCACTAGGCGGTCTGAACTAAGTCCGCTCTTTTCAAGAAGATCTTTGTATTTTTGTTTTGAACCGCGGCGCACTAGGAGGTAGATAGTGCCTTTGCGCTTGGCGAGACGTTCGATTAGGGCGCTACCGATAAATCCGGTACCGCCAGTGACAAAATAACTCATGGTAAATCTCCAGGTTTTTATTTGAGTTTTAGGTATCTATTCCGGTGTTATTTTTTCGTGTTAGCTAATAAAGATGGAGAAACGGCCTTTTCTAGGTCGTCAAATGCATCGTGTATATAGTCGCCAAGAACATTGAGGTTTGGCATGGCAGTGGTGGCCACCAAGCCGAACTGTAAACGGCCGTCATAACTGTATAGCGTAATATTTAGATGGTTGCTCGGTGTTAAGGCGCTAATCGGGTACATTTCTTCAAGTTTTGCTCCTTTTAAGTAAAGTGCCTTAGCAGGCCCCGGTACATTTGACACTAAAGTGTTACCTAGTGGTGGCAGTACGTCGCCCAGTTTCAGGGCTTCAGCAATCAGTGATACACCGCCGAGCAGAACGGTATACGCCATCACTGATGCCGGTGGTACGCCATCAATTTGATAGCGTACATTGCGGAGCGTAAAGCCTATTTCACGCAATCTTTCATAGGGGTCGGTGGTTTTACTAGCGAGTTCGACAAGCACTATGCCAATTTTATTACCCAAGCTATCATCGCCACTTTTACGCAAATTCACCGGCATTTGAATAGTGATGGGTTCGTTGATGTCGGTTCCGCAATCTTGCAGGTAGCGATGCAGTGCGCCGTCGATACACGTTAAGGCTATGTGATTGAGAGTAGATCTAGTGAGTTTGCGCAGACGATGCACTCGCTCCATATCAACAGCTGCAGTGGCGATTTGACGCCCGGCACTGACTTGCCCTGTTAGCGGGGTGGAACTATTGGCTCTGAACGGCACGGCAACCGCATTTTTTGTTAGGTTTAAAGTTTCTAAAGCGAGCTGCGCGCTGAGCTTACTGAGGCCTGTAAATGCTTTTATATAATCGGTGTAGCGGCCGCCGAGCTGCGTTAATACCTTCATGACTGAGATACTGTCAGCGGTACTTTGCCTGCGTTTATGCGGTAAAACTGACCATATCGGTGTTACAGATTTTGTTCGCGCAGATTCACTTAGGCTATTCACCAGCCACGATGACATGGTCACGCCATCGGCATAAGCATGGTGCAGCTTGGTGTACAGTGCGAAACGCTTGTCATCAATACCTTGAATAACATGCATTTCCCACATGGGTCGGCTGCGATCCATACGGACACTGTGTAACTCACCAATTAAGTCATAAAGACCGTCGCGAAAGTCATCACCTTCTATAGTGTGATAAAAAACATGCTTGCTGATATCAAAGTTTTTGTCACATTCCCAGCTCGGTGCTTTAAAGACGGAAAACTGAATGATTTGATTGAAGGGAGCGCGGATTTCATCAATGTTGCAGGCATACTCGTCAACCAGCTTTTCAACATAGTCGTCCGCTGCCGCTGTGGGCTTGCTAAACATAAGCAGGCCACCCACATGTTTGGGGCTTGCGTCAGTCTCAGTCAGAAAAAAGCCTAAATCCATTATCGAAAGTTTTGCCATTTGATTCCACACCCTGTGTTTGCAACTATCTGATATATTTAGTGTTGTTATGTTTTTTTGCATCGCCGAGGCGTAAGCTATGACCTTCAATGCGGCGCTAGTTTAAGTCTTAATATTTTTATGAGCTATTGCCGCTTACGTTGCTCGCACTTATTTTCGGTCAATAGCCTAAAAAGCACGTATAGGGTCAAGCTACAATACAATAAGCAGGTTTCATAGTGAAACGCTAAGAGGTTTGGTGAATAGCAGGGATAACAATTGATGATATTGGGCCTGATATCGCAGCTTAAGCGCTGGTATGCAATTCCCTATCTGGTCTTGTGTATTGCGATTTCCATCCAAAGTATTTGTCACCTTCTGGGAGATGCTACATTTAGCTTGTCTTGGTTGGGTGCCCTGCTGGCGGTTGGGCCGCTGGTGCTCTTTATGAGTATGGTTTATACCTTCCCCTATATCCGCGTTGTGCGTTTTATAGCAACACCAGTGGTTATGGCGCTCTTAGGCTCGGTGCTCACCGTGATAGAGATGGAGCCGCTACCCACCTTTTATACCTTGTTTTTTGGTCTGGGTGGGGTGCTGGTATATGTGTTTTGGTATACCTACCTAGATCGTAGCGATAATGTGTTATTGCAAAAAGGCGTGCAGTTACCGGATTTCGCGCTGGCGACCCTCAATGGCGAGCAGCTATCATCTTCGAGTTTTGTTGGTAAAAAAGTGTTATGGGTATTTTTCCGCGGCAACTGGTGTCCAATGTGTCAGGCACAGCTGGCGGATCTAGCCAAACATTACGATGCCTTCGGTGAGCGTGGTGTAGAGCTAGTGCTGATAAGTCCGCAAAGCCCAAAGAAAAGTGCAGCGCAGCAATCCCGTCTCGGGGTGCCCATGCCATTCTATGTGGATGATAATAACCGAGCGGCAATTAGTCTTGGTATTGTTCATCGTCACGGTGTGCCGCTGGGAATGTTGGGCTATGGTTACGATACGGTATTGCCAACGGTGTTGATGACCGATGAAAGCGGCACCATAATTTACGCTGATCTAACCGATAACTTTCGAATCCGGCCGCGTGCTGAAACAATAATAGAGACGCTAGATCATTTGTTGATATAGCGCGATGGGTTTTAAGCAATGACAAGTGATATTCGAGCGGCGGCAACAGCCGTTATTACTCGCGACAGCGATGCAGGTCTAGAAACCCTGCTGTTGCGAAGACACAAGCAACTTAAAGTCGGTGGCGGTCATTGGGTTTTTCCAGGTGGCACTCTTGACCCTGAAGATTATGATGGCGCCGCGAACGAGGAGCAGGCGGCTCGCGCTGCAGCCGCCAGAGAGACCATGGAAGAAGCCAGCATTTCTTTGCGAACGCAGGACTTTTTGCTGCTGTCGCATTGGACAACGCCACCCGCCATGGGTCGTCGATTTGCTACCTGGTTCTTTCTTGCCGAGGGTGACAATGCTGAGGTGCTTGTTGATGGCGAGGAAATGGATGATTTCCTCTGGGGAACCCCAGAGCACTTTTTACAGCTGCATCGGCGTGGTGAGCTAGCCCTATTGCCGCCCACCGTGGTTACGCTGGCCGAGCTTGCTGCCTGTGGAACCCAGCATGATGCCAGGCGTTTTTATCTTGATCGCACGGTGCCTTATTTTCAGCCCCTAATATCCTCACATAATGATGTTGTCTGCATGTTGTATGACGGCGATGTTGGCTATGCGGCGATCGATCCCACTCTTTCTGGCCCTAGAAATCGCTGTTATTTAGAGGCGGGTGTGTGGCGCTATGAGTTCAGTATCACTTAGCCCGAGTGTATATCTCTTATGTTAGTTATTATTTTTCGCTCCCTGCGAAGGATTTTTGCACCTGCGGTGTTTAATCATTAACGGCCGTAGCAATGAAGCAAAATTCTAATCAATGATTCTAAGCAATGATTCTTGGGAGTAACAAATATGAATACAGCACAAAAAATTCTCAGCGTTATCGTTTCTCTAGCGGCGGTGTCAGCGATCGCCGGCGAAGACCGAAAACCGCGCCCAAATTTTGATCTCAATGGCGATGGCACTGTCACAACCACTGAGCTATCTGAGTATCGCAATGCGGAGTTTGCAAAAATGGATTTGAACGGTGACGGTAATTTGAGCCGTGAAGAAGTGACCGAGTACAAGGCGCAGATGAAGGCTGAGCGCAAAGCAAACAAGAAAGACCGCTTTGATCGCGCTGATGCTAACGAGGACGGGCAAGTTTCTGCAGACGAGTTTGCCGCCAGCACCGATGAAATGGCGACGCGCATGGATCGCAATGGCGATGGCACTATTGATCGTCGTGAAATGTTTAAGGCAATGCGCGGTCACGGTGGTGAGGGACATGACGGCGAACACCGCAAGGGTGACGGCGTGTAATTAATATCCCTTTTTCGCCGACCTTTAGGATTCAGCGTGCAGTTATCTGACATCGAATTGATGCGGCGAGTAGCAGATGGCGACCAACAGGCTTTTGCGATGCTGTTGGGCCGCCATAGTAAAATGGTGTTGAATCTTGTCTACCGCATAGTGCTTTCTCGCGATGACGCAGAAGACCTTTGCCAAGAGGTGTTTGAGCGGCTTTGGAAGCAAGCGCCAGAATGGCGCGATGATGCCAAGCTGACCACATGGTTATATCGCGTGGCTAATAATTTAGCCCTCAATTTTCGTCAGCGAGTTCAGCAGCGTTTGGTAGTCGATGATAACTTGGTCGAGTCGATTGTCGATACTGCGGCGCCAGAGCCAATAGTGAATGCGGGTGATAATGCCCTTGTCTTTGATGCCTTAAAATCACTGCCAGATAATCAGCGTGCAGCCATGGCATTTCGTTTTTACCAGGACGTGTCGGTGAAAGATATCGCAACTATTATGGGCTTGTCGGCTAAAGCGGTTGAATCGTTAATTAGCCGAGCGAAGCAGCAGCTGCGAACGCGATTGGGAGGTCGGGAATGACATTGGCAGAACAAATATTTTCTGCGCTGTTGGCGCGCCACGGTGCTGATGCCTCGCATTGGCCCTTCTTAGCTCGTCTGCTATTGCCGGTTTTTCTGCGCATAGATTCTTGCGCGCTGCGGTGGCAAGACGCGCGGTGTGAAGAAAGCGAGCTCGCTAAGTGGTATCAAGATATTGTCCCTGATCTGGAGCCAAGTGCAGCTTTGCAGGTGCGCCTAGCGAACATTGCTCTGCCCGGCGAGCGGCTGCCTCGCGAGCCGTCATTTACTCCGCCTTGGCGTTTGAGTTTTGCGGCGGCGATGGCCTCAGCATTATTAGGTGTGTTACTTGGGGCGAGTGGTTATTTTGCTGATTATACCGACCCCGATATCTATATCTTTGATGCAACGGCGACTTATGAAGTCAGTAATTGGATTGCAGGTACAGAATTATGAATTCACGTAAAAGCCTAGTTATCGCTCTGTTAGTTTCCTTAGTGCTAAATGGCTTGCTGTTGGGCTTGTATATAGGCCATCGTTTAATGGGGCAAGAGCGTCATGCCATGCATGGTATGGCTAAGCAATTATTGAAAGATGAGCCCAAGGAGTTGGCGGAACCTATGCGCCAAGTTCTGGAGATGCATCGCAAAGAAATGGCAAAGGCGTATAGGCGGCTCCGGGCTGCCAAGCGCGACATGGTGGGTATATTAAAAAGCGAGCAAGCCACTGAGGTGCAAATTAATAGCGGTTTTCAGGCAATTAGAATGGCTGACAGTAATTTAAAGCAGGTCAGCCACCAAGTGCTGGCAACTGTCTTGGCGACCTTACCACCAGAGCAGAGGCTTAAGTTTGCGCTGCGAGAACTGGGGCGCATGCAAGATAAGCCACCCAGACCCGGTTCGCCAGAGCATGGCGGCGACAGACCACCGCGTTAGTCTAATAAATGTTTACTTCGCCGTTATACCAATGCCGGCGCCACCGATCAAATACTCGCTCTGGATACCAGCTTTTACCAAGGCTGCCATTGTAGCGGGCCAGCGCGCGATGCAGATTGCCTTTTTCTTTTTGTAAATAAAATTGCAAAATCTGGCAGCCGTAGCGCAGATTGGTATCTGCATTGGTGAGGTTGTCATCGGGGCGTCCGATTTCTTTCTTCCAGAAGGGCATAACTTGCATCAAGCCCTGCGCACCGACACGGGATACCGCAAACTGATCAAAATAGCTTTCGACTTCAATGAGTGCCAATACTATTTCGGGACTTAAGTCTGCGGCACTGGCTTCGCGGTGTACGCTGCGTAGAAAAGTGAGTCGCGCTTGCGGGTCTTTAATAAATCGCGCCATGCGGCCGGACATATCGAATAGCCAAACCTCGGCATCGAAACGGTCCTTAAAGCTATCTGCATCGCTGACGGCCTGTTTCAGGAAAATCCGTAATTCTTCGCGCTCTTGCTGCGCCGCCGTCATGGTCTCGCCGCCGCCATCCATAGCAGGCACTGCATCTGCAAGGCTAAACGTTGAACTTAGCAGTAGGACAACCAAGCCTAGCCGCGTCATTAATACGGCTAGGCCAGCTTGCTTGGTACTGACTCCAAACATTTAGCGAGGCAGTTGTTGCTGGATGAAGTCGACGATATCGTCCAGTGCGACATCCTCATTGTCGCTGGCGCGACGGTTTTTATATTCGAACATGCCTTTGTCTAGGCCGCGGTCGCCGATCACGATGCGATGAGGTATACCGATTAGCTCCATGTCAGCAAATTTCACGCCGGGGCGCTCATTGCGATCATCTAGCAGTACGTCATAGCCCATACCCAGCAAGGAGCTGTAGAGTAGCTCTGCTTGTTCGCGAACGCGCTCAGATTTTTGAATGTTTAAAGGTACAATCGCAATCTCGAAAGGCGCAATACTGCTTGGCCAAAGAATGCCTTTATCATCATGGTTTTGTTCAATAGCCGAGGCCACAACTCGGGTGACACCAATGCCGTAGCAACCCATTGTTATGGTTTGATCTTTGCCATTTTCATTGAGTACAGTCGCGTTCATCGCCTCTGAATATTTAGTGCCAAGCTGGAATATATGGCCCACTTCTATGCCGCGCTTAATTAGCAAGCTGCCTTGGCCGTCGGGGCTAGGGTCGCCTTCCACCACATCGCGCAAATCTGCAGTTTCAGCAAAGCTGACGTCTCTATCCCAATTGACGCCGCTCAGATGAAAGCCGTCTTCATTGGCGCCACAGATAAAGTTAGCACTATGCGCTGCGCTGCGATCGGCAATAACGCGTATGTCCAACCCAGCGGGGCCGATAGAGCCGGGCTTACAATTTAGGCGGGCCTGAATATCTTCTTCGCTGGCGAAGCTTAGCGGCGATGCGACGCCGGCGATTTTCTCTGCCTTAATGTCATTCAAGCTATGGTCGCCGCGCACCACTAAAGCGATCAGGTCCTTGTTACCGTTTTCATCACTATCGCTGTATACAATTAGCGTTTTTAGAATTTGATTGGCTGAAACCTTCAGCAAGGCGCTCACTTCATCAATCGTGTGGGCGCCGGGGGTGGAGAGTTTTTCTACGTTGCCGCTGGGAGCAGGGCGATCGCCGGCAGGGGCGAGTGCCTCGGCCATCTCAACATTGGCGGCGTAGTCTGAGGTGTCAGAGAAGGCGATATCGTCTTCGCCTGAAGAGGCCAGAACATGAAATTCATGTGAGCCGCTGCCACCAATTGAGCCGGTGTCGGCAATCACCGGCCGGAAATCCAAACCTAGGCGGGTGAATATGCGAGTGTAGCTTGCATGCATTACATCGTAAGTAGCTTGCAGTGATTCTTGGTCGTTATGGAAGGAATAGGCGTCCTTCATAATAAACTCGCGCGAGCGCATTACGCCAAAACGAGGACGAATCTCATCACGGAATTTCGTTTGAATTTGGTAAAAGTTTGCCGGTAGTTGTTTGTAGCTCTTAATTTCATTGCGAATTAGGTCGGTAATGACTTCTTCATGGGTGGGGCCAAGACAGAAAGCGCGCTTGTGGCGATCACCAATTCGTAACAGTTCGGCGCCGTATTGCTCCCAGCGGCCTGACTCTTCCCACAGCTCTGCGGGCTGAACAATTGGCATCATGACTTCCATCGCGCCACTGCGATTCATTTCTTCGCGGACAATACCTTCGACTTTACGCAATACTCGCAGGCCCATAGGCAACCATGTGTAGAGCCCAGTGGCGAGCTTGCGTATCATGCCTGCTCGCAGCATAAGTTGATGACTGATGACTTCAGCGTCGGCTGGAGTTTCTTTTTGGGTGGCAATAAGGAATTGGCTAGCGCGCATAATGAAGTTCTGGCCTTGTTTATCAGAGTCCGAGCATTTTACGATTGATCGCTTGCGCGGTACAGGCCGCAGGGGGAGTGATGTTCAAATTACATGAAGTATTGGCAAGAGATTGTGCTGTGGTGGGAGATCTACCGCTATGTCGAGTCTTATTGATGAACGATAGTCAGTATCTGTGGCTGATATTGGTGCCGCGGCGTGATGAGCTGCGAGAGATCTGCGATCTTAGCGCTGCTGATCAGCAGCTGTATCTAAAAGAGTCTAATACCACGTGCGCGCTGCTGCGCAGTGAGCTCAATGCCGAAAAACTAAACGTGGCGGCGCTTGGCAATATGGTGCCACAGCTTCATATTCACCATATTGCGAGGTTTTCCAATGATGTGGGGTGGCCGAAGCCAGTCTGGGGGCTGCTCCCAGCAATACCCTATGACGTGGATGCGCTGAATAAGTACCTAAAACGGTTGCGCGCCGCCTACGCTGCTAGCGATGTCCCCCTGTTGAGCGAGCCATAAAACTCGGTTTAGGGCTGGCCTCAAACACAATTCTAAGCTCTGTAGGGCTGGTCTGCCGAGTTTGTCGCGACGTAAATTTACGTGAGTTATAGTGCGTGTTATACAAATAATGCTTCTTTTGTAGTGTTTTAGGCCGAAAAAAGCGTATTAATCTTGTATTGCTTAGCACAATCTACTATAGATAGTCGCAGGCACAGATGTGTGATCAGCGTGCGGTACTCGCTGCTTAGTGCTCAGAACCGTATTTAGGCCAATAAAACTTAACGTGTGATACAGGAATATTCTAATGGCGATAAAAAAAGCTGCTCCCAAAAAAGCTGCCCCCAAAAAAGCTCCAGCTAAAGCGAAAGTTGCTGCCGCTGCTGCCGCACCCAAGCGCAAAACAACAGCTATCTCTGAGAAAATGACCAAGACTCAAATCCTCACCGAGATCGCTGAGAACACCAATTTGACGCGCAAGCAGGTTGGTGAGGTTCTTGAAGAGCTAGAAGTACTGATTGAGCGCAGTGTTAAAAAGCGTGCTCTGGGTGAGTTCACGATTCCCGGTCTGATGAAAATCACCACGGTTAAAAAGCCTGCTACCAAAGCACGCAAAGGGATTAACCCGTTTACTGGTGAAGAAACAATGTTCAAAGCCAAGCCAGCGAGTGTTGCTGTTAAGGTTCGTCCACTGAAAAAACTGAAAGACTTCGCTGTTTAAGTCTGATTGCCGTCAGCCTCGACATTTTTTGATGTGCTCGAGGCTGATTTACCCTCTCTAACAGTTTATTTCCCCTCAAACTCGCTGCTGCATTTATTGCCACCCCCGCTTTGCGTTATAATCCCGCTCCTTTTGCGCCGCTTGGCTCGATATGACTTCTTTTATCTGCTTTGAGTTTTGGGAGTTTTCTTATGCCGATTTATGAATACCAGTGTCAGGCCTGCCAACACGAGCATGAAGCACTGCAGAAAATGAGTGATCCTGCTTTAAAAGACTGCCCACAGTGCGGTGCCGCCGCATTGGTGAAAAAGATTTCGGCGGCCGGGTTTCGTCTAAAAGGCGGCGGCTGGTACGAGACTGATTTTAAAGGCAGTGGTAAAAAGAAGAATTTAGCAGGTGAAGGCTCTGCCGGTGGTTCGTCCTCCGCACCAGCCTCCTAGCGCTGAGATAGGGCGAGCCATAGCATTAGCGGCCCCTAGAATTTAGCGATTGGCACAGAGCACGCAGTGCCAATGGCATTACCTAGATACACATTTGATATAGCGAGAATAGAACACATGCGCAGTCATTATTGCGGCAGCTTGAGTAGTGAACATATAGATCAGGAGGTCACCCTGTGTGGCTGGGTTGACCGTCGCCGTGACCATGGCGGGGTTATTTTCCTCGATATGCGTGACCGCGAAGGCATTGTTCAGGTCGTTTTTGACCCAGATACCGAAGAGCATTTCCGCACTGCTGACCGTGTTCGTGGCGAGTACGTGCTGCGTATTCGGGGCCGGGTTCGCGCTCGCGCTGGCGCAACGGTTAACGCCAATATGAAGACCGGCGAGATTGAAGTGCTGGGTAAAGAACTGGAAATTCTGAATGAGTCGGAAACCCCACCTTTTCAGCTTGACGACCACACTAATGTTGGTGAAGACGTGCGGCTGCGCTATCGCTACTTAGATTTACGTCGTCCGCAGATTTCTGACAAATTACGCTTGCGCGCAAAGATTACGTCAGTGCTGCGTCGCTATTTAGATAGCCAGAACTTCCTTGATATAGAAACTCCGATTTTGACGCGCGCCACACCTGAGGGTGCCCGTGATTACTTAGTGCCTAGTCGCACCCACGCCGGTAAGTTCTTCGCCTTGCCGCAGTCACCGCAGCTGTTCAAGCAGCTGTTAATGGTGTCTGGCTTTGACCGTTATTATCAAATCGCCAAATGTTTCCGCGATGAAGATTTACGCGCGGATCGTCAGCCTGAATTCACTCAGATCGATATTGAAACCTCCTTTATGGATGACAAGCAGATCATGGCTGTCACCGAAGGCATGATTAGCGATCTGTTTAAAGAGGTAATGAATATCGATCTCGGCAGTTTCCCGACCATGAAATACGCGGAGGCAATGTCGCGCTTTGGCAGCGACAAGCCAGATATGCGTATTCCATTGGAAATGGTTGATGTTGGCGACCTGATGACGGAAGTCGAGTTTAAAGTTTTTTCAGGCCCAGCTAACAGTGCTGATGGGCGTGTTGCGGCCTTAAAAGTACCTGGCGGTAATGAGGCGTTGACCCGCAAGAAAATCGACGAATACACCAAGTTTGTTGGTATATATGGCGCTAAGGGTCTGGCTTATATCAAGGTTAACGATAAATCTGATCTGGAAAATGGCCTGCAGTCGCCGATTGTGAAATTTTTACCCGAGCCAGTTCGCGCAGCTATTTTGGCGCGTCTTGAGGCCGAAAATGGCGACCTGATCTTCTTTGGCGCCGACACTACTAAGGTTGTTAATGAAGCCCTTGGTGCCTTGCGTTGTAAGTTGGGCGAAGATCTTAAACTATATACCTGTGAGTGGGCGCCACTGTGGGTAGTAGACTTCCCGATGTTTGAGCAGGACGGCAGCGGCAACTGGACGTCTTTACACCATCCTTTTACGGCGCCGTCATGCTCGCCGGAAGAGTTGGAAAAAGCGCCGGGCGAGGCCTTGTCTATTGCCTATGATATGGTTTTGAACGGAACTGAATTAGGTGGTGGTTCTGTGCGTATCCACCGCAGTGACATGCAGAAAGCGGTATTCCGCGTACTGGGTATTGGTCCAGAAGAGGCCGATGAAAAGTTTGGCTTCTTGCTTGATGCCTTAAAATACGGCGCACCGCCACACGGTGGATTGGCCTTTGGTCTAGATCGTTTGGTGATGTTGATGACCGGCGCCAAATCCATCCGCGACGTGATTGCCTTCCCTAAAACCCAGAGTGCGGCCTGTATTATGACCGATGCACCGGGTGTGGTTGATAGTAAGCAACTGGGTGAGTTAAATATTCGCCTGCGTAAATTAGAAGAAAAATAATAGCGCTGACTGCGTTACCAACACCCGTCTGCGCCGCAGCGGGTGTTATCAATACACCATGATAAGTAATATCTTCACCTTACTTACAGGGAGGCTGATATGGCGGGTCACAGCAAGTGGGCCAATATAAAGCACCGTAAAGCTGGGCAAGATGCCAAGCGCGGTAAAGTGTTCACCAAGCTCATTCGAGAAATAGTGGTTGCCGCAAGGGCAGGTGGTCCTATGCCAGAAGATAACCCGCGATTGCGCGCGGTTGTGGATAAAGCACTCACCGCTAATATGAAGCGCGATACCATCGACAAGGCCATTGCTCGGGGCGCGGGCAATGCTGATACCGACAATTACGATGAAGTGACTTATGAAGGATATGGCAGCGGTGGCGTTGCGGTATTCCTCGAATGTATGACCGATAATCGCAACCGGACGGTCGCCGAAGTGCGTCATGCCTTTAGTAAGCGCGGTGGTAATCTCGGTACTGATGGCTCGGTGGCCTATCTGTTTACTCGCATCGGCCAAATCCACTATGCGGCGGGTTTGGATGAAGACACGCTTATGGAAGCGGCCTTAGAAGCGGGCGCAGTGGATGTTATTACTTATGACGATCGCACAATGGAAGTGCAAACCGAGCTTGCAGATTTTATGGCTGTAAAAGAAGCTATGACGGTCGCGGGTTTCGAGCATGAGCATGCAGATATCCATATGCTGCCGGCGACGACTATTGAACTCGATATAAAGGGCGCTGAATCGTTGCTTGGTCTGGTGGAGGCATTGGAAGATCTGGATGATGTCCAGAATGTGTATACCAATGCAGACATCGCTGAGGATATATACATCGCATTAAACAGTGGTCACTAAATGGCGTCGCGCCATTGCCATAACGTCGCTAAACCATTGTTAGTCAATTACTAAACCATCACTAAACCATCACTAAACCATCACCAGAGCCGCGCTTCGTGAGCGTGTCATTATTCCAGTAAATCTGTGCATAATAGCAGTGGGGCGAGCCTGCGGCGGGTGCGCGTATTTGCTGCTCTCAATTTCTTGATTGATACACCTGCAATTATTGTCTATTGCTAGGATTTTACTCGGGTCAACGATGAATGTATTGATCTCTGCTTACTCGGATAAGAAGCGAAAGCTATAGGATCTATGACTATTATTTTGGGAGTCGACCCCGGATCGCAAAAAACGGGTTTTGGTGTAATAGAGGTGGAGGGAAATCATCACCGTTATATCACCAGTGGTGTTATTCGGCTGCCGCAAGGTCCATTGCCTGCTCGCCTCGATATTATTTTTAAAAGTTTAACGACCATTATTGCCGAGTATTCACCGCTTGAAGCAGTGGTGGAAGAAGTCTTTATGGCTAAAAGCGCGGGCTCGGCACTTAAGTTGGGGCAGGCGCGCGGGGCGGCGGTGGTCGCCTGTGTAAGCCATGGTTTAATAGTGGCTGAATATACCGCAAGACAAATTAAAAAAGCGGTTGTCGGGACCGGGGCGGCAGATAAAGCCCAGGTTCAACATATGGTTAAAATATTACTTAAGCTGCCTGCTGCGCCACAGGAAGATGCTGCAGATGCGCTGGCGGCGGCAATTTGCCATGCCAATGCGCGGCAAGGATTGCAGCGGATGGCTGCTGAGCCTGCGATGCGTTTGCGTCGTGGACGTCTTAAATGAAGGAATGTAAATGATTGGCCGATTGCGTGGCGTGCTCATAGAAAAACAAGCCACAGAAATAGTTATTGACGTCAATGGCGTAGGTTACGAAGTGCTAGTGCCGATGACGACGTTTTATGGTTTGCCCGCTTTGGGGCAGGTGGTGTCGCTTTACACTCAGTTTATAGTTCGCGAAGATGCACAGCAGCTATTTGGATTTAGTGATGTGACATCGAGACGCTTGTTTCGCGATTTGATCAAGGTTAACGGCGTCGGCCCAAAATTGGCGCTGACGATTATGTCCGGTATTGATAGCGATGACTTTGTGCGCTGCGTACAAGAGGGTAATACCGCTGCTTTGGTGCGGTTGCCGGGGGTGGGTAAAAAGACCGCCGAGAGATTAGTGATTGAAATGCGCGACCGGCTCAAGGACTGGGAATTGCCTGGCTCGAGTAGCAATATTGCAATGCCAGTAAGTGCTGCCAAAGTGAATATTGCTGAAGCAGAGGCGGCACTGGTGGCCTTGGGTTATAAACCCCAGGAAGCAAGCAAGGCGATTAGCGCCTTAAAAGCAGATGACGCAAGTAGCGAGGAATTGATTCGCGCTGCCCTAAAAAACATGATCAAGTGAAGACCGTAATCAGACATGATAGAAATTGACCGCCTAGTAGCACCCGACGTCGGCGAGCCGCTAGAGGAGCGCTTTGATCGCGCAATACGGCCTAAGACCCTAGCTGACTATATTGGCCAGCCCGCGGTGTGCGAGCAAATGAATATTTTTGTTAGTGCGGCGCGAATGCGCAAGGAACCCCTAGATCACACCCTGATATTTGGGCCACCAGGATTGGGGAAAACCACGCTGGCAAATATATTGGCCAATGAGATGGGGGTGTCACTAAAAACGACTTCTGGGCCCGTGCTGGAAAAAGCCGGTGATCTCGCGGCGTTAATGACCAACCTGGATGCTGGTGATGTGCTGTTCATTGATGAAATACATCGACTCAGTCCAAATATAGAAGAAATACTGTATCCGGCGATGGAAGACTATCAGTTGGATATTATGATTGGTGAAGGTCCCGCAGCGCGGTCAATTAAATTAGATTTGCCGCCGTTTACTTTAGTCGGAGCAACAACCCGAGCCGGTTTGTTAACCTCGCCGCTGCGTGACCGCTTTGGCATCGTGCAGCGCTTGGAGTTTTACGGCGTTAAAGATCTGTCAATTATTGTGGCGCGCTCGGCCAATATCTTAGGTGTTCAGTTAGATGCTGGCGGTGCTCATGAGATTGCCCTGCGGTCTAGGGGGACGCCGCGCATCGCCAATCGCCTGCTGCGCCGTGTGCGGGATTACGCTGACGTAAAATCAGATGGTATTGTCACTAAAGAAATCGCTGATCAGGCATTAAATATGCTGAACGTCGACAGCAGTGGTTTTGATCACTTAGATCGTCGTTTACTGTTGGCAATGATTGAGCGATTCGACGGTGGGCCAGTAGGTGTAGACAGCTTGGCCGCAGCCATAAGCGAAGAGCGTGGCACGATAGAGGATGTATTGGAGCCCTATCTCATTCAGCAGGGTTTTATTATGCGCACGCCGCGCGGGCGTGTGGTAACGAATCACGCCTATCGTCATTTTGGCTTAGAGCTACCCAAAAATGCCGACACTAACGACAATGGCGGCGTGGCCTAGTGGAATTCAAGATGCCGTTGCGGGTCTATATGGAAGACACCGATGCCGGTGGCATCGTTTTCTACGTGAACTATTTAAAGTTTTTTGAGCGCGCCCGCACCGAATATATGCGCGCCCAAGGTTTTGATAAAGCAGCTTTCATCGATGATTCACTGATGTTTGTTGTGACTAATCTAACTACAAAATATTTGCGACCAGCGAAGCTAGATGAGCAACTTATTGTCACAGCCAAGGTCATAGCCGCAGCTAAAGCGTCGCTGAGTTTTGATCAACGCGTTTATCGCGGCGACGAAGTGCTGTGCGAAGCCCAAGTTAGACTAGCCTGTGTCGATAGGATTAGCTTAAAACCAAAACGTATGCCGCCGGCATTGCTATCAGTGCTGGCGCTTAAAGAACAATAGTGTAATAACCAAAAACGACAGGAGTTAACAGTGGGACAAGAGCTTTCCATTTGGCAATTAGTTAGCCATGCCAGTTTGTTTGTGCAGATTATAATGCTGATATTAGTGCTGGCCTCAGTGGTGTCTTGGTATCAGATTGCCCAGCGGGTGATGTATTTTAGGCAAGCGCAAACTGAAATGGCGCGCTTTGAGTCGCGGTTTTGGTCGGGTACCGATCTGAATACCTTGTATACCGACGGCGCGGACAAGCGCGGCGTGGTTGGGATGGAGAGTGTATTCCGAGCTGGATTTAAAGAGTTTACCCGGCTGGCAAAAAAGAAGCTTGATTCTGATGCCATGATGGAAGCGTGTCAGCGGTCGATGCGCGTGGCACTGTCTCGGGAAGAGGAAGCGATGGAACACGGTTTGCCTTTTTTGGCTACGGTGGGGTCGACCAGTCCTTATGTTGGTTTACTGGGAACAGTTTGGGGCATCATGGGTGCATTCCACGGCCTTGGACAAGTGCAGCAAGCGACCTTGGCAACAGTCGCTCCTGGTATTTCTGAGGCCCTAGTGGCTACCGCAATGGGTTTGATCGCGGCGATTCCCGCCGTTGTCTGCTACAACCGCTTTTCTTCAAAAGTAGACTCCCTCGCAGGTAAGTACGATACCTTTTCAGAAGAATTTTCCAGTATTCTGCATCGCCAGATTCACTCGCGAGATTAGGAGCACTGGCTATGTCTCGGCGAAATAAGCGCAAGCCAATCTCAGACATCAATGTTGTTCCCTACATTGATGTCATGTTGGTATTGCTGATTGTATTTATGGTGACGGCGCCGATGTTGGTACAAGGCGTGCAAGTAGATTTGCCACAGGCATCGACGCAACCTGTCCCCGAAACAGATGATGACCCGATCGTGGTCTCGGTTGATAAGGCCGGTAAGTATTATGTGACCTTGGGGGACCCAGACAAGCAGGGCGAGCCCCTCGAGCTCGCGGAAATTGGCGATAAGTTGAGCAAGATTTTGCGTAACAAACCCAAAACGCCAATTATGGTAAAAGGGGATAGTTCGGTAGATTATGGCAGTGTTGTAGCAGCGATGGCGGTGTTGCAGGGCGCTGGTGCAACGTCTATCGGCTTGATTACTGAGGATCCGTCGCGCAGTGGAGCGAAGTAAGCGCGATGAATGATATTAAATTGGTGCCGGCACTGGTGACGGCGGTCTTACATGGCGTAGCGATTTCTTTCCTGTTGTTTGGGATGCCCAGTAACGACCGTGTCATTGAGATCAAGGCAAAGCCTTTGGCAATTCAAGCAAAGTTGGTGATAGAAAAGCCGGTGTCGCGTCCCGCTAAGCCGACGCCGGTGGCCAAGCCAATACCAAAGCCGGTGGCCAAGCCTGAGCCTGTTAAAAAGCCTGAGCCCAAGCCAGAGGTGAAGCCGGTGCCAAAGCCGGTGCCAAAGCCCATTCCAAAGGGACCTACGCCGGAAGAGATTCGCAAGAAAAAGGCGGAGGAAAAAGCACGCGACGACGCTAAGCAGCGGGTTTTGCAAGAAGAGATACGTAAACAACAACAGAAAGAGCTAGCAGATGCCTTGGCATCTGAAGATGATTTGGTGGAAGAGGGCGAGCTGGCTTCTACATATATAGAGCTTATAACAGCCTTAATAGGTCAAAATTGGTCACTGCCGCCAACGGCTCGCAATGGTATGAAGGCAACTGTGCAAATCATCACGGTTCCAACGGGTGAAATTGTTGGTCATCAAGTGATTAAAGGTAGTGGCAACCCAGCCTTCGATTTGTCGGCAATTAGGGCTATTACCAAGTTAAGTAGAATTGATGAGCTAGGTGATTTATATAAAATCGATCCTAGCGCGTACGAAAAGAATTTTCGGCGGTTTAATTTTGATTTTGTTCCCCAAGATTTGAGGCGGTAATGTTAATACGAGTTATTACAGCACTAATATTTCTGATGGTCAGCACGGTATCTATGGCTGACCTCACTATTGAAATAAACAAGGGTAATGATGACCCTGTGCCAGTCGCCATCGTGCCTTTTGGCTGGCAGTCAGGCCTGACTGTTGCGGAAGATATTGCATCCATTGTTGAAAGTGATTTACATCGCAGTGGTCAGTTTGCACCCTTGAGCCGCTCCGATATGTTGGGGCGGCCGCGTAACTCTACTGAAGTCTATTACCGCGACTGGAAAAGCCTCGGCGTTGACTATGTTGTGGTTGGCACGCTTTCCCAAGAAGTCACGGGTACGATAACCGCAAGTTACGAGCTTTTAGACGTAAATACCCAGCGCGTTATACTCGCTGGCAAAGAATCCGTCAGTATTGATACGCCCCGCTACCTCGCGCACACGGTCAGCGATAAAATATATGAAAAACTCACAAATATTCGTGGTGCTTTTCGCACTAAATTGCTTTATGTTTCTGCCGTTCGCGAGGGGGGTAACCGAACCCGCTTCCGCTTGCTGAAAAGCGATATCGATGGGGCCAATGAATCGGTGTTATTCGACAGTCGAGAGCCAATTATGGCGCCGACGTGGTCGCCTGATGGTCAGAAAATTGCTTATGTATCATTTGAAACAATGCGCCCTGCTATTTATATTCAGGACCTGCGCACAAATGCGCGTACGCAGCTTACTTCGTTTCGTGGCTTGAACAGTTCGCCAGCATTTTCACCGGATGGCACCAAGATGGCCATGGTGTTGTCAAAGGACGGCAGCCCTGATATTTATGTAATGGATTTGGCGACTGAAAATTTGCAGCGCATAACAAATCACTTTGCCATCGACACCGAGCCAGCGTGGATGCCGGACGGGAAGTCGATTGTTTTTACCTCTGATCGCGGCGGAAAACCTCAAATCTATAAAGTTGAGCTTAGCAGTGGGTCAGTAGAACGAGTTACATTTGAAGGTGATTATAATGCCAGGGCAAGAGTGCTGGCAGATGGTCTCGGATTAGTCATGGTACATAGGAAGAATGGGAATTTTCACATCGCAGTTATGGATTTAAAGCGTAACCGTGTCGAAATTCTCACTACCACTAATTTGGACGAGTCACCTAGTGTGGCGCCAAACGCCAGTATGCTATTGTACGCTACGCAGTATGATGGCAAAGGCATCTTGGCAGCAGTATCGATAGACGGTGGTGTGAGGTATAAATTGCCGTCGCGATTCGGGGATGTGCGCGAACCGGCTTGGTCGCCTTTTCTTCAATGAAGTAGTAGCCGGGAATGGAATACCGATTAAACAATGATTGTTTGGTCGGAAGTGTGTAATCAAAACTTGATGGGAAAATGCGATGAAATACCAAGCAAAAAGTATGTTTTTGGGTGTGGCTTTCTTTAGTGCGATGCTAGCTGGTTGTGCCTCTACAGAAACCGACAGCAGCGGTCAGGAAAGCGCTGATACCGTGAGCACGTACACAGAGTCTACTGACTCTATGAGCGATTCTTCGTATAACACTGACGACATGGCGAATCTCGAAACTGTATTTTATTTCGAATTTGACCAAGCAACGCTAACAATGAAGGCACGCAAAGCATTGGACGCGCAAATTGTTCGTCTGAAAAAGACTACTGGCCCTGTGCGTCTGGAAGGTCATGCTGACGAACGCGGTACCCGTGAATACAATATAGCCTTGGGTGAGCGTCGTGCGATTTCAGTCGCTGATTACATGGCAATCAGTGGTATTCCACGCTACCGTATAGAAACGGTTAGTTACGGTGAAGAGCGTCCAGTTGCATTCGGTCAGTCTGAATCAACCTACTCGCAAAACCGTCGTGTAGAACTGAAGTAATAAAAAGGCGTACTGATGCAGTTTTTGAAACCACTGTCTATACTGCTGCCGGCAGCGTGTTTGTCGGCACAGCTTTGGGCGCAAGCCCCAGTTGTTGATGTTGGGTCCTCCCGATCTGATTCTCGGTCAGCTCGTGGTATTGAGGGCGAAATGTATCAGCAGCTGCAACTGCTGCGCCAAGAAGTGATGGCGTTGCGGGGGACAGTGGAAGAACAAGGGTATCAGCTACGCCAGCTCAAACAGCAAAGTCTGGATCGGTATATAGATATGGATCGCCGCTTAACTGCCGGCAGTCCTGTCGATCGCAGTTTGGACGCGACCGCCGCGGATCCAATGGTAGCTGCGTCGACGACAGATGCGGAAGCCGCAGAATTAACAGAAAGCCCCACGCTAACAACGCCTGTGGCAGCCAGTTCCTCTGTGTTGCTCGACGGTGATGAATCCTCAGATTATGCAAAAGCGTATGGCTTGGTAAAAAGCGCGTCATACGATCAAGCAATCTCAGCGTTCGCGAGCTATGTAGAAAAATACCCTGCTGGCCGTTATACCCCCAATGCCTGGTACTGGCTTGGCGAGTTATATGTCGCTATAAAACCTCAGAATTTATCGGCTTCGACGACGGCATTTCAACGCCTTCTGACGGACTACCCGGATCACGGCAAAGTCCCTGCGGCTATGTACAAGTTAGGCACGGTTTATTTTCTGAATGGCAATAAGACGAAAGCTCAGGAAATGCTGACCCACGTGATTGACCGCTACGGTAACACCGGTAATTCAGCGGTGAATAAATCGCGTGACTTCCTCCGCAAGAACTTTTAATTTTTCGCGGAGCAAAGCTTGCGCGGCTGGTCTCCGGTAATAATCCTGTATCCGGCAGCCTGCTTCCATGATCAAAAATAGCCTACGTATTACCGAAATTTTTTATTCCCTACAGGGCGAATCTCGCACCTTGGGATTGCCCACCGTATTTGTGCGCCTAACTGGCTGCCCCCTGCGCTGTGTTTACTGCGATACCGAATACGCCTTTCATGGCGGTGAGCGGCGGCAGATAGAAGATATTTTGACGCAAGTCGCCTCTTATAAGCCCCGCTACGTATGTGTGACTGGTGGCGAGCCCCTCGCTCAGCCAGAATGCCACACCCTGCTGTCTGCGCTCAGTGATGCCGGCTATGAAGTGTCTTTAGAGACTAGTGGCGCGATAGATGTTGGGCAGGTCGATTCACGAGTGTCAAAGGTGATGGACCTAAAGACACCAGGCTCTGGTGAAATGCATCGCAATCTTATGGATAATATCGCTTTTATGACTCGCCACGATCAAATCAAATTCGTGCTGTGCAACCGCGAAGATTATGACTGGGCACGATTTCAACTCGATGCCCATAATTTAGCGGAAAAAGCGGGAGAGGTTTTATTTTCGCCGAGCTTTGGCCAGCTAGATGCAACTGACTTGGCGAATTGGATCGTAGAAGATAATTTGCCCGTGCGTTTTCAAGTGCAATTGCATAAATTGCTTTGGAATGACGCGGCCGGCCATTAAGTATTTACGCCCTAGCGGTGTATAAACAGAAGTAGAGGAAGAGTTTTGTCGAAAAAAGCAGTGGTACTACTATCCGGTGGTCTAGACAGTGCGACAGTGCTAGCTCAAGCGCGGGCAGCGGACTACGAGTGCTATGCCTTAGCATTTGATTACGGTCAGCGTCATCGCGCCGAATTAGTCGCCGCCAAACGTGTTGCCGAATCCCTTGGTGCGGCCGAGTTTAAAATAATCAATCTCGATTTAAGTAGCATTGGCGGCTCGGCATTAACCGATATGAATATTGCGGTGCCAGACGCGGGTGCAAGCGGTATTCCCGTCACCTACGTGCCGGCAAGAAACACCGTATTTTTGTCTATCGCCCTCGGCTGGGCTGAAGTGCTGCAGGCCGATGATATCTTTATTGGTGTAAATGCCGTCGACTATTCCGGTTACCCAGATTGCCGCCCAGCGTTTATCGAAGCCTTCGAGACCTTAGCTAATGTCGCGACCAAAGCGGGAGTGGAAGGGCATGGCATGCATATCCATACACCACTAATGAAACTCAGTAAGTCCGATATCGTTAATGTCGGCACAAAACTCGGGGTAGATTACGCCCAAACAGTCTCGTGCTATCAAGCTAACGATGACGGCGAGGCCTGTGGCCGATGCGATAGCTGCTATTTGCGGCGGCAAGGTTTTGAGCAAGCAGGGGTCGCTGATCCAACACGATACCGAAAGGCGTAATTAAACTGCTTTTTTACTCCTAGGCGGTTGTTTTTTCCTTAGAAAACAGTATTATGAGCGCCTCTTTCGGGGCCGTTAGCTCAGCGGTAGAGCAGTTGGCTTTTAACCAATTGGTCGATGGTTCGAATCCATCACGGCCCACCACTAAATTGCGAATAAAATCAAAGCGTTGCAGATGTGCAGCGCTTTTTTTTCGTCTCGATTTTTTGTCTGTGACCACCTTGTGCCCATACTGTGCCCAAATCGTGCCCAAGTACTGAATAGCAATAAATGACAAATCAGCTGAATTGACCAGTCAGTCGACCTTGGGCATTGGTTCTGAAAGATGCACCAATAGGTCTTCTACGAGCCACTCAAAGAAATTGCAGAGCGTATCAATATTATCAGTACCTGTATTGCATCCCTTTTCGTTAGCAATCTTAGAAAGTGTTGCGCGGTGAATGCCAGTCTTTTCCGCAGATACTGCAGCCTGACAGAGGTGACATTCTCAATATGACGTCCACGGGGGCTGGGAGGCTATGCGGGAGTGCGAGGCTTGAGTTTTTTGATAAAGCGCTGCGTGAAGAAGTACGCGGTGCAAGCGTTCGTATTTTCAGTGTTTGACCTGGGCTGATACTGAGAGAACAGCGACATCTCGCAGCAGTCACTAATACCAGCGGAGGTCTTGGGCGCGCCTTTTGGAATATATACGCCATGGACCGCAGCGTCGTCAGTGAAGTCATCATTCTTCGGCCTCAACAGGGTTATATCGTTAGCTGCGCTACTCATCCGTTTGGGTTTTGCCGTCGAGGCGCCGAGGAGTGTAATATCACACGTTATAATAATAATGTGACATAAGGATATTGCCTATGTGCGCCCGCGTACCGGTGCTTGCTGCGCTGCTGATTAGTCTTGCCGCTTGCGGCGGTCAATCTTCCTCGTCGGTCGACCCTGCTTCGCTGGAAGGGGAGATTGTTCAAACCCGCGGTGCAGTGCCCAGTGGTGCTCCGCCAGCGGCATTCGGTGAGCTGCCCTTGCGTGCTAGCCCACCGAGCTGGCCATTCGACGATGGCGCGCCGCGCACCTCGGGAACCGGGCGCTACGCCTATGGAGCCTATTATTGGACCGACTTTATCTACGACGCTAACGGCGCAAAAGGGCCCAATGTTCCGTTTTATCGCATTGGCACGCCCACCGGTGGCAGCCTTCACTATCCGCAGGCGAGTATGGCCGGCAACGGTGCTGACCTGTTTGTTGTGGCGCTGGGCCGTCGTAACGGCGAGCTATTTTTACGGGTGGACTGGCAGACCTTGATCGATCACAGTGTGCCGGTGGCGGCATTTGCGGTTGATAACCAGCCGGGTGGTAGCGACAACTGGCCTGGCATAGCTGGCCTTCGCAGTCCGGGAGTAGATGCGCTGGTGCTACTTTCGGCGAACGGCGCATTTATTGATTACAACGACGGCAATGGTCCGCAGCTGGTCGCGCCGGTGACGGTAGATATGGAGACGCGCACTTTTGTAGCAGCACTGCCGGAAGACATCTTGGCCACGGATACGCCTTGGACTCTCTATGTTGCCTCCGGTATTAATGACGGCGAGGGCGGTTTTCTCAATGACAACGCTGGCTTTCGCAGCCTGCCGAATCAGCCTCCGGTGTTTAACTTGGCATTTCGCGACTACGAAGATGAGCCTGCATTATTTAATTTCTGGTTTGATGAAAATCAGTCAATGGCATTAAACACCGGTGACGTATCGGCGTTTTCTCAACAAATAGACTGGGCGCGAATGGGTGAGACCGAGCCTGAGCCGCTGCGTTATGGCTACAGTAACCGCTGGTATATATCGTCGGTATCTGGATCGGAACTGGGTGATGGCGGCTTCGCCGCCGGTGTAGACCGCAGTGAGGCTGGTGTAGTTGCCGACCCCGGTTACTACGATACTGTCCAGCCCTATGGTATCTATATCCCCAGCAGTTACTTGCCATCCTCGGCGACGCCGAGTCTGTTCACTTGGTTGTTGCACAGTTTTACTCAAAATCACAATCAATACAGCGCCAGCGTACCTAACTACTTACTAGCGGCCTGCGAGACTTTACGCCAGTCGGTATGTGTTTCGCCGCTTGGTCGCGGTTCTGCCGGCTACTATGAAGCTGCCGCGGAACTCGACTTTTGGGAGGTGTGGCGAGATGTGGCGGCACATTTCAATATTGATAACGAGGCGGTTTTTACTACCGGTTATTCCATGGGCGCCATAGGCTCCATCAACTTGATGGTGAAATACCCAGAGGTCTTTTTTGGCGGGGTGATCTTAGCGGGCTCACATGCCAGCGCTCAGCTGTTGCCCTGTTCCTTGGATAACAATGGCTGCGTTGAACCCAAGGGCCCCGAATTGATGGAAAACCTTAAGTGGAATGGCTACTACCAGGCCCACGGCACCTTCGACCAATTGGTGCCATTTCCCGATGCGCGGGCTACGGCGGACGGCATGCGCGACTTTGGCTATCGCTATGTTTTTGACCACTACTTGGTGGAAGACCACATTGTGTGGACGCTCAAAGATGCGGGCTACTCCGCTTTTCAAAAAGCGGCGCAGTGGATGGTGGAGTGGCAGTCTTCTGAAGTGCGGCGGCGCTCTGCCCCCGGTGAATTAGTCTACCGCTGGGAACCACACATGGTGAATCTCGACTGGGGGCTGGGGCCTCGTGGCGCTTGGTGGCTTGAGGACGTACAGGCCCTTGATGGCGCCGAGTATGCAGAAATTCGCGCCCAGTCCGGTGCCCTGCCAGAGCCAGAGATCCTACCTAAAGCGAGTGTCGGTGAACTTATTTTTCCCGACGCGACCACGCTTAGCCCAGCGGTGCGGGATGGCCTGAGTTGGGAGCTGGGGAGTTTAGAAAATACGACAGGGGAGCTTCGTGCCGGTCTGACTCAGGTTGCCGCGCTAACGATTAATTTGCAGGAAGCCGCCATCGCCGAGCGCCCAGACAAGCGCATTGAGTTAGATAGTGATGGTCCTTATCAGTTGCGCTTAATTGGACTGCCCGCGGGGCAGCGCGTGCAGGCGGCGGGTCAAAGTCTGCAGGCCAGTAATGGCAGCGTTGTGCTGACTATGCCGGCGGGTGAGTCAACGGTGGTTTTCCCTTGATGGCCATCGGCGGATTAATAGCCTGGCGTTCGCCGTAAGCAGCGCCATGCTGCTGTCCTGTAGTGGCTGCGAGCGCGGAATTATTAGTCGCGGCCATATCTGCCCAAAACCATTAAACGCAAACCCAAGGGCAACTTAAAGTCTAAATTAACGCCACGTGGTGATCCGCGCCTCGCGGGATACTTGTGTCAGCAAGGGGCGTTTGATTTTAAGGTGATCTGAGTTGTGCCCGGCTACAGTAAGCTTTATGGGTGTATAGCAATTATTCATTACCTATTAGTGCTGGCCACTTTCCCATGCCTTTATTTTTCGGTAAATTGTTGAAGCACTTACACCCAAACAAGCTGCGGCTAAGGGGATATTTCCATCGCACTGCGCAATCGCTGATTCGATGGCTTCTTTTTCTATCTGCCACAATGGTCTAATGTTTTGAAAACCTTGTATACCACTCTGCGGGCTTTGAAGGTTATTCCTTGAATCGATAGCAGCCGAAGATACAGTGTTATTGTTTCGTAGTGGGATGATGTTGTCATTTAGCGAACTCAGCATAGACTCATCGACCTTGTCGCTATCGTGAAGGACAACTATTTTTTCGAGTACATTCTGTAATTCGCGAATATTTCCGGGCCAACTATATTTCTTTATGATTAATTCTGCTTCTGGTGTAAACCTCTCAAAATGCTTGCTGTTTGCGGCGCTCTTTTCTCGCAAAAAATATTGAGCTAGTACTACAACATCATTGCCCCGTGCCCGTAATGGCGGCAGTTGTACCGGTATAACATTTAAGCGGTAGTATAAATCTTCTCTGAAACGACCTTCGGCCACATCGCTGGCGGGGTCTCGATTTGTTGCACAGACAATGCGAATATCCGAGTGCATTAACTTTTGTCCGCCAACGCGCTGAAAGGACGCTGTTTGTAAGAAACGGAGAAGTTTGGCTTGAAGATTTAGGTCCATTTCGCAAATTTCATCAAGAAATAGCGTGCCGCCGTTTGCTTGCTCTGCCGCGCCTATGCGTTGCGACACCGCGCCACTAAATGCGCCTTTTTCATGCCCGAAAATTTCTGATTCGAATAGTTCGCTAGGAATTGCTGCACAGTTAATAGCGATAAAAGGTCCGGCGGCGCGTGCGCTAGCATTGTGCAGCGCTTGCGCGCAGACTTCTTTACCAGTGCCACTTTCCCCAGTGACAAATACGCTTGCTTTGCTGCGTGCGGCACTTTCTAGCAACTGAAAAACTGAGGCCATTTCCACGGAATCACCGACAAAATGGTCTCTTACGGTCTTTGGTTTCCCGCTTGATGCGACACTCCTGGGCTGATTTAACTGCTTAGTTTGCTCTGCTCTTATTTGCTCGCAGGCGCTTTTAACGGAGGTCATTAGCCGGTCTTTGGAAAACGGCTTTTCAATGAAGTCAAAACCTCCAAGGCGCATAGCATCTACTGCGATCTCTATTGAGCTGTTAGCGGTTATGATAATGACAGGAATATCACTGCGCTCTTTAGCAAAACGCATGACTTCCAAACCACTAATGTCGGGTAGGCAGACGTCTTGAAGTAGTACGTCGGGCACTTGTTCTTTAATTCCCAGTAGTGCGGAGTGACCATCGGTAAAGTGACGGGTTTGATAGCCGGCCTGTTCAAGATAGCTGCAGTAGAGTGCGCCACTGGAAACACTGTCCTCAACAACATAGACGAGTTTTTCGGTTTCGATTGCCATTATTTTTGCCTTAAGTCGATTTATTTTGGCGAGTTTTCAAATATATACTGTGTTACGGCCGCTTGTGATTGTGAACAACGCAGCTCTAGCAGACGTCCTTCTAGTAATATGCTGTTCAGGTCGGTCTTAGTTGTTTCATTTAAGCTTTGTGCTTCGGCCGCTAATAAGTCAGCGCCATATAATTTGGCGGAGTTCTTTAAAATATGAGCGACAGCTAGAATCTCTTTTTCGTCATTATTTTTTGAAGCACCAGCGAGCCTGTCAATCATCGCCTGTAACTCTGTGTTAAACAGCTTTAGTAGATGTAATGTAGTGCTAAGGCCAAGGTCGACCGTAAGCTCACCTAGGCTCGATTCGTTCAGTAATCTGTTTTTACTGACTGCTGCCGGTGGTTGCGAACCGGTTTTAACCTTAGTGTTGTCGCCCAGGCATTGCTCTAAAACCTCCCGAGTGACCGGTTTGTGCAACAATTCGTCGAATCCAGCTTCGGATATTTTTTCCAACTGGGTACTATTGTTTTCCCCACTGAGGGAGATGATTCGGCTATGTTGATTGGGGCCAGGTTCATGTCGCAACTGACTGCATATTGTAGATCCATGCAAGCCTGGCATTTGCTCGTCGAGAAAGATGACGTCGTAGTGGTGTTGCGCTGCCATTGTTAAAGCCTGGCTACCGTCTGTTGCGGTGACGCAAGTATGCCCCATTTTTTCAAGAGTGATTTTCACCGTCATCAGCCCCGGTAGGCTGTCGTCTGCTAACAATATTACCAGCGCATGGGGCTTGGCCAGTGTCATGTGTTCGCTCCTATTAGATTGTGTTTCGATATAACACCGAGTAGGCGAATGGCTTGCTCGGAAGGTAATAGCGAATAAGCAAAGCAAATTTGGAACCAGCAGCGAAAAATACACTAAACTATTGCTATCAAAGGTATTTTTTCTGTTTTGCGTCTTATTTTTAATAAAGCATGGTGATGAGCATATAAGATGTATTGCAAATTGCAAAGCAATTTGCATTAATCTGGCTGGTTTGTGAATCGACTAAGTCTGAATTGACGCTTCGCCGCCGGTAACAAATACTAGCTCAAGCAGTAGAAATCTATGGGGAGGAGCGATTCGTATGTCAGAAGGTGAGTTAAATGGGTTTGCTGGTTTGCAAGTATGCGCCGGCTTCGTCATGAATCTTAGTGGCAACATTTTAGACATAGAAATGCCTGCTCAAAATACGCTGTCGAGTTTAGCTGCCCTAGAAACAGGTGATGATATTGACTCCATTTTTCCTGGGTTACTGGCGCTGATTGTTCGCGAATCGGATTTAGTTGAAGGTAGTTCGGTTAGTTTTCCAGCGCGTTTAGATGATAAAGAATTAATCTTTAATGTACGTCATTATTCAGGTGATGCTCTAGCTTATAAACTATTAATTTATCCAGACGATATTGGTTTGAGACATATTTATAAGCGTGAGAAGAGATTTGAATTTTTATCTCATTCCCTATATGAGTCTAGTCTCGATGCCATAATTACCATCGATGGCAACAGCATAATTCTAGAATTTAGTCGTTCGGCAGAGATACTCTTCGGCTATCCTAGGGACGAAGTTATCGGGCAGAATGTCGCAGATATAGTGATTCCAAAGGATTTACGTCAGGCGCACCATGATGGAATGGTTCGATTCCATGTCAGTGGCACAGGGCCGGTAATCAATACCCGGGTGGAGGTTGACGCTGCTCGTCGTGATGGCAGTTTGTTTCCATGTGAGTTGACAATTGCGCCGACCGTGCCGCATGAGGGGGAAATATTTTTCACTGCCACAATTAGGGATATCAGTGAACGCCGAAGTAAAGAAGAAGCTCTTGAAAAAGCTCGCAGAATCGCTGAGGCGAGTAATAAGTCCAAATCAAGCTTCCTTGCACATATGAGTCATGAAATTCGCTCGCCCCTAAATGCCATCATTGGCTGTATAGATCTTTTACTAGATAGTGCGGAAAACAACGAGCAACGTACATTGATGCAAACCTCCTTAAGTGCGGGGCAGGGACTGCTTGGAATCATTGAGGATATTCTCGATTTTTCAAAGATTGAAGCGGGGCAGCTTAATGTTAGTGTCAGTCGCTTTAATTTACTTGAACTATGTGAGCAAGTAGTGGAAGTTATTGCGATTCGTGCTGCTAGCAAAGATATAGATATTTCAGTTTGTTTCGATCCTACTATTCCCGCCGAGATTGCAACGGATCAAGGTTTTATTCGGCGGATACTTACCAATTTGCTTGATAACGCAGTGAAATTTACGGATGCGGGAGGAGTAAGCTTAAAGGTTACTTGCCACCATATAGAGACCGAAAACCATCATGCGGATTTGCTTTTTGAGGTCGCGGACACAGGTATTGGTATACCAAAAGACAGGCAAAACGAGTTATTCAAAGAGTTTTCTCAGGTAGATAGCAGTGACAGTACCCAGTATGGCGGTACAGGTCTTGGATTAGCGATTTGCCGTAAGTTGGCGGAGAACTTAAACGGTCATATTAGTATTGAAAGTGATAGTGGCCAAGGTTGTTTAGCCCGAGTCATCATTCCTGTTGATGTTAGTAGTACTATGTCTCCTTCATTGAGTATGGCAAAAAGTGACAGCCGATCAATTTTTCTATGTAGTAGAAATGAACGTTTACAGGCAACAGTAGAGGATCAGGCAAGTTATCTAGGCTTGTCTTGTGGAAATGTGAGCGATCTAGAAGCAATTCCCAGTATTCTTGGGGATGATATCTTGCTAATTATTGATCTAGCTAGTGTTGGATCACTGCAGTCTTGCCTTAACACTCTTGCAGACTTCGGAGTAGCAAGTAGACAGACCATTCTTTACGGTAGGAATTTGTCTGCAGCAGATACACTCTTAGTTGGTCAAGCTGGCTATCAGTCATTGCTAAGCCGCCCGTTTCGCCCAAGCGCCTTCGTAAATCGCTTAATGTATCCCGATCAGCACGCTAAATTATTATCTCCAGTTTCTTCCTCTGAAATAAATGTATCTAATCCAAAAATACTTCTTGCTGAAGACAATGAAGCTAATCAGCTTGTTGCTAAAACTATGTTGAATCGTGCGGGCTATCAATTAGATATTGTAAACAATGGAGAGGCGGCGGTACTTGCGGTGAAAGGAGGTACTTATAGTTTGGTGCTAATGGATTTAAGAATGCCAGTACTTGATGGATTACAGGCGACAAAAATAATTCGCGAATTGGATTCTGGCGTGGCTTCCATTCCGATTGTTGCTATGACGGCTAATGCATTCGACAGTGATAAGACAAGATGTAGAGATGCGGGAATGAATGATTTCCTAGCTAAACCGGTTAATCGTGATGAGTTACTGACTTGTATGAATCGTTGGCTTGGAGATAACACAGGCCAGCCGCTTGTACATAAATCGTCTGGGTTAGACGAACTTTCGATGACGGTAAGTTTAGATGGAGATGTTGTAAATCAGTTGCTCAAGGATACATCTGAGGAAGCGGTTAAGATGATTATGCAGATGGTAATTGATGAATTGAATAAATTTAATCATGAAATAAGACAAATCGATTTCAAAGATATTGATTATCCTAAACTCCATGATTTAGCCCATGCTTGTAGAGGTAGTTGCAGTTACTGTGGTGTGACTGTGATGCAACAATTTTGTCTACGGCTAGAGATTGCCGCTGGAGTAAAAGATGATGCTCAGTTAAAAGATCTCCTCGCTAGTGCGGGGGGGGTAATTGAATCTGGCGTAAAAGCGCTCAAAGATTTTATTGCGGCATTGCAAGGGTGAAATATTTCAATATTCCCAAAGGTATATCCCTCGTTAGCTCTGCAGTGACGGGGGTGATTGTAAACAACTTTTCATGGTGCTTAATAGCTGTCGCTTTTCTACGGGTTTCGTTAAATAGCTAGTCATACCAGCTGACAGCATTTCTTCTTTAGAACCAGGCATTGCGTTGGCACTGAGACCGATAATGGGGATATCAGAAAATCTGTGATTGCTGCGAAGGACTCTGGTCGCGGTAAGGCCATCCATTTCGGGCATTTGAATATCCATGAGGATGAGATCAAACGCTAGCTCTGTTGCTATCTTTATAGCTTCTAAGCCATTGTGTGCTATATCAATATGATAACCGCTGTTCTGTAGCATCGCCTGAATAACCATTCGATTTGTTGCATTGTCCTCTGCGAGCAGTACACGCATGGTTCGCCAGCCTAGGTCACGCGGCGTAATCTTGATTTCCTTGTCGTGCGTTATCTCGCTTATTTGTGCCTGCGATTCCGCAATCGGTAGCGTGAAGCGGACAGTAAACACTGAGCCGACTTCCGGCGAACTATCGGCCCATATTTCTCCTTCCATTTTTTCAACCAAACGCTTGCAGATGGCGAGGCCCAAGCCCGTTCCGGAAAAACGTCTGATCGCGCTGCTATCAACTTGAGCAAAGGGCTCAAATATTTCGGTTGCGATTTCTGGATCGAAGCCGATTCCGGTGTCTATAACTTCAATCTCAATACTAAGCGATTCGGCGTTTTTTTCTGTACAGCGAGCATTAAGTTGTACGCGACCTCTATCGGTGAACTTTATGGCATTGCCGAGTAAGTTTAATACTATTTGGCGAATACGCCCTTGATCACCGACTACGAGTGTCTGTAATTGCGAGTCAATTTCTTGTGCCAGTATCAATGATTTTTGCGTTGCGTTACCCCTCAATAAATTTATGGCATTATCGAGGGTTTCGTGGAGGCTAAAGCTTTCCTCCTCAAACTCTAGTTTATCTGCTTCCATTTTACTTATATCTAAAATCTCATTTAGCAGACTCAGTAGGTGCTTTGCAGAGGAATAAGCGGTTGTAATAAACTCCCTTTGTTCTGTATTTAGGTTTTTATCCTCCGTCATTAGTCCTAATAATCCCAGTACAGCATTTAGTGGCGTACGTAATTCGTGACTTATAGTTGCAAGGAAATCGGTTTTAGTTCTATTCGCCGTTTCAGCGCGTATTTTCTCATCTGTTAATTGTTGTTCTTTCTTAATGAGCTCGGATATATCTCGGTAATAGGCAACAACTCCGCCGTCGCGCATAGGGCTTTCTGATATTTGAAGCCAGCTGCCGTCAGTACATTTCAACTGCCGCGAAGTAGAAAACTCCTTTCGAGTCGCTTGAGTGAGTTGTTCTTGAAGAAACTCATCTTCCTTAGCCTTGTTTTCAAACAAATATCGACCGGCTCGGATTTCAGCATGCCAAAGATCTTCATAGTGATCCCCGATGCCTAGATTTGGATCAACGGTGTGATAATGGCTTTGCAGTTGCGCATTGACTACCGCGAGTCGTCGATCAGATTCGAAGATGGCGAAACCGTCGGGAAGGGCTTCGATCGCGTCACGAAATTGCCGTTCACTTTTGCTAAGTGCTTCAGTAGCTCGACTTATTGAGCGCTGTAATATGCTCGGTAGCCGCAGAAGTGAATACCCTATTAAAGCGACCAACATCGATGCAAAAAAAGCGATTTGTCTATTGCGAGAGAGATCAGGCCAAGTATTAGTCCACCCCATCCTTGGTAAGGTAGCTAGCTGCCAACTTCCGGCCGGCAATTGAATGTTACTAAGCAATGCATCCGTAGTGAAGATCGATGCATTACCGAAGAAAACCGCACCCTTTTCCCCTGTGCCATTGCGCCCGCGAATAGCAAGCTGATTCTTTGCGGCAAACTCGCTTATGCCAACCTCTTTAAGCAGGGAGGGGAAGTCTAGTAGGATTGAAGCGAAGCCCCAAAAGAAATCTTGTCCGTTTCGCTCTAGGAAAACCGGCAATCTGCCAATCAGAGCCTCGCCTCCCTGAATTAAGTGCAGCGGGCCGGCAAGCCATATACCTTTGGCAATTATTGCTTTCTCAGCTGCGTCACGACGCTCTGGGTCGGCTAATAGGTCATGTCCAATTGCGTCCTCGTTTTGCATTTTGGGCCAGACATGGGTCACAACGCCGTCAGGTGCGAGCTGTAAGCTTTTAACAGATCGTACGCCGTCGCCCAACTCACTGGCGAATTTTTGAAAAGTTTCCTCATTAAAATTGGGGTTTGCGTGGACCATTGCACTTAGGCCCTGAACGAGATAGAGCTTGGCGTTTAAGGCGGACTCTAGATTAGCCCTTAAGATTGAAAGCTCTCTAAGTAGCTCGTTTTCTTGTTCACTGCGTACCCTACTTGTCTGTTGGGCCTCGAGAAACCCTGCTGTCCAAATTAAACCCGCGAACAGAATCATTGAGAGTATCGTGGCTCCTGTGCGGGTGAAAGCGTACTCCCAAACACTAGCCGAATTGGTTTTTTGTTTATGTTGCTGCGATTCGATCAATGCGGCAGAACCTCATTTAAAAATTTAGCGGCATGCCTTGATGTTGCAGGCCGCTTTGCAATTTGCAAATCATACCGCGATTTATTTTCTTTTTACATATTTAAAAAATCGATAAAATCATAAAAAGACTATATATATCATGCGCTTATATTCTTAAGCGTTTGTGGCACATCGGTTGCGATACACCCTCCATACAAACAGGAGAGCAGCCATGTTCACATCAGAAAAATTATCAACACCAGTGAGAGTTAGCAACCGTATCGGTGATCGGATTATTGCTGCGATCACCGTTCTATCATTATGCCCGTTAATCTTAGCGCATATTCTTCTTCAGCACTTGTATCGTCGAAAAGTGTTGGATGTGCATAATTTACGTGGTGCCTCGAAGTTGCCTGTCAAAACATACTCACTTCGTGGGCGAGCAACTCTCAGTCGAGTACTGTTACTTTTGAATGTTATTCGTGGTGATTTTGCTCTTGTAGGTCATCGTATTACAGCCATCGGCCATGCGCCGTCACCTAGTGCCGATGAGTCCTTGCCGGGTATGTTCTCCTTATTTGAGTTACGTCGTATCTCTGGGCTGGATTTTATCGATGAGGCTGCATGCAACAGGGAATACTCGAGTAAAGCTAGTTTAAAGACAGATCTTGCGATTGTTATAAAGTCTTTATTGGCAGGTATGCTTTACAGCTCCAATACGGAACTGCGCGACGCCGAGGAATTTCAAATTTTTGGTGTAAATATCAAGAATGTCAGTATGGATAGTGCGCTAAACCACATTGATGGAGACATCAAAGCGGGCCGCCAGACAAGCATTTTCTTTGCAAATGCTCATACCCTCAATCTTGCTTATGACGACAACGCCTTCCGAACTACGTTGAATAGCGTAGATTATGTCTTTCCCGATGGCAGCGGTATCGAAGTAGCTTGCCGCCGTACGGGCATTCGTCGCAAGGGTAATATTAATGGAACCGATATGTTGCCGCTGTTGTGTGAGCAGCTAGCACGTAACGGGCAGAGTATATATATGCTGGGTGGCGAAGAAGGCATTGCCGAGGGGGCTATGGCATCGATGCTACGTCGTCATAAATCGCTCCAAAGCGCCGGTACCCACAACGGATTCTTTGATAAAGATAATTGTGACGCCCTCATCGAAAAAATTAACAACAGTGGTGCCAATATTCTACTTGTCGGTATGGGGCAGCCATTGCAAGAAGAATGGGTGATGAAAAATCGTCACAAGTTAAAAGTTGCTGTTGTGATGGCTGTCGGTGGTTTGTTTGACTTCTATGCAGATAAAGTTTCAAGAGCGCCGATTTGGTTGCGTGAGCTGGGTATGGAGTGGACATGGCGGTTAATACAAGAGCCAGGAAGAATGTGGAAGCGCTATATTATTGGTAATCCTCTGTTTCTTATGCGCCTACGAAAGGCTGCCGCATAATACACGGACAAGCAGTGATGGCTCGCGTCTGGCCATCACCGCTTGTCAATAAGTAGCAGCTATTGATTCTATAGTTCCGGAGATTTCTAGGTGGTTACTGATTTGCGCAATGTTAAATGCATTATGAGTCGCATAATGCGAATAGGCGTTATTTTTGCAATGTGCGAAATTGCATAAACGGCACAATTATTTCTTATCTTACTGTTTTTTATGGGTATTTTAATATTTTTAGTGATTGGCACGAGCACTGCAGTCTTTAGTTTAACTAAGGACGACAGTTCCTATCACGCGAGCCATAATCTATTTGGAATGCCAAAATGAAGACAGTCTATTGCCAAGTAAATCATCGTCCTATCCCATTTGCGCTGAACTTACGCGTGGTGAGCGCCTCACTGATGCTACTTGTATTGAGCGCATGCTCTACTACTCCCGCGAGTCGCCATAGTCAGATGCCGGCATCACCAGCCGATATTGCGCAACTTGCCACAGCTAGTAGTGACACGCAGGGTCCTGGTCGCCTCCAAATCGCAAGCTGCACGGAAAATACGACTCACTTTGCTGGAGACCAAAGTAATTACTCGGTAAATCAGCCGCTGCCTAGCGGTTTCAGGAATCCAGGCACACCACGCAGTCAATATGCAGCGAGCAGCCGCTTACTCCCGCTTTCGCCGGGGGATAAAATTGATATACGCATACATGATGGCGAGGAGTTTAGCGGGGAGTATTTGGTAAGTCATGACGGTAATATCGAGCTTCCTTACCTATCTCCTTTGCAGGTTGTTGGTTTGGATACCGAAGAAGTCGAGTCTCGCTTGAGTATGATGCTTATTACGAAGCAGATTTTTTTAGCGCACACGCTCCGGCTCAGCGTTCGCCCGCTGCAGTGGGCGCCCGTTATGGTGTCGGTGTCAGGTGCTGTTTACGAGCCGGGACGGGTGTTGATTAACGAACTTATACCGCAACAAGTTCATCAGGATAAAAATCGAATCAGTGGTGATTATCCTACTAAGCGTTATTTGAGCGAAGCCTTGCGTGCCGCGAGTGGAGTGCGTCCTGACGCGAGGGTAGATAAAGTTATTTTGATTCGAGATGGCTGGCAGCAAGAAATTAATTTGGCTGGAGTCTTTTCCGGGCATAGTAGCGGCGATGTGCCGCTGATTGCTGGTGACCAGATAATAGTGCCGTCTGCGGGTTGTTTGCAGGCTGAGTTGATTCGTCCTACTCAATTAACGCCAAAGGGGATACGTGTCTTTATCTCAAACTTAACAGACAGTGCGAAGAATAATGCCTCTGCCGCAGTTGGCCAGTATTCTAGTAGTATGCCCTACGGATCTAGGCTTCTGCAGGCGGTTGTTTCGGGTAACTGCAGCGGTGGCACTCGTATGACAAATTCCTCACGCTATGCAGTATTGGTTGGAATGAACCCTGTAACCGGCAAAAACGAAGTTATTGAGAGGAATATCGAAGAGTTACTACGCAACCCCGATGAACCAGGAAATAATCCCTATCTACTGCCGAATGATACGGTAAGCTGCTACGACTCAACGATCGTTAATATACGTGACATCGCTAGAGCAATAGTGGATGTAGCGTCGCCATTTTCGATTTTACGCTGATTACTGGAGTAGGAGGATTATGACACCAAGCGTTGACCCAAGCAGAGCCTTGCAACCTTATAATGATGGGGCTGATAAACCACGATGGACTCGTTATATAGTCGTAGGCGTTGTTGCGTTTGTGATCATCTGGGGCTTGGTTGGGCTTTACGTTACCTCTGCTCCTCAATACGTTAGCAATTTTGCTTTCGTGCTGCCGGGTAAAAGTGGCTCGAGCAAAGTGAATTTGGAAAGTATTGGGGAAGCTAGCAGTAGTAGTAGTTCACCTTTCGGGATCAAGGGGATCAATCCTAGGGTTAATTACAAAGAGATGCTTCTCAGTGCCACGGTTATAGGTACTGCAGCAAAAAGACTTGGTATCGATTATTCAGACTTTAAACAACCAGTAATAAAGCTAGTAGATGAAACTGCGATTATTAAGGTATCTACTAAGGCCGGGAGTCCGGGGTTTGCGCAGAAGCAGGGAAGCGCCTTAATCGAGGCTTTCAATCATCGAATTACGGTGCTCCGTGCGGATGAACTTCAAAGCCGAGAAGATGCTGTTTCACAGGCCTTAGCCGTATATAAGAACCGCTTGAAGGAGGCCCAGCTGGCCTTAATTTTGCACAAACAGGATTCCCAGTACGTATCTGCTCGCCAGTATGAGGAGCTGAGTTTACGCTTAGAGCGAATTAAAGAAGATCGGGTTGGCAGTGTCGCGGAGCGCGATAGAGTGAGTGGTTATGTGGATCAATTATCCCGCAATCTTGGCATCACTCCCCAGCTCGCGGCCAGCGCCTTTATTCTCAATGCAGATCAGCAATTTCGTGAGAATTTGGAAAACTATCAAAATGCTACCGCAACGCTGGCGGTGTTTCGTTCTAAGTGGGGGGATGCCCATCCACAGGTAGTGACAGAAGGCGCCCGTCAAAAAGGAACACTATCAGCGCTTCAACAGCGAAGTTTTGAGCTGGTAGGACATAAGGACATGGGTACTATAAAACTCATAAATATGAATAATTCTGGGGGGCAGGATGCGCTTTTCCAAGATTTGTTGGTGTCTTTCGCACAAATTGAAGGCCTGTTAGGAAAAATTAAACACCTAGATACCGCGATTATCGATCATAAAAATAGCCTTAAACTTTTTGCTGAAGAGGCGTCCCAGCTAGACGAGCTAGAGCGAAATTATCAAATCGCGGAGGCAGTCTACACCTCTGCGGTGACACAAATTGATACCGGTAAGACCGATATATTCGCCTCTTATCCATTGGTTCAAGTATTGGCAGCACCGTCGCTGCCGCTGCGTCCAGCCTCACCTAATAAAATTCTTGCCGTAGTTGGTGGTGTGATCGGAAGCGGTATGGCTCTATTCGGACTATTCTTGTTATGGAAGCGCAAGCAGTTAATCCAGAAAATATTATCGAAAAGTGGATTTGGTACGCTTTAATTCTGACCTACCCTTTTTACATGTTGGGTGCTGTATACCTTGTGGCACCGGTGCTCGCATGGCTACTAATAATGTACTGGGTATACAATTTCTGGTTGCCTCAGTCTATGCGGGCAAAAAGTATTCAGGTTGAGCCTCATCCTGTGGTCATGCTTTGGGTAGTTGGTATGCTTGTGATGGAAGTCGCCTTGCTGATAGGCCATTTAGATTTTTATCTAGGTATTCCCGCAATTATAAAATCCAGTATCGGCTGGGCAAAGGGCTGGGCCCTGTTGGCCCTATTCATCATGATCGGTGCAACCTTACCAATCCGAGCTGAGTTAATATATCGGGCTTGCTGTGTAATTTGTTTACATACATTACTGTTAATACCGCTGTTTGTTGTAGCTGCCTACACTCCGATTCCAGGTACGATTTATATCTCGCCACTGAAAATTATTGGTGGGCCCGGTCCCGAGTTTTTCGAGTTTCAGTTATATGGAATAAATCCAGAGTCTCTAGGGCCGCGGTGGAGATTCTTTACACCCTGGGCGCCGGCGGCAGGCCTATTGGCCAATTTCTATTTCGTCTTTGCGTTGAAAGAGCAGAACGTGCGTTGGCGATGGATAGGTATCTTGGGCAGTATTGCAATGGTATTAATGTGCCAATCTCGCGCCGGCTTGGTAGCAATGTTGTTTGTTTCGCCAGCGGTATATTTTATTTCAAAACTCAATTCGCCTGCACTATGGATAAGCGGCGGCGTTGGTGTTTCTACCATGGCTGTTGTCGCGACACAGCTTATGAACTTTGCAGAATCATCAGTTGAGGAGTTCAAGTCGGCGCGTGCTGGGTCTAGTCGCGTTCGCGCAGCATTGGCACGTATTGCTATCCAGCGCTGGCGAGATGAGGCACCCATCTGGGGGCACGGAGTCGTTGAGCGAGGGCCTCATCTAGTAGAGTATATGCCTATAGGCTCGCATCACAGTTGGTACGGCTTGTTGTTTGTAAAAGGTATTGTTGGGTTTTTAGCGTTATTAATTCCTATGGCTGTAACCTTGATGTTACTTTTGGTGCAGGCGCAAAACTGCCGAACGGCGCAGGCTGCACTTTCTTGTGTTCTCATATTGATCATGTTTAGTTTTGGCGAAAATATTGAGATGTTGGCTTATCTTTTTTGGCCCGCATTAGTATTGATTGGTATCGCATTTCGCAACGACACCTTATCAAAAGCCATAATAGAGAAACAGCAACGAAGGAACGGCGTTGGCCGTATTTAGGAATAGTTCTATGAAACGTTTTGACGCTCTATTGGTCGGTTACTACGGCATGCACAATACCGGTGATGATATGTTGATGGCGGCAGCGGCAGCTGGCGCGCGACGTCATCTAATGGCTAATAATATTGCAGCCACCGCAGCGAGAGGCAGTGATGTTTGTCATGCCTTGAATATTTCAGCTATTCAAAGTAAAAAACAGAAATTTAGAGGCCATGATCGGATTTTAAAGTATATCGCAGCAACGAATAGTCGCCATATAGTGATTGGTGGTGGTTCCGTTTTTCATACGGCTAAAGACATACGGCAGAAATTGCAATATTTGAAGCTTGCAGGCAGTAACAAGCATTGTGCAGTTGGGGTTGGTCTCGGCCCTTTTGTTGACTCCGAGGCGGAGCGAGTTTGTGCTGATTTTCTAAATCGATGTGATTTTACAGGCCTGCGCGATCGCGTCAGCTTTGACATTGCTCGTAGTATTGCACCGAATGCCAATGTGGCCCTCACTTTCGATCTAGCACCTGGCATGAGTATTGAGCCTGACTTTGTGTCTGCTTTGGCGCCAAATCGAGATAATGCGATTGGCGTTGCGTTGTGCCCGGTAGAGCGTTTTAGTGGTGACGAAAACGCAGAGTTACATCGAAATAGTGTTATTGCCAATACATTGAACAAACTCTACAAGCAGGAGAAGTTTGAAGTTAGATTAATCGACTTTAACGGACATCCTGATTTGGGCGATCACCCCGTGCATCAAGATCTTCGACAAAAATTAAAGAATATACCCTGTGAAATTATTCATTATGCAGCTGACCCGATGCGCGCGGTGAATCAAATTAGTCGTTTGCGTGGTATTTTGGCAATGCGTTTACACGCTGCAGTATTTGCGTATTTAAGTGGGACCCCGGCGATCGTGTTGAATTACCACCCTAAGTGTCATAATTGGTGCCGAGATATAGGGCAAAGTGAAGACTTTGGCATGGACACTATTGATATAGATGGTGCGAAGCTAGAGACAAGTTTAGCGAGAATATTGGCTGACGATTATACATTCCCGCAACTAGCTATTGGTGCAGCAGCAGAAAAAGCAATGAGTAATTGGAGCAGCTATTGATGACTGAGAACAGCGATATGCAGTTGCCGAAGTATTCTGTAGTTGTGCCTTTGTATAATAAGGCCGGCCACATCGGAGACACGCTTGATTCAATAGTTGCGCAGACCGTTTCAGACTTTGAAGTTGTTGTAGTCGATGATGGATCTTCCGATAAAGGGCCCGACATCGTCCGCGAGTATAGCCAGCTCGATACCCGAATAAGGCTTATTTGCCAAGCCAACGGTGGAGTGTCTAAAGCACGTAATACCGGTATTTCTGAGGCGAAGGGCGAGTACATTGTATTCCTGGACGGAGATGATTTGTGGGCTCCGTACTTATTGTCGGAAATTGATAGCTTGTTGATTGCTTTTCCTCAATGTGGTGCTTACTCTACCGCCTACGCTCATCGCTATCAGAAAGGCGACGACATTGTCATACAACCCAAATTCAATGCATTGCAACGACGCTCGGCCCAGTTTGAGTATGATTTCTTCGCCGTTGCCAGCAGGGGTGAACTACCGATCACACCCTCTTGTGCGTGTGTTCCGGCGGTGGTTTTAAAGCAAGTTGGAGGCTTTCCAGAAGGCGAGCCAATGGGGGAGGATCAGGATATGTGGGTGCGTATCGCCTACCGTTATTCTATGGCGTTTTCCCAGCGAGTTTCTTCCTATTATCTTCAAGATGCTGATAATCGTGCCTGTTTAACAAACCCTCCAGATAGCGAATGTCCATTCAGTAAAAGACTTCTTGCTCACGCAATGAACTCCGCTGATTCACGCAAGCAGGATATGCTGCGTTTGACGGCGAATCACATTTTACATATTGCTCAGTTGAATATTCGCGCCGGCAAATCCGAAGCAGTGCTTCCCTTACTGCGTGATTCTAGAACAAGGCTCTTGCCTCTGAAGCGACTTAAGTGGGAAATTATTCGGATCTTTAGCTGAAATTATTTTGTTGCTGCGTGTTTGCGTGGGGGAATTTCAGTTTATTAATGTTACATCGATAGAACCACGTTTTTAGATAGCTGATCTACCGATTGAATTCTATCCTTTGTACACGAGGGAGTGAAGGCTAAAGCTTGCTTGGATTTCTTCGCCCAGTTTTGAGTTGCTGGGCTGAGGATAATAAAGTCATATCTATTAAGAGCACGCTGGACATCCCCCCCCCTTTTTTTTACAAAGGTTTTCTCGTTGTATCACGTTGTCTACTTGATGTTGTGTCTATTATGTCGCGTAGACTCCGATTGCCAATGTCAATCGAAAATTGGAGCCAGCAACAAATACCCAATAATTTGAAACTGTCTTCCATTAGTACTGAAGACCAGGAGAACTCGGCAGACACTAAATCAAACAAAACCGATCCAGCCCAAAAGCTAATTGCAGGTAGTGCAAAAATAAAGGAGCTTTGAATGGCACTCCGAAACAGGCACAGCACGAGAATAATCATCAGGCCAATCGCCATCTGAATAATCCAGTCTGACATACCAAATAACTCTCCAGCTAGGGTCTCATGAAGTTGAAATGCATCATCTAGCATGAGTACTATGGTACATATTGATAACCAAAACCCTGCGCTACTACGTTTTGATATTCCCAGCTGTTTACGAAATCCAGCTGTGAATAACATGATGCCCGCTGCAATCGCTAATAATATTATTCCAAGGGTAGACAGAGCGCCAGTCAGCCAGGTTTTAGTGTCTGACATACCGGCATCTTCGCTTAAGGTGGAAAAACTCAGCCCTGTTTCTCGACTTATCATTATCGTCAGTAGAATGACTATTAAACCAATAATCATAGGTTGCTTGAGTCGTTCTGGTCGAAACTTAGCGACCTCGACCCGACGACGAATAATTAATTTACTGTGCAGAATTGGCTTATCCATACTGACCTCAACTTTATTTGGCTTAAGCTGGAATACCCATTGCCTGGCGCTCAAGGGCTTCATACTGTGGTGTGGATAATATCGAAAGAAGAATTGCGCATGTTGCCGTTATAGCGCTGCGACTAAAATCTTTGACAATGATGCTACTGTTCGACTTGAACGCCAGCAAAGTTAACATTCTTGCGCTACTAGCATCTCTAGACTGGATAGCGCGGCGAGCTAAGTAACGGTACTGATAGGCCCGAGCCAAGGATTCCCACTTGGCGACAAAATCAGGATCTATCTGTCGATTTTTTTCTACTGATCGCTCCCATGCTGCAAGCTGCTTCTGCCAGTTTGCAGAAAGACCGCCACCATTTACTCGATAATATGTTAATACCTCATTCACCCCTTCAAATTTCCACTTGGTTGATAGTGCAATTCTCAGCCAGCATTCAACATCTTCGGATTGGCGAAAACTCTCGTCAAAGTACATAGCGTCGGCATGACCGTGTTCGGGGCTAAAAAAAGCGATCTCCGAAAACACCGCTTTGCGTAGTACTGGTGCGGATCCATTGCCCACTGGGTTGCGGCAGAATATATCGTCTGCACTTATATTTTTATGCTTTGGATACTGACCAATTTTCATGTCTGTTCCGGCCTCGTCGATAAACTGAGATCCGCTATAGCTGATGCCGATGTCAGGGTTCGCACGCAAGTGCGATACATGTATCTCTATCTTCTTAGGGAACCAGGTATCATCTGCATCTAATAGAGCCACAAAGTCGCCCTTTGCCCAGCGAATTCCTGTGTTTCTTGCACCTGCCAAACCTCTATTATTTTGCTTCACTAATACAATACGATTGTCATCATAGCTGTTCACGATATCCGCGCAGTTATCTGGTGAACCGTCGTCTACACAAATGATTTCTAGGTTGCGGTAGCTTTGCTCTAATACCGAATTAAGGCAGGCAGGTAGGTATTTTGCTGCGTTATACATTGGAATAACTACACTAACTAATGGCGCTCTAGTTAGGTCTAGCATTTCAGCTTTTAGCTTGTTTTCGAATGCTTTATCAATGAAATCCATGGTTTGTCTCCTTATTCGATATAGAGGGGATTAATAAGCGCCGGCGCCGAATAGAACCGCGGGTATTGTTTTTAGGGTGATGGCGATATCAGTGAACAAATTTCGTTCGCGGATATAACGAAGATCCAAATCTATTTGTTCAGCGAAGCTAAGGTCGGCGCGACCAGATACCTGCCAAAGTCCAGAAATTCCAGGTAAGGCCTTTAAGCGAAGACGGTCGTATTCGCTGTATTGTTCAACCTCTGAAACTAATGCGGGACGGGGGCCGATTAATGACATTTCGCCCCGCAGGACGTTAATTAATTGGGGTAACTCGTCAATGGATAATTTGCGGATGATGTGTCCAACGCGAGTAACTCGTGGGTCATTGACGAATTTTCTACATACTCCGTCACGGTCACTCTCCATAGATGCAACTTTGGCGTGTAACTGGGGATCAGTGCTCATTGAGCGAAACTTGATCATCGCGAAGAGCTGACCGTTTTCACCAACACGCTGCTGGCGGAAGAATATGCCGCCCTTGCTTCCTAAGACAATTGCCACTGCGGTCAATAGTAGTAAGGGAGATAGTGCGATAATAAGAAGCACGCTGCCCGTCACATCGTATGCCCGCTTATATCCCTTGCGGTAGATCCACAGAGGCAATGAGAGTAGGGGGATCACTAAAGATGACATATCTTTCGGAGTAAGCGTTGAGGGTTTTTTATTTACTTTTTGCATGGTTGAACTCCTGAAAACAAATGTTGGAAAGTTATATAACTTGCCTTTACTCTTAGTTTTGCAACCGGTGTGCCATCTTGTATTTATAATTTAAGCTGTTGTTTTATAACGATTTTAAATAGAATTCAGGTGGTTTTTATTTTTATTTATCGGTTGGATTTGCAAATTGCAACGCAAAAAAAATGGCAAATTTCAATAGTTGAAATATCTTGTGTGTGCTTTGCTAAAATTTAATATTTTTCGAGGAAAGAGCGCCGGAGGCGCTCAAGGAATGACTCAGTTTTTTAGAGCTAGGAAAATGCAGAAGTGGGGTTTAATTGATGTAACTACGCCAGAGCTCTGTGGCTGTTGTAATCTTTTGAAACGAGACCTTCTATTAATACGATAGCGGCAAGCAGGTAGAGGGCAATCATTGTCATCGTGACTGTCAGTGCACCCCATTGCGCCGCGAAGACAATAGCCACACAGAATACTGAGGTGAAAGTGATGGCTAATATATTTTCTTTTCTTAAATCATTGCCCGCCCTGAAAAACATACTGCCCGATTCAAATATCATGCGTGGTATTGCCGACAGGCAAAGGCAGCTGATCAGTAAGCTGGCATCGGCCCACTGTTCGCCAAATAGTAACGGTACATATATGGGGGCTAGGACGGCTTGCAATAAGATAATTGGCGCGATGAAAGTCATCCCGGTTTTTAGCGCGCTGATATAGCTCTTAACAAGGTTTTCTCCTGAGCGCTGTGCTTCGCATAGCTTAGGGAGTAATGCAGTATTAAATCCCTGTGTTAGTGACAAGCTAATGCCTAGTCCAGCATTTCTTGCAAAGGCATATAGCCCAAATAGATCCGGACTCAGTACTCGTCCCAATATGAATAGGTCAATTTGATTGCGTCCGTTTCGTAGGCATTCAGCCATTAATACGCCTCCAGAATAGCGGCGCATAGATTTAAGTTCAGAGAGAGCAAGCTGCCAGCGTGGTTGCCAAGTTACTTGTCGGTTTATAACGATCACCCAGACTAAGGCTGCACCGATTTTTGGCCAAATAACCGACCATACACCGAAGCCTGCAATCGCGAGGCCAGCAGCAATGAGATTGTCAGCAGTTACTGTCAGGCCCATTATTAGCCCGGCTTCCTTCATGCGATTGCTGCGCTGTAGTAGATTGAATTGCACCATGGCAAAAGGATAAATTAGGTGCGTGACAGAGAGAGCTCGAAGAAGGTCTGACAGCACGGGTGCGTTGTATAGAGCGGCGATATGCGGTGAAAGGGAGTACTGCAATGCAAACATTACTAGCCCTAAGGCCAAATTTAGCCAAAATACGGTGGCACTCACCACGGCCAGTTTGTGGTTTTCGGCTTTGACGATTAAATTACCAATACCGTTGCTAGCGAGAACGCGGACTATTTCAGCTGTTGCTATCGCTAAGGCCGCTAGCCCGTAATCATTAAGGCTTAAGTAGCGGGCCAATACTAAGGTAGTAATTAGACGCGATACTCTCACCATCATTTCACCAGCGGCGATCCAGCTAAGGTTTCTTAGGAATCCGATATGTTCAGTCATATTTCTTGTCTCGAGTTACTTAATCGCTAGTTACGGTGCATACGCGCTAGTTAAGCAATGACTGGGCCACTACTGTGATATTTTAAGTCTATGTTTTATATGGGAAATATTAATTTTTGGTGTTGCAGAGTCGCTCAATTCAAGATTGATTCGCATTTTGCAAAGCATATTGAACTGATTTAAATAAGGGGGGATATTCCGCTTTCGAATCCGGCGGTGATTGAGCCGTTTCGCCAGGGTGTTTACGCTGTTGTCCACGGACATCGCAACCGTTTATACGGCCAATAACTCATGCTAAGGCGCGGTATGCCACATATCGAGGGTAATATGACAAGTTGCGAAGACAACTTCTTTTGAGCTTATGCATGCTCTACTGTGTATGTGAAGCTTTTAACGGAGCCATCAGCCTACAAATAGTCCACTAGCCTAATCGATGATAGCTACAAGGGAGCTAGTATCAGCTCCTGATTTTCGAAAATTCGTCATCCATACGCATAAACATATAGACGCCCATTTTATTTTCGTCGTCAGAAAAATTCTCAGTAATACGTTTAATCACATTGCAGGCACTCGCGATCATTTCATTGCAGTGTTGCTGCCCTGCTGGGGTGAGTGTGATGAGTTTTTCACGTCCTGAATTTGGGTCTTCTTCCAGCTCTATATAGTTCAGTGGGGCTTTGGAAAGTGCGCGTAAGGCTTTGGAAACACTGCTGCTAGTGATGTCATACCAGTTTGTCATTAATCTCACAATGTCTTTGCGGCTGATAGCCTTCTCACCGCTGCGAGCTGTTTCTGAGCGAAGTATCCACATGATCACAGTTTGGTGGCGATCTAAACGGCCGCACTCCATCAATCCGGCTTCAATCTTCATCCCAATAGAAAAATGAATGGGATAAAAATAGTCCAAAAACATATTTGGTGCGGTTTCTTGATTGACGGGCACGTCGTCGTGTTTTTTCCAGCGGTTATTCAATTTGCTTCCCAATATATTGATTTGTATGTGAATTTAGGGTCGATTGGACACAGTGTCAAGATCTTTGGTCTGTGACATTATAATGAAAAGAAATAGTGTCGAGTTGACACTATTTCTTTTGGCGTATATTCTTGCTCGAAATGATAATGATTAGAGCAGGTTGTGGATGTGAGTATTCATCTTGAGCGCCAATTAGATACTTTGCGCAGTGCCTACCAGCTGGAGCGTTTTCCTTCGCTTGCCATAAGGTTGGATCGCCTAGGTCGTGTTAAAGCTATGCTGTCTGAGAATGAAACTGCATGGTGCGAGGCTTTATCACATGATTTTGGCTATCGCTCAGTAGATCAGAGCTCCTTTGCCGACATCACTACGACTATTAAGTCAGTAAATCATGCCTTAAAGAATTTAAAGTTCTGGATGAAAGCGGAGCGTCGCACACCCGATTTAAGTTTGAGAATGAGTGGTGCCAAGACCTATGTTGAGGCCTTTCCAAAAGGTGTTGTGGGTATTGTAAGTCCATGGAACTTCCCTATAAATTTGGCGCTTTCGCCCTTGGTTTCGGTACTTGCGGCAGGTAACCGCGCGTTTATAAAGCCTTCAGAGGCAACACCAGCAACATCGGCGTTACTGGAAAGCTTAATCGCCAAATATTTTTCCGAGGGTGAAGTGTCGGTAGCCTGTGGTGACGTCGACGTTGCTCAGGCCTTCGTTAAACTCCCGTTTGATCATATTATTTACACCGGCGGCGAAACGGTCGCCCGCCATATTATGCGTGATGCGGCTGACCACCTTGTTCCACTTACCCTTGAGTTAGGTGGCAAATCGCCGGTTATTGTTAGTAATTCGGCGGATCTAACATTGACCGCGAAGCGTGTTGCCTTTGGTAAGTACTTTAATGCCGGACAAATCTGTATTGCCCCTGATTATCTTTTAATCGCGCCGGACAGATTAGAGTCATTTCTAGCGGAATTAAAAACTGCCGTTGAAATTATCGATTCTTCACAAGGCTCTGCTGATTCAGTCGCCGTTGTTAACGACCGGCACAGACAGCGTTTAGATAATTTGGTGTCTGAGGCCGAGAGTCAGGGCGGACGTATTATTAGATTTTCAGGGACCAATAAATCGGCTTACCAATTATCCGTTTTAATTGACCCCTCCGACGATGCCGGGATTAATTGCGCCGAGATATTCGGGCCAGTATTACTTATTAAAACGATTGGCGATCTTAGCGAACAAATCACCTATATCAACAAATCCTCCCATCCCTTAGTTATTTATTACTTTGGTCGCAGCGAAGCTGAATTTAGACGCGTTGCGTGTGAAACCAGTTCGGGCGGCCTCGTTAAGAACGACGTGATTTTTCAGTATGCCAACGATGATCTGCCATTTGGCGGCGTTGGCGGCAGCGGTATGGGTAAGTATCGCGGTGAGTACGGTTTCAAAGAGTTTTCAAATAATAGGGCGGTGTATAAATCTGGATTTATCGATGTATCCGGATTTGTCACACCGCCATATTCAGGCATGTTCAGAATGGTTAATAAATTGATGAGGAAGATATGAGTAATAACGCTATGAGTAGTACAGAGACGGATATCGAACTCCTTGTTAGAAATATGTTATCGCCGGAATGTATCAGTAATCCCTACCCGGTTTATAAGCAGTTACGTGCTCACCCGCCTGTAAATGGCTTGCTAGATTATCCGCCCGGCACAGTGCCTGGTGTTGATACGCCTTATCCAGCATGGGTCGTAACACGCTATGAAGATGTTGACTACGTACTGCGTAATCCCGAAATATTTTCATCGGAAGATCCGATGCAAGCCAATTCAAGTGCGCCTAGCTTGATGTTGGTAAACCATGATCGTCCGCGTCATACCGCGCTTAGAAATTTAGCAAAAATGGCTTTTACGCCTAAGCGAATTCACGATGACATTGTTGATCGCCTGCGTGCAGACATTATCAAAATTGTCGATGCGTCCTTGAATACCAAGATGGACTTTATGGTGGAAGTGGCTGGGGTTATTCCCGCCATGGTAATGACTTACCTGATGGGCTTGCCCCGCGAAGACTATAAGCTTCTTGTGCGCTGGGCGAATGCTTTCATGGTGTCATCGGACTTCACGCCAGCAGAGCGTCAGGCCTGCAATGAAGAACTATTTCACTACTTTGTCGATAAAGTTGAAAAGCGCTACGCAGACATTGCGGCAGGTCTAGAGGTCTCTGATGATCTTATGACGGCATTCATTAACGCTGAATACCAAGGCGATATTCTTTCTAAAGAAGAGGTGACTTTATTCTGTATCACCTTGGTAGTTGCCGGTGCCGAGACCACTACCTATTTCATTGGTAACTTGATGGGTGTGATGCTGGAAGATCCATCATGGTTTTCAAAGCTAAATGAAGATCGCGGTTTGATACGACCATTCATGGAGGAGTGTCTTCGTAGAGATGGGCCTCCACAGCGTCTTTTTCGTCTGGTTCTAAAGGATTGTGAAATTTCAGGTCAAGAAATAAAAGCTGGAGATTGGGTTGCGTTTTTCATGGCCTCAGCCAATCACGATGAAAGCATCTTTCCGGAACCGGAAAATTTCATTATTGGCCGGAAAAATATTACCAAGCACATCACCTTTGGTCGCGGTATTCACCATTGTCTAGGCGCTCCTCTGGCCCGTGTGGAAGCTGAAATAATGTTGAATGTCATTCTTGATAAATGTGCTGGCGTCGATGGCAGTCTGGCCGACTCTCGTCGCCAGTCAGGTGGATTACTTGCCTATGGGTTTAGCACATTGCCACTAGAGCTTATTGCCAAGCAGGCATAGAAAACGATTGTGACGTTTTTTAATTAAGGATTTTGCGATGCAAGTAATAGTAAGGGATAGAGCTGGCGAGGTCGCCGAGTACTGTGTGGAAGATCTTGGCGAACTTTTCACAGTCCTAAGCGATGAAATGAAGATAGACGCCTTATGTGGCGGGTGCTGCTCTTGTGCAACCTGTCATGTTTACACCGACGCAACTGACACAGCTAGATTATCTGACTGCGATGAAGATGAGAAAAGTGTGTTAGATGGATTACTGCATGTGAAAGCCGGTAGTCGCTTGCTATGCCAGTTAGCATCAAAGGTCGAAATTGGTAAGTTGAACATCACAATAGCTCAAGCTGAATAGAGGAATAATAATGAGTGATATTGAAGCCAAAAAGTTAGAAGAATCGAACTTGGCACTAACTAAAGAGGTGTTTTTTCGATTTGGTAGTCACGATGTAGACGGCATAGTAGAGCTACTCCATGAAGACGCTCATATCGAGTTTTATGGTCCCAGCGAAATTCCATATGCAGGTGATTATAGGGGCGTGGCCGAATGCCGGAAATTTTTTAGCACGGTTCTTTCATCGGTAGATATCCATGTTTTTGAGCCGGAAGAGTTTATCTGTGAAAACGATAGGGTGATCGTTGTTGGTAGTTTGAGGCTTACTACGAAAAAAAATGGCAATGAAATTAAGTCGCCGTTTGTACATGTCATCACGTGCAAAGATGGCAAGTGGCTATGGTTTCGCGACTTTATGAATACCACCGTGGCGTACAAGGCGTTTACTGACAATGCTGCCTAGTCATCGTAGTTTTTACGTCTCGGATGTCGGACTATTTTTACTTTTGGCAGTCCCTTGCCTGAATGAGTACGTGATTGGACTGGTACTGTCTTTTGGTGATACCGAGTTCTATGTCGGCTCGGCAAAGACTGCCCTAAATACGTTTGTCGGCATCGCTGGTGTGCTAGGACTTGGTTTTTCCATGCTTAGGCTGCGAATTCAAGATAGCAGAGATCTTGTCTTTATTAGTTTGCTGGTGAAGTTGTTTGCTGCCAGCTGGTTGTCGTATGGATTTTTACAGGGAGTATCCCCGGCACTATTAATACTGGCTATCGCAGATCTGGTGGCGGCAGTAGTTTTGAGTGCGGCACTGATAAAACAGACTTGAAAGCGTTACATCTGAAAGTGGTAGTTGCCAGCAGACACCTTGTAGATCTGCGGTACTGTTAATAAAAATTAGATAAAAATGGTGTGTAAATAATGAATTACCTATATCGAATGATGGCTTTAGCTGTCGGTGGTAGTGCAGCGATTTCGATCCCAATGATGGCAAATGCCGCTGGTCAGGGGAGTCGACTGATTGAAGAAGTGATGGTTACGGCGCAAAAGCGCGAAGAGGATTCACAAGATATCCCCATAATGATTAGCGCATTTAGTGGCGAGAAACTAGATGCAATGGGTGTTGATTCGACAGCTGATCTTCAAAAAATTACTCCGGGCCTTACATTCACTTATGCCTATGGATATACGGTTATTTATTTGCGCGGCATTGGTACAGATGCATTTTTGCCGAACGCCGACCCCAGTATCGCCACTTATATAGACGGCATAAATATTGGCCCCAGCCAGGGTAAGCAAGATACTTTGGGTGCTGTAAAGCGCGTTGAGGTATTAAAAGGTCCCCAGGGCACCTTGTTTGGCCGCAATGCAACCGGGGGCGCCATCAGTATTATCACTGAAGATCCGCCGGAAGAATTTACCGGCTACCTAAAAACGGAAATGGGTAACTACAACGCAAAAGCAAGCCAGTTGTACTTAGGTTTACCCCTTACCGACAGCCTAGGTCTTACTGTCTCCCTATTTAATAGCTCGCAAGACCTATATGGTCGAAATGAAGTGTTCGGCGAGCCAGGCCCCATGAAAGACGAGTTTGCTGAAGGCGCTCGTGTAAAAATGCGCTGGGATCCGCTAGATAGCTTTTCTATGACCTTAATCGCTGCGTACGGAAATCAATTCACCAGTAATTCATTGTCGCAAGAGAACACAAGGCCCTCCCCGGTGTTGCTTGCAGGTGTTGAGGCCGACGAACCCGATCGGGTTTGGCGTAATAACGATCTCGGTGGCAACTCCACCATGAACGAATTATACGGTGGTATTTTTGAGTGGCATCCCGGTCCGGTAGATGTGAAGTTTATATATTCTGAGAACTATGCGATTGTTGATGAGGCGCATTACGACCTTGATTCAACCGAGCAAGCCGAAGCCTATTTTTATAGCGCGGATCAGTTTAATGATCAAAAAACCTATGAATTACAGGTTTTGTCCAACGAAGATACCTGGTTGTCAGAAGACCTGCAGTGGGTTGCGGGCTTGTATCGCCTTGAAGGCGAGGGCGGCTTTGGTAGTTTATATTTAACGCTTAATCCTGTCGGCTTGGCGGCAAACCTTGCTGGGTTGCCTAAGCTCTTGACGCCTATTTTGGGACCAATCCTAAATTCTACCCCCGATATCGTTCTAGGTAATGGCGGTATTCTCACCACTGAATCAAACTCTGCTTATGCACAGGCGACATGGTTTACCACTGATTGGTTTAATGTAACTGCAGGGGTTCGATACCAAGAAGAGGTGCGTGGTATTACCAATAGCTATTTGGACGTGGTGCTGCCGACAGCGGGCGATCCACCAAATGAGTATTATCGTTCCGGTGATCGATCGCAGAATATTCGTATCTCTGATTTTGAGGCTCCCGATCTAGAGGAAAAAACCGTTTCGCCGCGCTTAGCGATACAGTTCTTTCCTAGCGATAATCTGCAAATATTCGCTTCTGCACAGCGTGGTTATAAAAGCCCTACCTACAATATTGTGAACTTCTTCACTAACCCAGATCCAGTTGATAAAGAAGAAGCAACCGCGGTTGAAATCGGGTTTAAGTCGGACTTGTTTGACGGTACCTTGCGCTTAAATGGCGCTATTTTTAAGACTAAAATCGACGGTTTGTTAACGGCCTTGGTTGCGATTCCATCTGGTGGCATTGTAAGTTTTAAAAATGCCGGTACGGCTGAAATTGAGGGCGCGGAAATTGATTTCCAATGGCAGCCCATGGCTGATTTAAACCCCGGTTTGGTGTTTAGTGGTGGTGCAACGTACCTAGATGCTTTTTATACTGACTATAAGAACGGCGCCGGTTTTGATGATGAGACTGGTCTGTACTTTGGTGAAGATAGCCTAACCGGTGATCCTGCCCGTGACTTTAGCGGCAACCGCATTGTTAGAACGCCACGTTTTAGTTCAAGTGTGTCTGCCAACCAATTTTTAAGTATGGGTGATTTCGGTAATCTGGAGTTCGGTGTGGATTACTATTACAACGGCGGATACAACACAACTCCGCAAGCCTCACCGCACTATATTCAAGATCAGTATGAGACGTGGGCAGCTCGTATGTCTTATTTTTACGATCCTTTAGGCTTGCAGTTGACAGCGTTTGTTAATAACGCCAAAGACAAAGATTATACCCAGGCGATGGTGCAGCAAGACTTTGGACGTACCGTGACTCTAGCGCCACCGCGCACCTACGGTCTACGTTTAAAGTGGGATTTCGATACCCTGTTTTGAGTGAGTTAACTACCCTTGCGGAGGATGCGTTACGGCGCGTCATCCGCCTTTTTAGATATTCAGAATAAAAAGGAAAAAAATATGAAATTTATAAATAATTTATCTAAGTCTGTTGTTAGGGTATGCCTGCTTGCAGTGTCGCTATCGACAATGAGTAATACTGCTTCTGCGCAGGCAGAAATATTTAGTCTTTTCTCGCTCAACGATGGCCCTTTGGCGACGCTTTATACACCTGCCGATCAATTGGGTCTATTTCCACGGTCGCTTGAAAATGGCGGTGTTTTTTTGATCGCTGGATCTGACATATTGCTTTCTGGAGAAAATCCGATTGATACATTACTTAGTTTGGGTGGCCCTTTGAAAGGCCAGTTAATCCCGATATTTGATGTCTTGGTAGATAACCCCTTGACTACGGTAGACTATGTTTTAGGTGGCGGAACCATTATTTCACCGGGCTTAACGATAGTTCCTCAGCTACCTTTGTTGAATTCGCCGTTAGTTGGTTTGTAAGGTTTAACACGATAATGGTCTCAAGGTATTTTTGAGGCCATTTAGTGTGATTGAACTCATTAGGGCTAATTGGTGATCTAGCTTCCTGCCGGAAAACTTTGTTTGTGAAGTCCCACTAAATACGGATCTTTTAGTTCTAGTATTTTGTAGCTTGGTATTTTTCAAATCGTAGTATTGTGTGGGCGATGCGCCAATACGGTGAGTGGCGATGTAAAACCCAAAAAAACATAAATGTCTGCCGACCAAATCCTAAGTACATTGTCTCCGAGGTAATATAGGAGATATTCGCTAAGGCTTTAGATTGTTTATACCGTCAGTATGATAAGCCCGCTGCATAAGTATTGTTGCGTGGGTAAATGAACTTGAATATCGCGGCTGGGTACTCAGTGCAATTGAGTGTGTCGAGATCTATGCCCTGTGGCTATGGCGAACGACCTTAAGAAAAGGGCCGAGCATATCGCGTAGGCAGTACTGGCAAAGATCGCAATGAACCGCCGCACCATCGCCAAAGATTGAGCCATAACCGGCGGTTTTTAAAATGCACTGGAACTCTTGAATTTCAATAGGGTTCTCGAAAATCTTCTTACAACTGTCGCAGGTCATTGACGTTACTTCCTCAATGTCTATCGCGATTTTATTGGTGGTTGCCATGCCTGATTCCCTTCTAATTTAATGCCTGTTCGCCTGTTCGCCTGTTCGCCGGTTCTCAACGGTAATGCTAAGTCATTGAAAACCTTATAACAGCAAGCAGGATGTGCGATTTATAATCTCTGAATCGGAGGGTCGCCTTCGATCAAAGCGAAAGCTGCCATCGGTATATACTTCGAGATAACCCCACTCAAGGGTCATTTCATCTTGCCCTCTCTTTGGCGCCGTTGCCCACCAAGGCTCTCGGCTAACTAGTGCTGGGACCATCGTCGATGGCGTTGTCTCTGTCGTTTCTTTTGGGACAAGCTGTTCGGCTAACATGGCTGTGTCTCCTTATTTATAAGTTGCTGCGAGCTTATGTAAATTTTGCCATCACGCCTTCGTGTCACCGGCTGATCTACAAATGTAGCCTCTTAAATTCATAATACTGTATATTCATACAGCTGTTAAGCTTTTATGTCGAGTGCAACAAAACATTGCATTGACATGGATTTGCTTCTAAGTAGCGAAAAAGTGAATATGTAGCGCCTTAGTGTTGCCTCAGTTGCGGGTATGGGTGGTTTAGATCGCGCTGCGGCTGAATGGGGTGTAGACCTAAGATTTATAGATAAATGTATAACAAGGTAAAGTGGCGCATGGGCTGCTGTTTGCTAGGTGATTGCGGGTGCTGGCCCGATGCGGCAAGTGCCTGCAGGGATTGCTTGAAAAGGTTGGCAGAACGCCAGGAGGAGGGAGTGATGAGTGACACGCAGTGGCAATACCTAAGTTTGCACCGGCAAGGCCGGGTGCTGGAAGTCACATTCCGTTCCGCCGACAAGGTTAACAGCCTGAATAATGCGCTGATGCGGGAGCTGACAGGTCTCGCCCAGGAATTACAATTTGACAGCGAGTTGAGCGCGATCATTCTGACCGGTGCCCCAGCTATTTTTAGTGCCGGTATGGATCTTAAAGATCCCGAAGCCGCTAAGGCCCCTAGTATGACCGTGGCGGAACGTCGCCAACTTGTGAAGGTGGGGCCTGCCATGTGTGCGGCGTGGGAAGCGCTGGAGCCGGTCACTATTGTTGCAATTGAAGGTTGGTGTATCGGCGGCGGTACTGCCTTGGCGGTGGCTTGCGACTGGCGCGTTGCGGCGGACAATGCCTGCTTCTATGTGCCAGAGCTTAAGCTGGGTATGAATATGAGTTGGCAAAGTGTGCCGCGCTTCACCCACCTTATCGGCCCAGCCAAAACTAAGCAGTTACTCATTTTAGCTGAGCCATTGGATGCCACCACGGCTGAGCGTTGGGGTTTATTCGACTACCTTTGCGCGCCTGGCGAGGCATTGAACCGAGCTCGTGAGTTGGCCGCTCAGGTTGCTGCCATGCCACCGATACCGGTGCGGATGGTAAAGCGCGCGATCAATGTGAGCGCCACGGCTTTAGATAACGCAGTTAGCTATATGGATGCCGATCAGTTTTTACTTGCCCAGGGCACCGACGATGCACTGGAAGGCGCCTCGGCCTTCTTCGAAAAGCGTCCACCACAATTCAGCGGTAATTAATTTTCTTTCAAAATCTGGAGATGACTATGTCTTACAACACCCTGCGCTACGACGTCGCCGATAACATTTTAACCCTCACCCTGAGTCGTCCCGATCATCTGAATGCCTTCACGGTAGAGATGGCCGGTGAATTGATTGACGCCTTTAACCGTGCCAGCGATGACGATGAAGTGCGCGCGGTGGTGGTAACCGGCGAAGGTCGAGCATTCTGTGCGGGCATGGATCTGTCTGCGAGCGGCAATGTTTTCGGTCTGAATGAAAGCTTGAAGCCGACCATGGATGATATGGAGAACCGCCTCGAGGATCCTGAGATTATCGCGGGCGTACGCGACACCGGCGGCCGGGTGACGCTGGCTATCTACGACTGTAATAAACCCGTGATCGCCGCTATCAATGGCGCGGCTGTGGGGATTGGCGCTACCATGACCTGTGCCATGGATATTCGCCTAGCCTCCGAGCACGCGCGTATCGGCTTTGTATTCAATAAAATTGGTATCACCCCGGAAGCCTGTTCCAGTTGGTTTCTGCCTCGTATCGTGGGTATTTCGCAAGCGCTGGAATGGGTCTATAGCGGCGAGATATTGAAACCTGAGCAAGCGCTGGCTGGGCGATTTGTCACCGCAGTGGTCCCCGCCGATCAACTGCTGGAAGAAGCCTACAAAATTGCGCGACGTATAGCCCAACACAGTCCGGTAGCCATCGCGATGACCCGACAGATGATGTATCGGTGTTCTGCGCAGGCGCATCCAATTGAAGCGCATAAAGTGGACTCATTGGCGATCTACTATGCCAGCCAGACGAGTGGCAAAGAGGGGGTTCAATCGTTCCTCGAGAAGCGGGCGCCGGTGTTTAAGGATCGAACGTCTACAGATATGCCGGAGTTTTATCCTTGGTGGTAACAGGCCTCATTACCTAATTTAGCTGCCTAGAATGTTGGAGAGCATATCACCTAGCCTGCTCTCTCCAGGCCTTGCTAACAAGCTTTGGTGGCTCTTTTGGATGAAAGACGAGGTAGATAAAATACCGTTTGCCGAGTCTTACTCTAAGACCCACAATAGCGTCAAATCTAATAAAGACGACTTAACGAGATTCGCTTCGCCGACTCGAAATCATGAAGCGGCTTGTTCCGGCAACTGTATCTCTAAGGATTCAATCGTAGTGACCTCTAAAGATAGTAAACACGATCGCGCTGAGTTACAGCAATTACATAAGCGTCATCGAAACACCCTAGATGAAGGTCGTTCCGAGGCAGCAGCTAAGCGGCATAACAAAGGCTACCGCACTGCCCGCGAGAACTTGAGTGATTTGTGCGACGAGGGATCATTTATAGAATATGGTCAGCTTGCCGTCGCCGCGCAGCGTGGTCGCATTGAAGAGCAAGAGCTAAGAACGAGTACGGCAGCAGACGGTGTTATTACCGGCACTGCCACAATCAATAGTGAGTTATACCCCGAAAACTGTGACGTCGCCGTTATTATCAATGACTACTCGGTGCTCGCCGGTAGCCAAGGCTTTTTTCATCACCACAAGCTCGATCGGATTTTAACCGTCGCCAAAGAACAGCAATTGCCGGTGCTTATGTTTACAGAAGGCGGTGGCGGACGTCCCGGTGATACCGATGTCACCACCCAAATCGCAGGATTAAATATACTTTCCTTTGCCTTGTGGGCTGGTCTTAGTGGTGTGGTGCCGCGCATAGCGGTAGCCAATGGCTATTGTTTTGCTGGCAATGCCGCCCTGTTTGGCTGCGCTGACATTACTATTGCCACCCAAACCAGTTGGATCGGTATGGCCGGTCCCGCCATGATCGAAGGCGGCGGCCTTGGTATCTTTAAACCCACAGAAATTGGTCCTATTGAAGTGCAGAGTAAAAACGGCGTAGTCGATATTGTGGTTAAAGACGAAGCCGAAGCCACGGCAATGGCAAAAAAAGTATTGGGTGTTTTTCAGGGCAGCATCGCTGAATGGGGCTGCGCGGATCAGAGTACGCTGCAGCATTTACTGCCCGAAGATCGTCGCTACGCCTATCCGGTGCGCAATATTATTAATGCCATCGCAGATACGGGCTCCTTTATTGAGCTGCGAGAAAAGGATGGTCGCGGTATTGTTACCGGCTTTATTCGCATTGAAGGCAAACCTCTCGGCTTAATAGCTAACGACTGCAAAGTACTGGGAGGTGCTATTGATTCAGATGCCTCAGAAAAAGCCGCTCGTTTTATGCAGCTATGTAATGCGTATTCCATCCCCTTAGTCTCGCTGTGTGACACTCCCGGCTTTATGGTGGGTCCCCGCAATGAAGAGGCCGCCGCGGTCAGAAGAATGTCGCGTCTTTTTGTTGCTGGCGCCGCTATTACTGTACCTCTAGTTACCATTTTTCTACGTAAAGGATACGGCCTTGGCGCGATGGCCATGGCTGGCGGGAGTTTCGCCAAACCTAGTTACAGTGCGGCATGGCCCACTGGGGAATTTGGTGGTATGGGTTTAGAGGGTGCGGTTACCTTAGGCTTTAAAAAAGAACTCGACGCGGAACAAGATCCGGTGGCGAAGAAAGAGCTATTCAATAAACTTGTTGAAGAAATGTATGATTTGGGCAAAGCCACTGAAGCGGCCTCGTTCTTAGAAATCGATGCCGTTATTGACCCATCTCATACCCGAAAAGTCATTGCCAAGGCTATTAAGGCCGCTAGTAAGAAAATGCAGCCTCGTCCAGAGCGACGCTTTGTCGATACCTGGTAAACCGATTTTAATCACATCTATCAAAAGGAATAACTATGAACGCGTCTCATGTAAATGATGAAGAACTTAGTCTATATCGCGATATGGTGCAGCGCTTCTTAAATCAAGAAGTTCTCCCACACTATGAGCAGTGGGAGAAAGATCACATCATGCCCCGGGAATTTTGGCGCACCATGGGCCAAGCGGGTATGTTGTTAGTAGACATGCCGCCAGAGTATGGGGCAGCTGGTGCCAGCTTTGCTGTCAGCCAGATGATTCAAGATGAAATGGGTTTATTGGGGCTGGCGGGCTTAGCCACGGGCTACAATATCCATGCAAACATTGTCGGACCTTATATCTATAATTTGGGTACCACCGAGCAGCAAGAGCAATGGCTGCCTCGTATGATTAGCGGTGATGTTGTTGGCGCACTGGCGATGACAGAGCCGGGAGCTGGCAGCGATTTGGCCGCACTGCGCACTAGCGCTATTCGCGACGGTGATGAATATATTATTAATGGGTCAAAGATATTCATCAGCAACGGCATCCATGCTGATCTTGTTGTAGTGGCCGCCAAAACCGATCCCAAGGCTGGCGCTAAGGGTGTGTCTTTATTCCTTGTTGACGCAAGTCTGCCCGGCTTTTCTCGGGGTAGTAAAATCGAGAAAATTGGCCAGCACAGCAGCGACACTGCCGAGTTATTCTTTAGTGACTTGCGTGTTCCCGCCTCAGCGCTGCTAGGCCAAGAGGGCAAGGGTTTTGCTCACATGATGCAAGAGCTGCCCAGAGAGCGTTTAGGTTGCGCCGTACTCGCCATAGGTAGCGCGCAAGGCGCACTTAACCTTACCTGTGACTATGTGAAAGAGCGCAAAGCCTTTGGTCAGACTGTTAGCCAGTTTCAAAATACGCGGTTTAAATTAGCTGAATTAAAAACCGAGTTAGAGTTGTGTAAAGCGATGTTTGACCAGCATATGGCGAAGTTTGCTGCCGGTACTATGACCGTCGAAGATGCCGCTATGATCAAGTATGCAACTACTGAAATGCAGGTAAAAATGGTGAACGAGTGCCTGCAGTTATTTGGTGGCTATGGTTATACCGACGAATATCCTATCTCGCGTTTCTATCGCGATGCCCGTATTCAAACCATCTACGCCGGTACCTCAGAAATCATGAAGGAAGTCATAGCCCGTGGTATTTTGGGTCGTTAAAATTTCTCGGTGAAATCTGAAGAGCGATGGGTACTGAACTCGGGTCTTTAGCAAGCGCAATGCAACAGCGATTTGTCGCTGTTGCATTGCGCGGCATGTCGCTGCCGTTTGCGTGTTGAAGCACAGTAAGCGTCCCGACTTTGACGTTCCGTCGACATGTGTAATTGGCAAAGGCGTATTGTCACAATACTAATAATGTAGACTTTTTTGTGTTGATTCAGCAAGTAATCGACATCAATAATAAATGATCAGTGGAGTAATCAATGTTGGATGTAAGTTCTGCGCGACTAACAAATGTTGCAGTGCATCGAGTCGGCAGCAAAATACGCGAAGAAGGCATTAGTCTTGCAAATGAAGAATCGAATGTCAGTGACTCATTAGTTGAACTACTATTTCAGAACTACCTTATCCCACTTTCAAAGCAGCAAGAAGTATATGACTTCTTTCACGAGTCCGACTTATCACTGAATGCGATGGCAACTATCTCTGCAAAAATATTTGACCAGCCAAGTGCTTTTATAGAGCAGACTCAGGCTGTAGCAAAACATCTATATGCAAACTCAATGCATCAAAATATATCAGCTGGCGATGTCGTCTTCTTGCTTTTTTCGGATGTTGAGATAGACGGAGTGGCGTCTAGTGCGCTTGCGATTCTCAAAATCGAAAGCAAGGATGATTTTATTGAAATAACAGAATCTTCGAACTCTTTTGACATAATCGAGCGAAGTGGTATTTCCCTCAATAAGATACAAAAGGGAGTGTTGATTCTGCCTAACTCTCAAGGAGTCTTTGTCGTTGATAATCTTGGTAAGAAAACTAAGTACTGGATAGACTCTTTTCTTAAAGTCTCACCAAGAGCAACATCAAAATCTTATGCCAAAATATGCGGTTCAATTTTAAAGGGCGTTAGCTCGAAACTTGAGGATGCGCAAGATATTGCCGGATTGAATGAAAAAATCACTGAAAAGATCAACTCCTCAGAGCTCACCTCAATCGCTGAGATAAAAGAGATATCTTCTCAATATATTGACGATGAATCGCTGGCAGAAGTGATGTCTGGCGTAGTGAGTGGCACCGGTATTGATATTTCAGATGACTATGAAATAAAGTCAAAGGATTTTGCTCGGCAAGCGAAGCCAATCACCCGCCGAGTGCGAGTCAGGGATGGCGTGGGAATGGTGATTAGTGATGCCAAGTATTCGGTGTCCGGGGTAACTATTCAAGATAACGATGATGGATTTCAGGCCATAGTCGACATAAAGTCGCGCAAAGAAAAATGAGGGCAGGCCTGCTCTAGTCGATTGGCCGATAAGGGTGGTCTATAGCATTGTTGACTATTCGAGCGCAGGCTTGAATAGTCTGACCGTGATATTCTAACCGCAAATTAATTAACGCTCAGGAGCTAGACCTTGCTCAAATGTGAAGTAATAGAACCGAAAGGTACGGCAGATGCGGCTGTGATTTGGCTGCACGGATTGGGTGCCAGCGGCCATGATTTTGTTCCAGTGGTGCCTCACCTCGGTTTGCCAGATAACCACGGTGTTCGTTTCGTCTTTCCCCATGCACCCGAGATACCTGTCACCATAAACGGCGGCATGGTGATGCCCGCATGGTACGACATACTGGCTATGTCGATAGAGCGCGAGATTGACATAGTGCAGATAGAGTCGTCTTCTGCGGCGGTGGGAGAATTAATTCAGCGCGAATTGGATGCAGGTATAGCAAGTGAGCGCATTGTGTTAGCGGGTTTCAGTCAGGGCGGTGCAGTGGTGTATCACGCCGCGCTTTCTTACCCCAAGACCTTGGCGGGTTTGTTGACGATGTCCACGTATTTCGCAACAGCTAAGGAAGTAAAACTGGCGGAAGCGAACAAGGCCCTGCCTATTCATATCTTTCATGGCAGCCAGGACCCCATGGTGCCAGAAACGATGGGTCATACCGCCAATCAAATACTGCAAAGCATGGGCTTTAAACCCAACTACCGCAGTTATCCCATGCAGCACGAAGTCTGTGGTGAGGAAATTGCCGATATTGGAAACAGTCTTAAAGAGTGGTTGCAGCTGGCTTGAGCGAATGGCTAGCATGCAGTGGCAGAGAGCGCGTTTGCGGTTAAATGTAATGCGCTCTCTGCCAAATCGATCGTCAAATGACTGTTATTCAGTGTCCTTCTAACTATGCCGCAGAGGCTTTCAGTAGTCGACCCATCGGCTTAGTTGCAAGCTCGCTGCTAAAGGCATCGTTTTCCCAGGCGATATGACCGCCAATCATCACCAGCGGTACTACGCCGTCAGAGCGATTAACCAATTGCTCGTGATTATATTCCGTACGGTGCTGGCGAATGACATTGGCCTCGCCGTCATAGTTGGCAAGCTGCGCAGGGTCCACCAGTATTAAATCAGCAATATCACCTTGGTTAATCGTGCCCGCTTTAACTCCAAATAAATCTGCAGCATCTTTCGTTAAGCGCTTCACAATATAAGTGATGTCTTGGTCTCCGCCACTAGACGCTAGCTTCAGGCTGCGCAAATTAACGTCATAGAATGCCATATTGGTTAGATGTGCGCCGCAGTCGTTGAAGCCCGGCATAAGTAAGGGGTTCATTAGCAATTCGCGGGTGGTCTCAGGGTTGCGATTCGCGGTGACCGTGCTCCAGCTCAAATCAAGGTCGAAGGTCCTCAGTAGTTGCAGCATAAAGTCAGCTTCATCACTTACCCAAAAGAAGTCGCGATTAATGATGTCTTGTTCTTGCTCAGTAATATCACTGGGGATATTTCCGCTTTTAATTGCAATGATGCGATCTAGCAAGTCTTGCATATTGAGGCCAAGCCAATGGTCAATCGGGCAGCCTTCCACGGTCATATCACTGAGCTTGCGGTTAAAGGCATAATCTTCAATATTCAGAGTGCGTTTTAGTTTTGCGACGCCCCAGCCTTGCTTGCCTTTTAGCCACATCGCTCTAAAGCGTTTGATGTATTCAGGATTATTGAGAATTTTAAGCCTAGCGGGACGATCTTCTAAGTTGGTTTCGTTCAGCTGTCTCAGCTCGGGAATTTCTTCCGATAGTGGAGTTACTGCGCCGTCTGACCACACTTTAAAGGGCGCGCCCAGGGCTTGGAGGTGGAAGTCGCCTTGGATGAGCTTGGAATTTAAAACTTTAGCCAACATTTTTGCTAAACGTAATATTTTCCAGTTATTGGCAACGTCCAGTGCAGCTACTACGGTGGTCCGCAATGGCTTTTTATGAAGCCTGCCACTGGTTAATAAAAACGTTTTGATGGTGTTAATGGCGCTGTCTTTAGGTGGTGTTGCCTGCCATACGGCGCCGTGTTCACGCACGACTTGGGTCAGCTTTTTAATCTCGCCGTATTTAGCGAATTGGGTCGGTATGGTTTTTTCGCAATTGGGTTGATTGGCGAGATAGTGGAAGGGCAGGGCATCGGTCGAAAAGCCGGCGTAGCCGAGTTTGAGTGCCTCGCCGAGCTTGGTTTGCATGGTCTGTAGTTCATTGTCACTGGGGTCGCGGCTAATGCTGTTGTCAAAACCCATGGCGTCAATACGAAGCATAGAGTGGGGCACTAGAGCGACCACATTTGGGCCGAGGTTAAGCTGTTCTAAATGGTCCAAATAGGCTTTTGGTGAGTCCCAGTTGACCTTCTCTGCACAGCTGCGCAGAAAGGACTTGGGCAGATTTTCTACTCTAGCAAAGCAATCGACAATAGGGTCTATATCGCCGCTGCGCTGATTCCCAAAGGCTAGGCCCAAGCTGCAGTTGGCAATGACCACGCTGGTCGTGCCATGCCGAAGGGACTCGGGCAAGCCGGGAGCGAATTCCAGCTCTAGATCGTAATGGGTATGAATATCGAAGAATCCCGGCATTAGCCATTTGCCAGACCCATCAATTACTCGTCCCGCCTGTTCTGTGTCGAGATTATTGCCGCGAGCAATTATTTTGCCGCCGGCAATGGCGATGTCTTCAATAATGGCGGGCTCACCATTATTGAAAATCTTTGCATTTTTTATCACGATATCGACTGGTGGTAATGAGCTCATGATTTGTTACCTATTATTTTATAAGTGGTCAAAATAGCTGGCGAGCATGGCTGCACCTAATTGCAGTGTGGTCGCTTTCGATTGGCTGGAATTGCCAAACACGTGACGATGTACCAAACCCTCGGCCATGGCGAATAAATTAAACGCAACAGCGTTTGCATTCTTTATATTGAAGCTTTGCACGAATAATAATACGCGCTCGTCCAATAAAGTTTCGCCTTGACCTAAAATCTCTGCCAGTCTTGTATCTAAGGCCCTGCGCTGTTCTAAAACCTGATGCAGTTCGGGCTCTTCCTCGTGGAAGGCGTAGATAAGCTCCAGCACATAGAGAAAAATAGCTTGGGTGGCATCGGCTTTCACGCTGTTTTGTTGCGCGTTTTCACTTAGGGTAAACAGCTCTTTTGCTGATGGCACTTGTTGGTAGAGATCTTCGATGCGCTGCTGTGCGATGACACACAATATGTCTTCTTTATTGTCGAAATACTGATAAAAGGTGCCGGTAGCCACGCCGGCGCAGCTAGCTATTGATTTGGCCGTGGTGTTGTCATAGCCATGTTCAACAAAGCATTCTTTTGCCGCGGTAATTAAAGCGGCGCGTTTTTGCTTAGCTCTAGCTTGGATAGGAAGTGCTTTCATCACTGCGCTCAAATTGGTTTGTTCTGCCGTCTGTTCAACGTGCGATGTTAGCAATATAGCCAAAACTTGAACTGGACGTCAAGTTCGGCTTTAATTGCTGTGCTTTAATATTGTTGTCAGTCATACATCATGGTGAGTCTGGAGTAGCGATGAGTTTCGAGAATGCAGGTAACTTACAAAACGATCTTGCCAGCTGGAAGGCCGGTGGAGAGTGGCTGAATTTATGTGGCCATCAAATATTTGTTAGAGACACGGGCGATAGTCAGTTGCCGGTGTTGCTGCTTATTCATGGGTTTCCAACCTCAAGTTGGGATTGGTCTGGCATTTGGGATGAGTTGAAACTCCGCTTTCGCTTAGTTGCCCTCGATATGTTGGGTTTTGGCTACTCTGATAAACCTAATGTGAGTACTTACTCTATTCATGGTCAGGCCGATATCGTTGAGGCGCTGGTGGCGGCTAAGTCCCTGGGCGAGTTCCATGTATTGGCCCACGATTACGGCGATACCGTCGCACAGGAGCTATTGGCCAGACAGCAAGAAGGCGCGGGTGCAGGGCGCTGCTTGTCGTGCTGCTTTTTAAATGGGGGCTTATTTCCAGAGACTCACCATGCCTTATTGACGCAAAAATTATTGCTTAGCCCGCTGGGGCCGCTGGTGAATAAATTGGCTGGTTTTAAGCAGTTTAGTGCCAACTTTAGCTCGGTATTTGGTCAGCAAACGAAACCGACGGCAGAGGAGTTGGCGATATTCTGGCAGCTAATTAACGAGAAAGACGGCAAGCATATCTTTCATAATTTAATTACCTATATGCGAGATCGTAAATTGCATCGCGAGCGCTGGGTGACTGTCTTGCAAAAATCGTCCATTCCTCTGGCGCTCATTAATGGCTCGGTTGATCCGGTTTCTGGCGCCCATATGGTCGCGCGTTACAAAGAGCTTAATTGCCGATTGGACTATCTTGGGGTGTTGGCGGAGATAGGGCATTATCCGCAGGTAGAGGATCCGGCGGGGGTTGCTATGCACTACATCCGTTTTATCGATGCATAAACGATCATCAAAGTGACTACTTGATAGAAACTAAAATGAAGCGTTTCGTGCTGATCCCAGCATTGCTTATCTCGGCCGCACAAGCTGAATAATTGCTTTGAAGCGATTTACGATTAGCGACAATAAAATGAAAAAGCAGCCTACTAATTGGCTTGTGTTCATGGTTTCACTAAACCAAGCCATGGCAATTAGGGTCGTCCACAGTGGTTCCAATACCATAATAACGACGCCATGACTGTTGGCGGTGAGACTTTGCGCGTAGGTCTGAAGCAAGAAGCGCAGGGCCGTGCCAATAGTGGCTGAGAGCACAACCCAGCCCACTAATTCGGCTTGGAGATTGGCGAAGGTTGGATACCAAGGCTCAAGTATCGCCGATACAAGGCCGGTAATTATGCCTGTGGTGCCCAGCACAATCGTCGTTAAGGCGAGCACCGGAACTTTGCTTCCTTTGATGCTTTCGCCATTTTTCAGTATCGACGATGGAATATTGGTGACGCGGGTATTCAGGTTGAAATACAAGGCGAAGAAGGTGGCTGATGTCAGTAGTAGAATATGCGCAGTTTCTAACTTTAGGGCGCGATCCATTGGCGCGCTGAGCGACAGGAAACCAAGACCAAGCACGGCTACCGGTAATGCGAGCCAAGTGCTGCGGGGAATTGCCTCGCGAAATAGCACCCGAGCAATAATGGGAACCATCACCACACCTAAGCTGGCTAGAAAAGCGGCTTCCCCTACATGGCTTGCTTTGGCGAGCCCCGTGACCCAAAAGCACATAGCAACGCCAAACACCAAACCCACTCGGGCGCTGTGAAGCCAGCCGGATAAGGCGAGCTTAGCAAGCGCTTTGTAAGAGACACAGGCAAGTAACAGGCCGGCCAGAAAAAAGCGCACTGACATAAATAATAGAGGTGGCATCTGTAATACCGCCTCCTTGGAAAACATCCAACTGATGGCGGCCAACAGGGTCACGAGCACAAGGATTAGGTCGGCTTTGTAGGCGTTATTCAAAATTATGGCCAGCTTGAAATGGGCCGTTAGTATAATCGTTTTCGAAGCTGATGTGCCTGAAACGGTTATGGTTTGCGTTTGCTGATATAGGCGGACGACATAACTTAGCTGCGTCACTGCCTATTGTCTTCACCCATCAATCGTCTGACTGCCCCCACCATTTCGGTAGCAACTGTTTTAATGCGGGCTTTCTATAGCGATCATCAATTAGTTCGATGACGCCGCGATCCTGGGGTGTGCGGATTAATCTTCCAGCCGCCTGTATCACCTTTTGTAGCCCCGGATACAGATAGGTGTAACCGTATCCGTCGCCATAGCGCTGCTGTAGGCGCTCGCGCAAGACTTCATGCAGATCGTCATGTGGCGGTAGTCCCAATGTGGCAACAAAGACACCAATGAGTTTGTCGCCAGGTAAGTCGATTCCCTCCGAGAATACTCCGCCGAGAACGGCAAAGCCGACGCTCGGCGTGTTATCACTCACATCGACAATAAATTGTTCGCGCGCATCGGGCGTCATGCCCGGTCTTTGTCTGAAGGTTATGATGTGGGCATGCTGTTTTGTAAAGCAATCATGAATTGCGTTTAGGTATTCAAAGCTGCTTAGGTAGACTAGGTAATTGCCGGGCGCGGTATGAAACTGTTTGCCAATACGTTCGCTAATTGGTGACAAGGAGTTTTGCCGCTGGCTTTGACGGGTGCTGATATTGGTTATGATACGCAGATCAATTTGATCTTTGTGGAAGGGGCTATCAATATCCTTAAACACCGTATTTTCTGGCATGCCGAGCAAGTCACAATGATAGCCAGGGGGCGATAGCGTCGCCGAAAACAATACCGTGCTGCAGGCGTCGGTAAACCTATCTTTAAGGTGGTCAGCCGGAATAAGATTATCGATGCTAAGGTTTGCGCTACCCGCTTTGACGCGGCCGCCAGAACTAGCGAGTGAATACTCCAATGTACACAGCGAGTGTTCGCCAAATTTCTCTGCGAGTCTAAGAAAACCCAGAGCGGTAAATAGAACGTGCTGAACATCTGCGGCGGTGGGGTGGTCGCTAAGGTAGTCGGTGATCGCCGCAATTAGGCTATACAAGGCATTGTTAAGATCTTCCGGTACCGAGGGTAAAAAATAGCGACGCTTTTGCTCCCCGTCTGCACTTATGTCTGCTTCTAAAAACGGTTTAATCATGTCTGACCACGCACTTTCTAAATCCGAAAGTGGCTTAAGCAAGGGCGCGGGCGCCTTGCTCATGGTGTAGAGCATTTCAGCTTCGCTGAGCGCGATGCTGTACATCCCTCGGGCGCGGTCTATTAGATTGTGGGCCTCGTCTACTAGTGGCATCACCCGCCATTCATTCTGTAGGGTCAGGCTGTAAAGAAGGGCGAAGTGATCGTAGTAGTGATTCACATCGCCAACTACGATGTCGCTCCATCGGGCCATTTCTTGGGCCAGAAAATACCGACAAATAGCGTGTCGGCCGGCGATCTCGCGCAGTGTCTGGTGATCCAGAAAACCCATCTCAACGGCTTCTTGGCGAGCACCATCTAAGCGGTCGAAAAAGCCCTTGGCCAAGGGGCAAGAATCGCCGTGGCAGGCTTTGTCTGGGTGATCGCAAGCCGCCTCGCGTGATGACAGCTCCAAAATGCGAATAGGGATACTTGTGCTGCGTTTAGCGAGAATGACTCGAAGCCCCTCAAGCCCGAGCTTTCTGCCGGTATTGCGGCAGGTGAGAAAAAACAGGCGATCGAGATTGGCGTCAGGCATGGCGCGCATAGCAGGAAAAAGAACGCCGACCGTTTTGCCGATGCCAGTGGGCGCCTGCAGCAGCAGTGGTCTTTGCGACTTGGCGGCCTTGTATACCGTCTCAGATAAGTCCCGCTGGCCAGTGCGGTAATTGTCGTGGGGAAATTCAAGTGTCGTCAGTGCTAGGTCTCGTTGCTGGCGATGTTGCGCTTCTTTCTCTGCCCACAGTAGGTAGCGTTTGCACAGCGCGCTTAGATAGTCCCAGAGCGTATCTGCACTAAAGGTGCGATCGTCCGTGGTTTCAGTTTCGTCACGGACCTCAAAATAGGTCAGTCGCAGGGTGATCGCGTCGCGTGTGTCGCGATGGCAGAGCAGGGCGCCATACACTTTAAGTTGAGCCCAGTGTAAGGCTCGGCGGCCCGGGCCAATGCGATCGACATGGCCGCGATGGGTTTTTATTTCCTCCAAGAAGCAGTCTTGCTGGTGCGCATAGTAGCCATCGACTCGGCCACTGACCTCCACGTTTTCGCATAGCCCTTTCAGGGCGTACTCTGCGACATAGGGATCTGGCCGTCGTTGCTGCACCGTCATATGCCCGATGACGCCTTCTTCAGCGCTGGGTGCAGGCGTGTAGCGAAACTCTAGGCTCCCTGTTCGCGCGGCAAATTCGCACAGTGATCTAACGGAGATATGCTTCATGACCTTGGCTGCCAGACTACTTCGGCAATAGAGACCGGGAGCCCTGCCGCTAGCATGCTTTCAATCCACAAGCGCTGATGGTCTTGCAGCCGGTCGCCAGGGCCTTTGACTTCAACAAGCTCATAACTGCGTTGGTATTGGTCGAAAAATATCAGGTCGGGCATGCCCCTGCGATGATGTCGCAGGTCGGTGAGTAAATGCTGGAAAACGGTTTTGAGGTGGTCAGCAGGTATTAAGTCTAGGGCCAGCTCAATCAGCTCTTGGTTTAATGCCGACCAGTGAATTAGCTTACAGGCGATGCCCTGCTTTTCTCGCCAGCATTGCATAATCAGCGAGCGGTATTCTGTAGTGTCGAGGCTAGCCAGGCGTTGCTTAATTAGCGCGCTGCGCCGCTGGCCAAAATCGGGCCTGAATAGATCGGCCGGTCCCGATTGAAAGGGGTGAAAAAAGGCGCCAGGCAGTGGGGTGTAAAGTACGGGCCACAACAGCAGCCCGAAAAGACCGGTAAATAGCCAGTTTTCGGTGTAAAAGCCGGTCACTGCAGGGCGGCTCGCCAAGGCCTCTAGCACGGCAGCTTCCACCCGTCGGCCGGTATTTGCCAGTGTCAGCGTTTGGCTGGGAATAGCCCTTTTGAGTGGCGCTTTACTGGCGATTCCCGACTTGCGGCGCAAGCGATGAACGATTCTAGCCAGATGTAATTGCGCCTCTGGGCGCTTGAGCAGCGTCGCCGCGTTTTCGAGCGTGTCTAGGTTGGCGCTGGCGTCGTCGAGGTTCTTTTCCAGTAAGCGGAAATATCGAACCTGGGCCTCATCAAGTGAGCTTTGCGCATAGATTGTGGTCGCCAGTGCATTCTCACCGCTGCGCTCGGCATATTGTGCCAACTGAAAAAGCAGACGCTGGCGACGATGTTCCAGCCAAGCGTTATCTATAGGATCTGAGCAGAGTGGCAGAATGTCAGGTATAACGACTTCATTGGCGAGATGCGAGTAGCAAGTGTGGATGGTGAGATACTGATCTACTTCTTGTCGATGCCGAAAAGCTCGAGACTCGGGCTTAAAGTCCACGGTCTCGTAGACCTGATGACCCAGCTCTGCTAGGACAAACTCAGACCAGTCCTGATGCAGATTGCCAAAGAACATAAGCCGCACACGGTCCATCAGCGCGTCGCACTTTAAGGCCACGAGGGTAAATGAGGCCTGAGGCCACCAGTGTTTTAAAGACCGCGATTGCTCTTCTCCCGCCATCTCTAAAAGCAGCGGCAGCAGGTCGATCTTGCGAGCCGATTTGGCGGGCGGGTGTTGTGTCGCAGTCAATAGTGCTTGTAGCTCTTTGTGGCGGCTGTGCTGATACAACTGCTGAACGTCTAGGTTTGGGGATTGATCGACGAAGCCTGCTGCTTCAAGCGCGTCTAGCGCCGCGTCCGTCGACGGAATTTCGTCATATTGCAGTGTATCCACCCGAAAAATATCACCTTTGCGCATCACCATCCTTGCCAGTAGTGCTTGTGCGCTCAATGGCATACCCACTAGCGCGCTGAGTTGGTTGAGCTCTTCGGGCTGAAGTAAGTCGCAGTGATGACGGCTCACCCAGTGGATGACCGTGTGCAGATTTTCAAGATAGTACAGTGGGTCTTCTAGGGAGGCCCGGCTTAAAATAGGTGGCTGTGTGTCGAATTGCATTGAATATCCATCCGCAGTAGCGCGGAATAGGCACGATAGATCGATCCATCAATAGATCGTTGCTAGAGCTGTTTGTGGTCTAAGAAAAACGATTGAGGTGGATGAATACTGCTTACGAATAGTGGGTCAGTTTTGGATGCAAATCAATTTTCTTTTTAGCAGCTTGCCATACTACTAACTCAGTCTTGGGTAGTGATTGAAATAATAATGTCCAATCCAGTGATTTAACTTACACACTAGCAGCACTGTGAAAGTTGAGGCTATACATCACATTTTTCTATAGGCCATAGGCGTCATGCCCATCCAGCCTTTAAACGCCCGAACAAAGGCGCTTGACTCCGAAAAGCCCAGTTGTGTTGAAATATCCTCGATGCGATATTGCGGCTTACTAAGCATATAAATAGCGACATCACGTCGTGCCTGTGTGCGTACCACGGTGAAATCGGTAGATTCATCACGCAGACGGCGGCGTAGTGTTTGCGGGTGCATTGCTAGCTTTTCAGCAACCTCTTCCATGCTGGGAATGCCTTCATTATTCTGAATGCTGCGCAGAATCTCACCGCGAATTTGGCTGCTATAACTGAGATTTTTTTCTGGAACAAAAATATTGCGTGGCGCGCGCGCAAGATAGCTCTTAAGACTGCCGACGTCTTGCCGGTTGGGGAGTGCCATATGATCTTGATCAAAGTATAGCTCTATATACTTTTGATTAAATTTCACCGGGAAACCGTAGAAAATATATCGATATTCTGAGGCCCACTCTGGAGGAGGAAAATCGAGGTGAACACTTGCTAACGGCACCCTGGTAACGCTTGCCCAACATAAAAACCGGTGGATCGTCATCACGATAGAGGTCGCAATATAATTGTTTTTCACCGCGCCGGGGTGGCGGCGCTGGAGTCGGTATATAAGCTGGCTACCGCTTTCTTCTACGGTATGAATGAAGCCGACTTCAAATAAATTATTGTAGTGACACATGCGCCTAAGTATGTCGCCGACAGTGGTGCAGTGCATCATCGCATGAGCTATTAGGTCAAATGTGCCTAAGCGTACAGGCCTATCGAAGAGGCCCAGGCCCTCATCGTTCATTACCCTCATGACGCGTTGCTGAAGCAGTATAAAATTATCCAGGGCGATACGAGCTTGGTTCTGCTCCAGCAGGGCAGGGGAAATTCCGCATTCCTTTAATATGCGTTTAGTGTCGTAGCCTGCAGCGGCGGCGCCTTCCAGCGACTGGCGCAAAAAGGGCGTGGCAATGGTGATGTCTGTCATGACAGGAGTTTAGCATTCTGGGGTCACCTAGTGTCTGTTTTTGTTGGCGGGCGTCATTGCCTAAATACCTCTCAGGTTAAACACTAGCGACCTTGAAAAAGTTTACCCATCACATGAGGCTACTATGAGTACACAAGCTGCCAATCCGGCATATATATTTGACGCCGTGCGTACACCGCGTTCTAAAGGTAAAGCTGACGGCACACTACATGAAGTCAAAGCTATCGACTTAGGCGCCGGCTTGTTGAAAGGCCTTCAGCAGCGTCATGACCTTGATACTAGTTACGTAGATGATGTGATTTTAGGTTGTGTGGCGCCGGTTAATGAGCAGGGAGCCGATATCGCCAAGATGATTGTGCAAAATGCTGACTGGGATGAATCCGTTGCCGGTGTCCAGCTGAATCGCTTTTGTGCTTCTGGATTAGAAGCGGTAAACACTGCTGCGCAGAAAATTGCCTCGGGTTGGGAACATCTCATTGTAGCCGGTGGCGTTGAGAGTATGTCACGGGTACCAATGGGTGCAGACGGCGGAGCAATGGGGCAAGATCCCGGTTTTATGCTAAAGGTGGGCTTTGTACCTCAGGGCATTGGTGCCGATACCATTGCCACCCTTGATGGCTATAGCCGTCAAGATGTTGATGCCTTCGCAGTTGAGTCTCAGCGCCGCGCTGCTCACGCGCGTGACAATGGCTACTTCGATAGGTCTGTGCTGCCAGTGCGGGACAAAAATGGCCTAATGATTCTCGAGCGCGATGACTTCATTAAGCCCGGTACTACTATTGAAACCCTAGGCAAGCTGCGGGCTTCATTCGAGGCCATGGGCGGTCTTGGTTTTAACGACACAATGCTCAAAAAATACAATCAATTAGACAAGATTAACCATGTTCACACCCCGGGTAATTCATCTGGGATTGTCGATGGTGCTTCTGCAGTACTAATTGGCTCTGAGAAGGCGGGTAAGGATCTGGGCTTGACGCCACGCGGGCGCATTGTCGCCACGGCGGTGCTATCTACCGATCCTATCATTATGCTAACTGGCCCCGGCCCAGCGGCAATGAAGTGCCTAAAAGTAGCGGGCCTAACAGTCGCCGATGTCGATCTTTGGGAGATCAATGAAGCCTTTGCCTCCGTGGCCATGCGCTATATGAAAGACCTAGGTATCGATCACGAAATTACCAATGTAAATGGCGGCGCTATTGCGATGGGGCATCCTCTCGGAGCGACGGGCGGCATGTTGGTGTCGGTGATGCTTGACGAGCTGGAGCGCCGCAACTTGAAGCGGGCGATGCTATCACTGTGTGTCGGCGGTGGTATGGGTATCAGTACCCTTATAGAAAGACTGTAGAGCGCCCCGAGCGACTTGCTAGCTTGCGATTTATAGACAGCGTTCTAAATCGCATACAGAAGACAAATTTGAGAGAAGTGACATGAGCGTATTTAAGTACGAAAGAGATACCGACGGTATTGTTACCGTGACTATGGACATGACTGGCCCTGTTAACTCAATGAACGATGAGTATGACGTGGCTATGGGCGAGACCATTGAAAAACTAGAAGCAGAGCAGGGCTTGGCGGGCGTGATATTCGCTTCGGCCAAAAAAGTGTTTTTTGCTGGCGGTAATATTAAAGACCTATTGGCGATAGAAAAGGGCCAAGAAGGCGTGATGATGGATCGCTTAAACGCGGGCAAAGCTCAGCTGCGTCGCCTAGAAAAGTTGCCCGTGCCTGTGGTTGCTGCAATCAATGGCGCTGCTCTGGGTGGCGGTTTTGAAATATGCCTAGCTTGTAATCACCGTATTGCCTACAACCACAAGTCGGTACAGATAGGCCTGCCAGAAGTCAGCTTGGGCCTATTGCCTGGCGGCGGTGGTATTGTCCGTATGGTAAGTTTGCTGGGGCTGCAGTCTGCACTGCCACTGTTGGTAGAGGGTAAAAAGCTGGTTCCAGAAAAAGCGCTGGCGGCGGGTATGATTCACGAAGTGGTAGCCAGCCTGGAAGAGTTGGTGCCCCGCGCCAAGGCTTATATCCTGTCTGTGAAGGGCGACGAAAGTGCCGCTGTTCAGCCATGGGATGTTAAGGGCTTTAAAATTCCCGGCGGCAAGGCTAGTGATCCAGCCAACTCGCAGATTCTGCCTGTTGCAACTACCATGCTGTTTAAGCAAACCCGTGGTTTGATGCCTGCGCCAGCTGAAATACTGGATTGCGCGGTACAGGCTGCCACTGTTGGCTTTGATGCTGCGATGAAGATAGAAAGTCGCGGGCTCGCGCATCTGGTCACTACGCCAGAGGCGAAGAACCTGATTACTACTTTCTTCTTTGGCTTGAATAAAATCAATGCTGGATCTAGTCGTCCTGAAGGTCAGGAAAAAAATCTGACCAAGAAAGTCGGTATTCTTGGCGCCGGCATGATGGGGCAGGGCATCGCCTATGTTTCAGCCATGGCCGGTATCGCCGTTGTCCTCAAAGATATCTCGCAGGAAAGCGCTGATAAAGGTAAGGCCTACTCGCAAAAACTGTTGGATAAAAGTGTTGCCAAGGGCCGCATGACGCAGGAAAAACGTGATCAAGTATTGGCGCTGATTAAGCCCACTGCTGAAAATGAAGATCTGCGTGGTTGTGACCTGATCATTGAGGCTGTGTTTGAAAATGTTGAACTCAAGCACAAAATTACTCAAGAGTTAGAGCCCTTCTTGGCAGAGAACGGGGTATGGGGTTCCAATACCTCAACCTTGCCCATCACCATACTGGCCGAAGGCAGTAAGAATCCTGATAATTTCATCGGTATTCACTTCTTCTCACCTGTCGACAAAATGCCCTTGGTAGAAATAATTTGCGGCGAAAAAACCAGTGATGAAGCGCTTGCTAAAGCCTTTGATTTCACTCAGCAAATTCGCAAAATTCCGATTGTTGTTAACGACTCGGTTGGCTTCTTCACCTCCCGTACATTTGGTACTTACCTCGATGAGGGCGCCAGACTTATTCACGAAGGCCTGCACCCGATTAAAATCGATAACCTAGGTAAGGCCATTGGCATGCCCGTAGGGCCGTTGACCATTACTGATGAAACCAGTCAGCAATTGCAGTACAAGGCGAATGCCACGTGGGAAGAGATGGGCCTAGATATGGGTGATCGCAGCCTGACTATGGAAATCGTCAATTTAATGGTGGAAGAGCACGATCGTGGTGGCCGTCATCACGGCGGTGGTTACTATGACTGGAGTGAGTCTGGTAAAACTGTGTGGCCGGTTATTATAGAGAAATACTATAAGCCAGAGGTCGCGCTTCCAGATCAAGATGTCAAAGATCGCCTATTGTTCCGTCAAGTCATTGAGTCTTTGAAGTGCCTTGAAGAAGGTGTCTTGCGCACCGTGGTCGACGGTAATATTGGCTCGGTCATGGGTATTGGCGCGCCAATGTGGACGGGTGGTTTTATCCAGTTTGTTAACACCTATGGCATACAGCGCTTTAGTGATCGCTGCGCGGAGCTCGAAGCTAGCTATGGCGAACGCTTTAAAGCGCCAGCAATAGTGGCTGCGAAATTGGCAGCGGGCGAAACCTTCGCCTCATAATAAGATCGAGATAGTCAGTTAACGCTGTAAAAATTACGGTGGTCTGTGCAAATGGGCCACCGTTTTTTATATCAATAATAAATAAGATGGCAGGGAAATGAGTGATGCGCAATTTTACGGAAGAGCAAAATTATTTTCGCGAATCAGTACGCAAGTTTTTTGAAACCGAAGTTGCGCCCCACGTTAAGCAGGCGCGCATCAATGGTATTTTTGATCGCGAATTGTTTAGAAAAGCGGGAGAGCAAGGTTTCCTTTTAATATGGGCCGATGAAAAATACGGCGGTATGGGGGATAAGGACTTTCGCTGGGAGCAAATATTTATCGAAGAGGCATTTCGAGCCGGGTGTGCAGAGTTATTTTTAACCGTGCACAGCCGCCTGGTTGGTCCGTATCTAGGAAATTTTGCTACTGAAGAGCAAAAACAACGCTGGCTACCCAAGTGTATTAGCGGTGAATCAATCCTAGCGGTAGCAATGACCGAGCCAGATGCAGGCAGTGACTTAGCGGGTATGCGCACTACTCTCGTAGACGCGGGAGACCACTTTGTTCTCAATGGCTCCAAGATTTATATCTCCAATGGTATCAATTCTGATTTAGTAATTGTTGCCGCAAAATCCGACCCAGACAATAACCCCCATGCAATGACCTTGGTGGTAGTTGAGCGCGGCATGGAGGGTTTTGAGCGGGGTAGGAATTTAGAGAAAATGGGGCTGCACGCGCAAGACACTGCAGAGCTCTTTTTTAGCGACGTCAAGATACCTAAAGAAAACATGCTCGGTCAGCGCGATATGGGATTTGTACATTTAATGCAGGGCTTAGCGGAGGAGCGATTGATATCGGCAGTCGGCAGCGTTGCCAATGCAAGGGTCGCGTTTAATCTGACCCGCGATTATGTAATGCAGCGCAAAGTATTCGGTAAGCCGCTGTCAAAGATGCAGAACACCCAATTTAAAATGGCAGAAATGGAAGCTGAGATCGATGTCTTAGAAGTATATATCGACCATTGTGTGCAGCTTTCAAATACAGATTTGCTTAGCGCTGAGAAGGCCGCTGTAGCGAAATTACAAGCTAGCGAAATTGAATGGAAAATGCTCGATTTAGGCGTCCAGCTGCACGGCGGTAATGGCTATATGGCCGAGTATGAAATCTGTCAGATGTTTCAAAACTCGCGAATCAACCGCATTCTGGCGGGCAGTTCTGAAATCATGAAGCTGATTATCGGCCGTCGCATATTTTCTGAAAGTTATAGTAGCAATATGGACTAAGAAATTTTTTAAATCGTGTTCGTATCATAATGATCAACCTGTAGGTTTTTCATCGCCGTTGATTTTTTACTAATTAGTGATTTTAGGAGTGTATAAAATGGGTCCCTTAGCTGGCGTTAAAATAATAGAAATGAAGGGTATCGGCCCCGGACCTTACGCGGGGATGCTGCTGGCGGATATGGGCGCAGAGATCACCGTCGTTGAACGCTCATCACAGGCCAACGGCATTGGATTGCCCTCTGACCTTGACTGCCAGTCACGTGGCAAGAAATCTATTGCTCTTAATTTGAAGACTGAGCAGGGTGTTGAAGCGCTGCTGAAGCTCGTTGAGCAATCCGATGCTATTTTTGAGGGCTTTCGTCCCGGTGTTGCTGAACGTTTGGGTTTTGGTCCGGATGTCTGTTTGCAGCGCAATCCCAAAATTGTCTACGGCCGCATAACGGGCTGGGGGCAAACTGGGCCTTTGGCGCAGGCGGCAGGTCACGATATTAATTATATCTCACTCACTGGCTCCCTTGCCGCCATTGGTAGACAAGATTCCCCAGTGCCACCCCTCAATTTAGTGGGTGACTATGCGGGCGGTAGTCATTTTTTAGTAATGGGAATACTCGCGGCGTTACTGGAAGCGAAAAACTCTGGACTGGGTCAGGTTATCGACACTGCCATAACTGATGGCTCTGCCAGCTTGATGTCTATGTTCTACAGTATGGACAAGCTTGGTATTTGGGGGCCAAAGCGCGCGAGTAATATGCTTGATGGCGCGGCTCATTTTTACGATGTATATGAAACTATCGACGGTGAATTTGTTTCTATTGGATCGATTGAGCCGCAATTTTATGCCCTGCTTATAGAAAAGCTAGAACTAGATCCGGCGGCTTTTGCCAATCAGGTCAATGCCGGTGAATGGCCGCTTTTGAAGGCGAAAATAGCAGCGGCGCTGAAGACCAAAACCCAGGCGCAGTGGTGTGAAATTATGGAGGGTAGTGATGTGTGCTTCGCCCCGGTACTAGACTACCGAGAAGCGCCTAAGCACCCGCATAATATTGCACGTAATACCTATATAGAAATAGCTGATGAAGTGCAGCCAGCGCCGGCGCCACGCTTTAGTCGCACCGTGTCTGAAGTGAAGTTCTCGCCACGTAAAGCTGGTGCGGACACGAAGACCGTATTAACGGAGCTAGGCTATGGCGAAGCCGAGTTAGCTGAGCTCAATAGTCTGGGCGTTTTAAGTTAATTTTAATGGCGATGCTCACGGCGGCAGTCTCGGCTGCCCGTTTGGGCTTGGCTCGGTTGTAGTGTTTGTAGTAACAAGTGCAGCGGAAGTTAAAGCGAGGAGTTTGCTAAGCAGTTTAGCGAAGGTATTACTGGACGATTTAGCGATGAGATCGATAGTAAGCGCGGCGAACTAGATTTTTCTAGTGCGCCGCGCTAGCGGTTTTAGCTCCAGCCCACCAACTCCTTGGTTTCGCCTTCAATGATATGGCGATACTTAGCCTCGAGCATATCCCGCTTTAGTTTCATCGTCGGAGTCAGCATATTATTCTCAATAGTCCACGCTTCATCACATATATGGATGTGATCAATACGGCAATGTGACTCTAAGCCCGCATTCATTTCAGCAACCGCGCTGGAAATGATGCTGCGAACGTCATCCTTGTTGATAGTGCCTAAATCAGCGAGTACAGCTAGTGCCATTGGCTGACCGCGACCAGACCCCACTACACAAACTTGTTCGATAAGCGGTACAGCGCCAATTAGGCATTCAATGGGAACCGGCGCCACATATTTACCCTTGCCGGTTTTGAATTGTTCTTTCACGCGGCCAATAATACTAAACGAGCCGTCCTCATTTTGGATACCTTTGTCGCCGGTGCGCATCCAGTCACCAATAAAGGTTTCGGCGGTGGCTTCAGGATTCTTGTAATACTCTTTAAATATTGCGGTGCCACGAATAAGAATTTCGCCCTCGTCGGAAATCTTCATGTCTGTGCAGGGTAGCGGCACGCCAATGCTCCCAATCCGCTCGGCGTGGTAGGGCAGGTTGGAGCATGCTGGGCCAGATGTTTCTGTCATGCCCCAGCCTTCGCCGATATCGATGCCAATGCCCCGAAACCACTTGAGTAGGCCGGGGGGAATGGGCGCAGTGCCGGAGCCGAAGGCCGAGCATTCGTTAAGCCCCAACTTTGCGCGGATGCCCGCAGCTACCGCTTCTCCGCCTTCGCCCTTAAGCATCTCTTGGAGCTGCTCGTCGGGGATGACTGACAGCACCTGAGATTGGAACTTTGCCCATAGGCGCGGCACGGTCATAAAAAAGCTTGGCTTTGCTATATTTAGGTCCTCAACGAAGCTAGCGAGATCTTCGTTAAAGTAAATGGTGAGCCGCTTGTACAAGGAGTGCATGGTCACTATTGAGCGTTCGGTGATGTGTGCCATTGGTAGGTAGGAAAGCACGCGTCGTTCACTGTCACCCGCCCCTAGAAGGTCTGCGGTGTCATGGCCGGCGGCGGCAAGATTTATGTGAGATAGAACTACACCCTTGGGCTTACCGGTGCTGCCTGATGTGTAAGCGATGGTGAGCGTATCATCCGCGGCCGCCTGATGAATATCTGTTAGTGGCTCATAGCGGAGCAGCCAATCATGCCAGCGATGATCTGGAATGCGGTTTTCTAAATTATAGTCAGGAAGAGCAATGACGTTAGTAGCGTTTAATACGGCATCCGCTGCCGTGCCATCATCTAATTTACCGACGAAAATCGCTTTGCTATCACTGTGCTCCATGACGTAACTAATGGTGTCCTCACCTGCAGTGGCGTAAATCGGCACACTAATAAAGCCCCCCAACATGCAGGCAAAATCTGCGATCATCCAATAGGCGCTATTTTTAGCAAGAATTGCGACGCGATCGCCAGTGTTAATACCTTGAGCTTTAAGGCCGGCGGCGATACGCAGTGCTGAATCATAGACCTGATTAAAAGTGTACTGGGCCCAGACTCGATTTGTTGGTTGATGCAGCCAGACCTCATCGCCGTGCTCATGCACAAGTATTTTTAAGCGTTCAAGTGGGAGCTGGTAATGCTTTTTCTTAGTCATCATTATGCCTTTTTATTGTTGTGTATTTAATACTCAAAACTGCTCGTTGCTGTGTTGCTTATTCCTAATATTCTTACTGGAAATAGTTTGATCGCTCTGAGGTCGCTGCTTCGCTGGGTAAAGCGTATTGATCTGTGATCGATACTAGCAAAATTTGTTTACTAATAATGTAATGCAGATAATAAAATGTATGAACACATGTCCCGACTTTTTTATGGCACAGCACAAGAACTGTATTTACTGCACAGTATTTTCATAATGGCTTGAATATAATTATGGAATAATTCAATACCAGTAATATAACGCTGGATAGTGACAGTGAGTCAAGTCGCTTCGACTTGCGGGGTGTTATGGCGTCAAATGCTGAAATCTAGCTATATGGTCTTCTTGTCAGGGGTATAGCTGTATTGATAGAGCGATATATGAAGCGCCACGTAATTGCACCAGTAAAGTGCGCGGAGCCTTCTGGGGAGCTAGATAGGCACATGGATTTTCTACGTAACGTCGAAATTTAGCTGTATTTTAAGGGGCAGAATAGTGGGCTGAGTCTGTTCTGCGTAATTCTCTATGCATTGCGAGCAAAAACGTATTCATTTCATTGAACCGGGTATACATAGTCCGTTAGTTTAAATATGCTCATCTTATACTTAGAAATGGTATTTAATGAATAGTACCAAAATAAAAATAGTTGTGGATATACGGTATTTGGGGTGGAAGCAAAGTTCCTAGCTTGCTGTAGAACCCAAGGCTGGGCTAGTCAAAACACACCGTAGTCCTCTGTGATTTGGCAATCAAGTAATTTGCTACTAACAAATCGCGCGCTATTTATAGGGTGTGTCCATATATACAAGTGCTTTAATTGCTAGTCGCTAGCATAGGGAGATATCAGTGGAACGTACTTTATTCACCGAAGAACAGCATATATTTCGAGAGCAATATCGTAAGTTCTTACAAAAGGAAGTTCAGCCTCATACCGAAGCGTGGCGCGAAGCCGGCATTGTTCCCCGCGAGATGTTCAAGAAAATGGGCGAGCATGGGTTTCTTTTGACTTGGGCCGACGAAGCTCATGGCGGGCTCGGCTTGGAAGACTTCCGATATCAGCAAATTATGATGGAAGAGGATGCCACTTACAGCGATTCTGGTTTTTATCATACCCTTCACAGCCGTTTAGTGGCCCCATATATCGGCAACATTGGTAATGCTGAGCAAAAGGCTCGTCTGCTGCCAAAATGTGTGACCGGTGAGACGATCTTAGCTGTCGCAATGACCGAGCCAGATGCCGGCAGCGACATTGCGGGTATAAAAACACGGGCAGTGGACAATGGTGACCACTGGGAGCTAAGCGGTTCCAAAACCTATATATCTAATGGTATTAACGCCGATATTGTTATCGTGGCGGCAAAGACTAACCCCGACAACCCGCGCCATATTGGCCTGTTTATTGTGGAGCGCGGCATGGAAGGTTTTGAGCGGGGTCGCAATCTTAAGAAAATGGGCCTTAAAGCCCAGGATACCGCCGAATTATTCTTCAATAACGTTAGAGTGCCAAAGGAAAACGTCCTCGGCGATGCTCATAAGGGCTTTCATTATTTGATGATTGGTCTGGCTGAAGAGCGTCTATTAGCGGCGGTGGGCTACGTCGCTGCGGCGAATCGGGCTTTTGTTGTTACCAAAGAATTTGTGAAGGACCGCAAGGCCTTCGGCAAGGCGATTTCAGACTTCCAAAATACCCGTTTCCAGATGGCGACCTTGAGTGCGGAGCTGGATATGGCTCAGGTTTATGTGGATCACTGCGTTGTTATGCACAATGAGGGTAAGCTGACATTAGACATGGCAGCTAAGGCCAAGCTCGTTACCAGTGAACTAGAGGGTCGCATGGTTGATGTTGGTGTACAGCTGCATGGTGGCGCTGGCTATATGGAAGAATATGAAATTTGCCGACTCTATACCAATGCTCGAATTTCTAGAATCTATGCGGGTAGCTCAGAAATCATGAGAGAGATCATAGCACGCTCGGTATTTGACGCCTGAAAGACTGTTGTATAACACCGCCCACGGCGGTGTTACCGCAATATGGATCAGAACAATTGCTAGATAGCTGATGTGTTTAGAAAATGATATTTGGCGAAATAATAATAGATAAATTATAAGTATATTTATTTTTTTATAACAAAATAACTAAAACGTTAGTTTTATTGTAATAGCTCAAACATCAAACATATTACTATTACTGTTGAGCTAGTGTACTCCCTGGAGAAATGTTGTGTTAAAAATCATAAGAAAAGCGAGTTTTACACTTTTTTTTGTAGCATCGGTTACCGCTGGGCAGATTCAAGCTCAGGTTGTTGCAGAAACTGATGGCGGCAACGCCAATGAGGCGGCTAAGCCTAAAAAGACTAGCCGTTTACTGGAAGAGGTTATGGTGACCGCGCAAAAGCGCGAAGAGAATCTACAGGATGTGCCAATTTCTGTTCAGGCTTTTAGTGAAGAGACCTTGGATGCCCTAGGGATATTCAATCAAAGTGATCTTCAGATGGTAACCCCAACCTTGAATGTCAGTAATGTCATGGCATTTACAACCATCTATTTGCGCGGTGTAGGTACCGATGCATTTCTGACTGCCGATCCGAGCGTGGCCACATATATTGATGGCATCTACTTGCCGATTGCGGTCGGATTGGCCCAGGACTTTGGCGTCGTTGAAAGGATTGAGGTTTTAAAAGGCGCGCAGGGAACACTTTTTGGTCGGAACGCCAACGGTGGCGCGCTAAATATTACGACCCGTGATCCCCTGCTCGGTGAATTTGACGCTCAGGTAAACTTAACGGTTGCAAGCTACCCAGACCTGCATTCTAAGGCCTATATCAGTGTTCCTATTGGTGAGACCTTTGCTTTTTCATTCTCTCCGGTTTACGCAAAAACAGAACATTTTGTAAAAAACACCGCGCCTGATCCCGAGGGGCCAATGCATGATGATGAAAGTGAAGGTTACCGATTAAAGCTGCGCTGGGCTCCTTTTGATTGGGTGGATGCGACTGTTGCGGGATTAAGGCTGAACGCAGATACCCCCGGTGCATTGGTTATACCATCTGAAGAGCCGACCACTCTTGGTAAGGCGATTGGCATTCCAGAGAATAATTATAAACGCGGAGATGATGAAACCGAGCTGGACCATTGTTGCGGCAGTGTCGTTGATAATGAAATGCTGTATGGCAAGATCGAATTCTTTACACCGTGGTTCGATATAAAAGCATTGGCCAGCGATCAGCAGATAAGGTCATCAACCATCGTTGATTTTGATGCATCTGGTCGGGAAGGTATTGGCCTTACCAATACAGGCTTTGGTGGCGATATACAAACCGCAGAATTGCAATTGATTTCAAACCCAGATTCATGGGGAAGTGACTGGCTGAGATGGATAGTGGGAGCTTATAAATTCGAAGGTCTCACGGGCTATCTAGAGCCAGGAGATCGACTGGAGCTTTATGCCAATTTGTTGGACCCGGTGCTAGCGCCATTGCAGGGTGTCTTATCTTTGGTTGATAGTTTGGGTTTGGGTATCCTGCCAGCAAATCTAAATTCCGGTGTTCTGTACGCAAAAAATCTAGTGGCAACCGATTCGGAGTCGTTCTTTGCCCAGGCTACGTTTACGCTGACTGAATGGTTAGATATTACCCTGGGTGTGCGGCACCAGGATGAAGGGCGCGAGTTACTTGAATCTGAATTAGGTCTGCTAGCGGGTGGAGAAGAGCTCACGCTGTTTACTTATGACTACGCAGTGACCCAGGAAGGTGATCGAGTATCTACCAAGCTAGCGACTGTGACAACGAGTCCAAAGGTGTCCTTCGAGCTAAGACCCTTTGATGAAGAAACGCTTGTCTATCTGTCTTACCAAGAAGCCACCAAAAGTGGAACGTATAACGGTTTTGCAGTAACTGGGCCGCCAACATACGCCCTGCCAGAGTCTATAGAGGCATGGGAGTTGGGCGTAAAGACCAAGTTCCTGCAAGGTACTTTGATTTTTAGTGCAGCCATTTTTGATTATCAAATTGAGAATCAACAAGTTCAGTTTGTATCACTGACAACCGGTGGTTCGGTTAGTTTTGAAAATGCTGAGCAGTCTCATATTCGGGGTTTTGATTTTGATGTGACCTGGGTTATCGCGCCGCACTTGGTCGATGGCTTGGTTCTGGTTGGTGGCGCTGGGTGGCTAGAAACCGCCGAATTTACTGCTTATCCAAATGCCAAGGGCTATACTGATAACTCTGGACTAACGAGTCAAAATCAAGATTTCTCTGGTAATCGCATTCCGAAAACCCCCGAGCTGTCAGGAAATTTAGCGTTGAGTAAAACCTGGATGTTTGACCGCGGTGAGTTGGAGGTAGCTGCTGATGTGTATTTCACCGATGAGTTCTTCTACGAGCCGAGTAACCGTGCAGAAAGTCTTGAAGAAGGCTATGCCCTATGGGGAGCAAGAATTGGCTATCTTTATGAGCCATGGAACACCAGGTTGACACTATTCGGTCGCAACCTTACGGACGAGGACCGCACTAGAGGGTCTCAAGGTGTTGAATTCGGTAGATCAATTACGCCGGGTGAGCCAATGACTTATGGCCTGCGCCTTGCCTGGAAATATTAATTGCTGCCAATAGTGAAATTATTCTGCTTTTGAATTTAAGGAGCGTGCTCGAACTACAGAAAATTGTGGAACGAGCACGCTGGCTTAAGGCCCGTTAATTGTGTGACCCATCTTTGATATTACGCCTTAGAAATAATCTCTAGAACTAGACCTTAGGTATAGGCGCTAGATAAGCGCACTAGATACAGTGCTGTGAGTAATAGTTGGTCTTAGAAAGAAGAAGCTAAAGTTAATTCGACATCGCTCAGAACAATGCAAGTCCAGAGTATTGGGGTTGGCAATATCGCTAAGTGAGCGTAGCTATCAGTGATGTGTAGCACCTTAGGAGTTGGTCTTGGTGCGTGGATTGCTGAGCCTTGATCACAATTAGATGGATACAGATTAATATCCATCTAATCGCGACCAAGCTAGCTACTATCTGGCTAGGTGATTTCTAAGTGATTCAATGATTTCTCGTGTATTTCTTTGCGATACTTTTGCTGCAGTTATGACGGTAGAGCCGTGAAAGGTACCCGGGAAGGAGTGAAGCTCTACCGATACCCCGGCCTTCATTAATCTAAGTGCGAACTCTATGCCTTCATCCCTAAGGGGGTCGAATTCCATGGTGGAGATATAGGTATCGGGTAAGCCGCTCAGGTCTTGCGCCCGCGCTGGTGCAGCATAGGGTGAAACATCACCACAATGATCAGGTCCTAGGTAATGTTGCCAGCCCCATATGGCATTGGGGTGATTCCACATCGGCGTATTTTTAAACTCCAGCATTGATGCAGTTTCCATTCTGTCATCGAATACGGGTATTTCAAGTAGCTGAAAGCAGGCCTTCGGACCGCCACTATCGCGGGCTCTCAAGGTGGTCGCAGTGGCTAAGCAGGCGCCGGCACTCTGGCCCGAGATAGCGATGCGTGAGGGATCGATGCCCAGTTCTTCGGCATGCTCAAACAGCCAGCAAAAGCCGGCATAGCAGTCGTTTGTGGCTGCAGGGAAGGGGTGTTCTGGGGCGAGTCGGTAGTCTACCGATACCACTATAGCGCCCACCTCTACCGCAATATTGGCGCACCAGGCGTCTTGCATTTCTAAGTCGCCAATAACAAAACCACCGCCATGAATTTCGTATATTCCCGGAAGTTTAGCCTTGCTAGCCATTTTGGGGCGATAGATTCTTATTGCGATGGCGGGTGCGCCATTAAGGCCGGGTATTGTGCGGTTTTCAATGCTGATCTTGCTTGAGCTTTTAGACTTCTCAAAGGGTGGTCTTCGTGACACAAAATCGGTCCAGAAGTCTCGAATTAACTCCGTGGTTGAAAGATCTATCACGCTTGGTAATACGGACAGGTAGGGTCTTAACTCCGCATCATAATTGTAGTTTTGCATATATGGCGTCCATCATTTAAAAAATTGCGATTAAGGCGATAAGTAGCGATATCATTTTGCCTGCTGCGGCGCTGTGATTAGCATTTCTTCGAAATGGCCAACGGCTACTTTTAGTTCAGCTTCACTCATACCAGAAAGAAGTTTTTCAGTAGTCGAGTGCATCATCTTCAGGCAAGTGCTTGCAGCCACTCCCACGACTTTCTGAGCGATAGCCCCTAATTTCACAATGCTTAAAAGCCTATCAATAAGAAATTCAAACATACGGTCAATGACCGCTTTTTGATTTGCCACAATGCTCTGGATACTGCTGTCAACGCCGTCGGTGTGAAGCTTATTGTAGCTTTCACGTAGCTCCTCACTAAATGCCTGTGTAATGGGAATGGCGACGAATTCGACCTGATGTGGATTGTCCCGTTCTATAGGAAGTAGGCAAGAATCTATATGGTCGGCAATACCCGTCTGCTGTTTAATATCGAGCTTGCTTGAAAATCTATTAATCACTGCGTGTGCAGTTTTCTTAAGCCCTGAGTCTGCCATTTCTAATAGCTTTCGCTGTGGGCCGTTTAGTTCAGTGTTTCGGACCATATCGATCAGGAATGCATCAATAATTTCATCCGCGAACAGGCTCAGAGCACTGGTAAGTTTTTTACTTTGCGTTCTAGGGCTCGGGCCTTTCATTAGCCCAATAAATTCCCTTGAGGTAGCTCGTAGCTCATCTGAACAAGGGAAAGCAATATAGTGGCCAGTTTTATACATAATGATTTTCTTCCTGCCCTTAGGTATTACTAAGTATTAGTATTATTTTTACTTCAATAATTATACCCATACACGTGCTAATGTATTTTTTTGCCTAGGCTCCTTTGTATGCATTGTCTGCTAAATTAGATTCATTGAGCTTGTAGAGGTATACATAAAGTGAAAGGACTAACTAAGATGGTTGTTAAGATAATAATACGCTCAGATAATAATCATTGAGCCCGACGCGTTCCGGAGAGATAGAACATGGCTACTGCAGAAGCATCAGGTAAAAAATTAAGTAATGACAGTAGTGATTCACGAGTATTTAGCCCAAAGAGTGAATCCACAGGTTTTCATCCCTATTGCTATTATCGCCGTGACACCGATCCATTGCGACCAGCGCCAGCGCGTATTAAAAACAACTCGGCCTGGTATGGCATGCGCAAATTTCTTCTCGAGGGACTCCGCCCCGTAGGTAAGTATGCAGCACCGACGATGGTGGGAGATTACCCGGCTCGGGTAAACGATCTCTATTGGCAGGGCGACGAGTTAATGGACAACGTCGTTATTGCTATATCAGAAATGAAGGGCGGCGAAGGCCGAAAAATGTTCAGCAAGGCGATGAAAGAGGGCATCGATGCCATCGATAGCCCCCCACCTGCCTTTGTCGCGCTCTTCAAGCAGCTTGATCGTGTTCCTGATTGGGTAGATTGGAGTAAGATTGAGGCCGGTGGCGCTTTCTTTAGCAATATTCCTTTCTGGGCAATCAGTATTGGTGCTTTCTTGCCGCTGCTATTTACCACCCACGGTTACGCAACATCTATCCCGGTCGGCGCCACCGGGCGCTTTGTCCGCCAGAAAGAAAATCGCATGGTGGAAAGTCTGCATTTCATAACGTCATTGGCTGAGCCCCAGGGCTTAAAACGCTACTCCTATGGTTTTGAGTGTGCAGTGCACGTGCGCCTAATGCACGCCTTTGTACGCAATCAAATGTACAAGAAAAATGGCGACTATTTTAATTATGATACCGATGGTGACCCGATGTCACAGCCTGATACCTTGGTGGGCATTCCGGTATTTGGCATATTGAGCTTGCTGGTATTGCAGCGATATGGCGGATCGGTTAGCGAAGACCAAATGGAATCCGTGGATATGCTGTGGCGCTACGTGGTTTATTTGATGGGTGGTCACGAAAATGGCATTCCGATGAATATCGAGGAAAGCTTGTATTTGCTGGATCACTATATTGCGACTCAAGGCAAGCCCTCAGTCTTTAGCGATGAGCTTAATAAAGCGTTTTTTGTCGGCATTAAGGAGTCTATTACCGAGCGATCACCCGCATGGCAAGCACCGATGGTTAATTTTATATTTCAGGATTTCGTTGGCAGCTTTCTTTGGAAAATGGCGGGAGAGGAGCTGTCTACGGAAGTGAAATACATTAAAAAACCGAACATCGTAACCCGTCACTTACCGGCGGCGCTGACGGCTTGGGCAACGTTTAATGATATTCGTGGCAAGTATAAGCCGAATAATGTTTGGAGTGATCGCTTTCATCATGACGGCACCTTCGTTCATGGCTATAAAAAGCTTATGCGGATTAAAGACAGTGAAACTGAAGTCAATTTTAGGTCTCACGATAACGCCAACGCCAAAAAGTTTACTCGCTAGTAGCCCCTGCTCATAAGCGAGGGTCTTGGTATCTCTTTGACTGTGAGAACCCTAGTTAAGCCGGATTTATCCGGCTTTTACTCTAATAACAATAAGGCATAAGTATGACGAAGATAAGCGTCGATATTGTTAGTAATAATAGCCAGTTGAGCTTAAAAATCTATTCCAAGGTTGTGAGATGACTAATAAGACTAGCTTTAGTCATGATGTGGAGCGCTCGCTTCGGCCTTTTAGTCGCCGGAGTTTTTTGGTGTCTGGCTTAACAGTGGGCGCTGGGCTTATGACATTTGGCCTGACGGGCTGTAGTTCAGAAGTTCGTGTTGCGCCCGCAGGTATTGAGTATCTTGGATCGTCCGAGATAACTGTACTCGAGAAGCTTATAGAAGCCTTGCTACCTACCGAGGGAACCCCGATGGTTGCAGCTTCATCTATCCCCATCATCAACAACGTCGATACTATGATCGGCGAGATGAATCCGAAGACACAAGCTGATCTTAAAGTGGCTTTAAAGCTATTTAATTATGGTTCTGCAGTATTTAGCCGCCATTTTACCCAGTTTTCAAAACTCGATGCACAAGATGCACGCTCATATATTGACGATTGGCAAAACGGCCTGTCTATGCAGCGCGCTATAGCCACGGTGCTTAAGAAATTTATCTATTTAGCCTACTGGCGTGACGAGAGAACATGGCTGCCCTTGGAGTATGAGGGCCCTGTCTCCGATCGCTGGAATCTACCCTCGCTTGGAAATGCACCCATTCCAGTTTAGTAAACCAGATATGCAAACGATAAAAATAGTGGAATTGTGAATGCTAAATATTATTCAAGCTAAGGATATTAAAGATAGAAAGATCGTATTAGATGCTGACGCGGTGGTTATTGGCTCTGGTGCGGGTGGTGCGGTAATGGCCTATAAGCTCGCTAAGGCCGGTATGAGCGTGGTGATTCTTGAGGCGGGACCTTATGTGCCCTCAAGCGAGTTCAACGAAGAACTGCCTGATATGATGGAGCTTCTGTACGAGGATGGCGGCGCACAAACTAATAAAGATGGCGATCTAGGTGTCCTCCAAGGGCGGTGCGTAGGTGGTTCAACGGTGGTGAACGGCTGTGTGACGTTTCGCACACCAGATTTCGTGTTAGAGCAGTGGCAGCAGGAGTTTGGGCTTAACAATCTCACAATGGAAGCCTTACGCCCCTACTATGAAGAAGTAGAAAAGAATCTCTCCGTGCACGAAAATCAAGACTACGAGATTAATGCCAATAGCCGCATACAGATACGCGGCTGCGATAAGCTGGGAATTTCTTGGAAGCGCTTGCACCGCAATACTCGGGCCTGTGCGATGACTGGTCATTGTCTGGCTGGTTGTAAAACCGATCGCAAACAATCAATGCTCGTTACATATATTCCGTGGGCCTTAGAGCTGGGTGCTAGCCTCTACGCTGACACCAAAGTTACTAAAATCCACACGGAAGCAGGCGTGGCTAAAGGCGTGTCGGCACGTACTAGCGACGCTAGTGGTGCTGTTGTGGCCGATATAAAGGTGAACGCGGCTATTGTAGTGTGCGCCGCCGGCGCCATTCAGACACCGTTGTTATTCCTAGAAAGCGGTATCGCGAATAGCAGCGCCCAGGTAGGAAAAAACTTTGCGTGTCACCCCTCGTCAGCCGTAGTTGCTGAATTTGAAGAAGATATACATCCATGGCGAGGCGCCTTACTTGGCAGCTATGTTGACGAGTATATGCACCCTGATAAAGGTGGTTTTATATTGGAAGGGGGAGGCTCTGGTCCTATTGAAATGGCTCTCAGTACCGAGCCTGGAACGGGCGCTGCGCATTTAGACTTCATGTCAAAGATAAAGAATTACGCAACGATGGTGACCTTAATTCATGATCATAATGTGGGACACATTCGTCTGAATGCCGGTAAGAAAGAAATAAACTATGCCATAGCTGATATTGATTTTCCGACCATGAAGAAGGCACTAAGCGCTGCGGCCAAAATATTTTTCGCTGCGGGCGCGAAGCGCGTCTACTTGCCGACAGTGAGTCGAACTGTGCTTGAGTCCGAGAGCGATCTCGGGCCGGCCTTAGATAAACTGGAGAATGAAGTGCATACCTTGCGTATGGTGTCTTATCACCCGCAGGGGACGATGCGAATGGGTGCTGACAAAAGCGCCGCCGTAGTTAGTCCAAACGGTGAAACCCACGATATAAAAAATCTCTATGTCGCGGATGCTAGCTTATTTCCAAGCTCGATCATTGTTAATCCGCAGATTACGGTATACGCATTGTCAGCTTATATAGCTGATGGAATTACTCACGATCGCGCCACTACGCTCGCATAAGAAAGGCGCGGGTTTGAATAACCAGGGGGTTTGAAATGAAAGTAAATACGCCTAATTGGCCATATAAATCGATAAACTGGCTTTGGTTTAACAGCATGCCCTAGTGGCCGAGGACGCTCGGCACAGTCGGCGATGATCGAGATCTATAGCTTCAATTATTAGTAGCTAATAAGCTCATTATCTGAGCATGTATTAGCCTGCTTGATTCTGATTCATTTTGCGCATTTTAGTATTCTATAGGGATTGAGTATATGCATCATGTGAGCAGCGTCTGATAGTCTACAAGAGTTAATGCTGGAGTTAGATTGCAATGGTATTTGAGAAAAAATCCAATAAGAAAGTAATTGTCGTCGGCGCCGGTTTTTCCGGAATGGCCTGCGCTATAAAGTTGCTAGAGGCCGGATATAGCAATGTTACGGTATATGAAAAAAATGCCAATGTTGGCGGTACTTGGGAGACCAATAAATATCCCGGTCTGACCTGCGATGTGCCGGCAATGTCTTATACCTTTTCCTTTGAGCGCAGCCCAGAATTTAGTCGCCAATATCCTGCTTGGCAGGAGATTCGGGCGTATTGCCGCAACGTCTCTGCTAAATACGATTTGAATAGCTATATTCAGTTTAATAAGGAAGTCGCTGAAGCCGACTTTCTGGATAATAAATGGCATATCAAAACCACTGATGGCGAAAGTGATATCGCTGACGTTGTCATTATGGCGACTGGGGTGCTGAGAAACCTCAATTATCCAGACATACCCGGTATGGACGATTTTGCTGGAGATTTGGTTCACACCGGCAAGTGGGATGAAAGCCTAAATTTAAAAGGCAAGCGAGTTGGTGTTATTGGTAACGGCGCCACCTGTACCCAATTAGTGCCTGCAATTATTGATGAAGTAGCAAGCCTAGAGTTATTTCAACGCACAGCCCATTGGGTTGCGCCCTTTATTGGCGGCAATCCCGACGTTAGTGAATCTCAGCGCCAAGCTTTAAGAGATGATCCGCAGCGTATGCAGGATACGGCCAATAGAATGCTTAAAAGCATTGAGAAGATGGTAGATGGTATTCTTGTTGATACCACGGGACAGACTACTGCCAATCTCAAGCAGCAGTGCATGGATCGCCTAGGTGAAATTAAAGACCCAGACTTAAGGGCCAAGCTGACCCCAGATTATAAGCCGGGATGTAAGCGCTTTATTTGGTCAGAAACGTTTTATCCCGCCATGCAAAAAGAAAATGCCCATTTGGTGACAGAGGGTATCGAGTCGATTGAGCCCAAGGGTATAAGAACGGCTGACGGTAAATTGCATGAAATGGACGTTCTTATTTTGGCGACCGGCTACCGCATGCACGATTATATGCGTCCCATGAAAATACGTGGCGAAGCTGGCGTATTACTTGATGATGTTTGGGATGATGGCGAATTCGCCCTAAGGGGAGTGGCAATTCCTGAGTTCCCAAATATGTTTATGATTATGGGCCCCAATAGCCCACTTACCAATTTCTCAGTAATTGAAGTCGCTGAGTGGCAGATTGGCTATTTCATGCCTTTAATAGAGCAAATATTGTCAGGTGAATTCTTGTCTGTACAGGCAAGTGCAGAGGCCACAAAAATCTTCAATGATAAATTGATCGCGTCGATGCCAGATACGATATGGGCGGCTGGCTGCAATAGTTATTACCTAGATAAAAATGGCAATCCTAATGTGTGGCCTGACACAGTTGCTTCGTATAGGGAGTCGATGAAAACGGCCGATATGAAAGAGTTTGTTGTACGGTGGGAAGATAGAGAAAGTAAAGTAAGTTAGATTTACATAATTACAGATGCTTTTTAAAAACTATAATAGTGGGGATGTCATGAATAAAGATAACGAAAAGTACCGCTTTCAAAATGCGGAATACTCAATATATAGCACCGGATTTTTTGTTTTCTGTGTGGTGCTTGGCGTGTTTGTGCTCGCGCCGATGTTGCCTCCGCTGGGTCAGGCAAGTGCCAGTGCCGGCGAAATTGCAGCGTTTTATCAAGAAAATAATTTAATGAAGAAAATTGGTCTTAGCATCGCAATGTTTGGCCTCGCGTTTATAATCCCGCTCTTCGTTCTTATGGCTGAAGTCATGAAGCGGGCGATGGGCATGCCAATCTTGGCTAACGTCCAGCTTGCCAGCGGTATATTCGGTATTCTCTTCACTTTCATGATGTTGATTTTCTGGGGAACCGCTGCGTTTAGACCCGAGCGTTCGGTTGAGATCACCCAGGCCTTACATGATGGTGGTTGGTTAGTCGCTACCTGGGTAGGCTCGGCGACACTTGTACAGGTAATGTGTATTTGTATTGCGGTATTTAAAGATCAGCAGGCCAACCCCTTGTTCCCTAGATGGTTCGGCTATTTCTGTATGTGGATTATTCCCCTTGGCGCTCCGGCCTGTGTGATTAATATCTTTACCCAAGGCCCATTTGCCTACGACGGTCTATTCGGATTTTGGCTGCCGTATATATCCTTGTTTGCCTTCTTTGCCGTAATGATGGTTGCGCTTTGGGGTGCGGTTAAGAAACTTCAAGGTGTTGAAGTGAGCGCTTCATCAAAAGCCAATTCATCTGCGTATGCTAGTTAGTAGCGATGAATAGAGAACTTACTGTCAAGGCCGGCTCTCATGTACCTGTGGAGGCCGGTTTTTGGGTGCTTATATTTGGTGATCTTGTGGTTTTTGGAGCGATGTTTGTGGCATTTATGCTGCGCCGCTTCGAGAGCCCGGAAACCTATCAGGTCTTTGTGGACGGCTCGCAGTCCTTAAATCAGGGTGTTGGTCTGATAAATACCCTAGTTCTATTGACGAGTTCCTTTTTCGTAGCAAGGGCCGTGATCCTTTATAGATCAGGCAAGCCATCTGCGAGCGCAAACGCCCTCTTATCGGGACTCGCCCTTAGTCTCCTATTTGTATTCTTTAAGCTCTTTGAATATGTGGAAAAGATCAATGCCGGCATTGGGGTCACCAGTAGCCGATTCTATGAATTCTACTTTACCTTCACCGGCATTCATCTGATGCATGTGCTGATCGGTGCATGTTTACTCACCTGGTTGCGCAGTCGATGCAAGCAGGAGGCCGCAAATGGTAGTTCCTCTAGTATAGGTTTACTCGAAGGAGTGGGTGTCTATTGGCATATGGTAGATCTACTTTGGCTGCTGTTATTCTCTTTGTTCTATTTGGTGCCATAGCATGAGTGGTGAACTAAGTTCGCGTAGTTTTTTGGTAACGACGGCTTCGGTCTATATAATCCTTTTAGTTATTACGGTTTTTTCGTTTGTAGTAATTGAGGCTGACTGGTTTATTAACCATCTGCCCAAGCGCAGCGCCGAAATTTTAGTCATTATGTTGGTTGGCCTGAAGGCTAGTTTGATCACGGACTATTTTATGGAGTTACACTACGCACCTAAATGGCTGCGTGGATCAATGTACTTCTGGATCCTTGCTGTGAGCGGCGCGCTTATTTTCATTATTATGTCTGGCCTTAGATATTAGAAGACTAGTTGTTCCCTTTCTTGATGACCTTTTAGCTGAGGCCGTCAATAGACATGCGCCCCCATTGGCTTATATCAAACCTGGGGGCGTTTTCAATTATGTCGTTTGATTGGTGGTGAGCTTTAGGGCGACTGACTACCCTAAAGCTCACCATCTGTTGCAGGGCGAGATTAAATCGCTGTGAATTTAAGTGGCAAGCCATCCGTAGGGAAGGCAAGTGGCACTCGGTTAACTTTGTAGGATGTCATCTTTGGATCTTTGCTTACGCGATTCGATTTTAGTAAATAGAAAAGAAACATTTTTGCCTGCACCTGAGCAAAGTGCATTCCGAGGCATTTGTGAGCGCCGCCACCGAAGGGAATGTATTGATAAAAGTCTTTTTTATCCTCTGCTCTCTCCGGTGAAAATCTAAGTGGATCGAATGTATAGGGAGCTGTCCAGTATTCCGGCATGTAGTGGCTCATAACAGCTGATACTAAAATATTACTATTAGCTGGGATTGTGTGGCCCTTAAATTCAAACTCTTTTAATGCGTAGCGTGGCATTCCGTGTAGCGCAGGGTACATTCTAAGCGCCTCACTAATGGTCCAGCTGGTCTTCTCCATCTTATCTATGTCGTCAAACTCAAGAAACTCCTTATTAAGACCGAGCATCTCTTCACGAAGTTCTTCCTGCCAATCTGGGTTTGAGGCAAGCGCATAAAGTACCGCACTTAGTGCACTGGTTGTAGTGTCATGCGCGGCAAATAATAGGAATATTAGGTTGTCCCTAATGGCCTTGTCGCTCATTAGTTCGCCATTATCATCGCGGAGATTACATAAATAAGAAAACATATCCCGACTTTCGGTAGCTCTGCGCTCCTTGATGTTATCGAAAATATATTTACTTATCGTTTTGTTTCCCTTTACACCTTTTGCGTAGGGCGAAAACCAAATAGCTTTGCTACGTATTGGGTCAGATGTGCCCGCTACGATATCAATAAAAGCCTGGTTTATCTTATCTGTATTTTCGCCGGTTTTAGAGCCGAGAAAAACATTGGCGCCAGCATTTAGCAGCAGTGTCTTAATGTGGTTCATGCTGTTAATGGTTTTACCCTTTGGCCATGTTGCTAAGTCGTCCTTTATTAAAGGATTCATTAGAGCCATGTGACCTTCTATCGCAGGCCGCTTAAACGCAGCCTGCAGGGTCTTGCGATGAATTTTGTGATCCTTAAAGTCACGCGCTAGCAGACTGTTATCGAAAAGCGTTTCAAACGTCGGGCTCCACGCCAGATAGTTTGATAAAATTTGGCCTTCGTTTTGAAAGGCAAGCTTGTTGGCTTCTGGTCCGATTAAGACTACCGCGTCGATAATAGGGCTGCGAAATTTGAAAACTGGGCCGTGCTGCTGATATTGCTTATCTAGCCAGCCGTGAATGTCATTAACGAATGGGAAAAAATGGCCTAAAAAGGGTAGACCGTTGTCTCCCGGGATATGACTTATATCCGGTTTTGGTGTGTTTTTTTGGTAGCGCCGAATAGCCGCTTTGTCGTTGCTATCCAGCGCTAGCGCGATGCTGGATTTTTCCACCACGCTGCGTTTTGCTACTATATTTGCTGATGTAGTATTCACGATTTTATTCCTATGCTCAGTATTTATGCTAGCTCAGTACCGTTAGTAACGGATTTATAGTGCTGCTTTATTTTTTTCTCAGCATTAGGGAATAGGTCATTCCACAGCGCGAGCCCTGAGTCATTAAGTTTGCGTTTAAGAAAAGGTGAATACTTACTGGCCATATTTACGCCCTTGGCACCGATCTTGACTGATCTAAACAGTGTCTTCGCCCATAGCGCCGGCTTTTGCGTTTTGTAAAACTCCTGGTGGCGGTTGCCGTAAATCTCCTGCCACGAAGCTTGCAGTAAACCGCTCATCAGTATCTGAGTTACTTTTGAATCGGGGAACAAGCTTTTTTCAAGGTGGAGATTCTGTATCCCGTAATAGGTGGCGTCTACTGCGTCTTTGTAGCAGTTGGGATCCATCGACATTAGGTAGGCTGCAAAGTATACCGAGGTATCATGAGCATTGTCGAAAAGCAGTTCCTCGGGAACCCCTTGCATATAGTTAAGATAGCTGGTGAATTGAAAGAGGCCATCCATTTCACGTTGACTAACTTGCATGCTTAATTTTCGTTTAGCTAGCATGATCGCAGTTGCTAATGTGGTTACAACAATTGAGCCTTCGGCGGCAGAGAGTGGGGTACCCAGCTCATCGGTATTCCAGCCTAGGGGCGGGGTGAACTTCCAGTTAGCCTGATCGACCTTCACGCTATTGCGTACGTGGGAGTGGATCATCCGTACCCGGCAGTTTGCCTCAAAGGCGTTACTGTATAGCTGTCCGGCGCCGGGTTGGGCGACTTCGGTGAACCATCTAAACGTTTCTAAAAAGCGCACTACCAAGCGGGGATAGGCTGCATCGCGTTTGATATTATCCATTAGCGACATTGCTTCTGGCGGCTGGTTCGTCATCCAGGCTGCCGCCGCTATACCGACGGACGCGCCTTGGAGTCCAGCGCAGGGCCAACCAAAGGCAAAAAATGTGAGTGGGTTGAAACGGGTTAAAAAGACCTCCGCGCCGACCTCGATAAGCTCCCGATCAAAAAAAGACGGGATGTTGACGGCGTGGTTCATAAAGTTAATGAGTTCTTCGCATGGTTCATCGACCGCATCGAGTCCTTTGCTAATGGCAGTCTGATAATCGCTTTTTACCTTGGGATCCCTCATTTTCTTGGCGAGGGTATCAGACGTCACATCGCCGGTTTGAAATAGGCGGTTCAGCATTTCCTGAAATTCTGTGGTCTCTAGCCGTGCTCTCGCTTCTCGTAAGATTTCTGTGCCAAATGTTTGCTCTACCAACTCGTCATTTAGGTGAGAGTTAAAATTTAGTCGAGCAAGCTTCTTTACTGGTGCTGGGTTTGCGTCTTTTTGTTGCGTCGCGCTTGATGAGTTAGCCATTATCTAGTCTCCACTAATTTATTAGTTATTTATATGACTAGATACTAGCAGTGGCTTCCCTAGAATAGGTCTCAATTTGTATGCTCTCGCGGAGAAAATGTATTCATTAGGGGCGAGTTGCTGGTATTTTCTCATCGAATACATTCATATGGCGCTCAGGCCAATTTATTGGCTTTGAGGCTGGGGATGCTAGGTGTAGAATGTCTAGTTATGGAAAATAATAATCAAAGCTCAAATGCCAGTGAGATAGTTGATCTTCTCGATATTATCGGCGAAGTAAATCTTACGGCCAGTTTTAGCGGTCTAGTTGCCAGATCGCTGGCGGCTCATGGGCTTAACGTGGAGAATGTTTTTTCAGACGTAGGCTTAGCTATACCGTCGGTTAATAACCCGATCGAGCGCATCTCTTTTGAACAGTTTGGTGCGTTGATAGATTATATTACGGATAAGTCTGGTGACCCCTGTATTGGGGTTAAAATATTTGCCGGAATTAAGGCCGCTGATCTTAGCGCCCTAGGGTTTGCTATTTCCTGCAGTACCACCTTGATCGGTGTAGCTGAGCGGTTGCAGCGGTTTTTGCCCTATCTTATTTCAGCGGGTCATTTTGATATGATCGAGGAAGAAGAGCATATTCTTTTGGTGATCTCAGCGCCAGCGAGTCCTTTGGCGCAGATGGAGACATTTGATAGGGTTTTAGAGTGTTTTGTCGCTGCAGTTATTTCTATTATTCGAGAGATTCGAGATGTTGGGACGGGGTTCTCCCAAGTTTTCCTTAGGCGCTGTTCTAGTCCAAATGTCGAATCCTATCTTGAGGGCTTTGCGCAGTGCGAATTCATTGTTAATGCGCCTTTTGATGGTATGAGAATTTCCCGCAGGAGCGCTATAGAGTTATTGCCCAGCGCAAATCCAGAAATGGCAATGCTCAATGACAAGTTGTTAACAGAGCAGTTAAATAGAATATTTAAGTCGAATATTATCTATCGGGTGGAACAGCTAGTGGTAGAGGGCTTGGAAAAGGGCCATTTTGGCAAGGCTGATATTGCTAAGGAGTTGGCGATGAGTGAGAGAACGCTGCACCAAAAATTAGAAGAAAAGGGCGCAGCGTTTGGTGACATAGTTACCCGGATCCGCCGAAATTTGGCAATGCAATATGTAAAAGCTGGCGATCTGCGTATTAATCAAGTCGCTTATAAGCTTGGTTTTGCCAGTGCGAGCAATTTTTCTCGCTCCTTTAAGCAGTGGACAGGATGCTCTCCCAAAGAGTTTAAAGAACTATAAGTCACTGGGAAGGCTGCACTCATCTCTGACAAAATATTCATGGTAAGTCATAAGAGCGCGTCTTTATGAAACGCAAGCGAAGTGTCGTCGAACAGCTCCATGAATTTATTTGGGAACCGGAGTTTGTTGATGGCCAATAGCCTTGACTGCCTTGTATTTAAATTGGCCCCTATCGTTGAGATACCTTTTTATATTGCGAAATTCCGTTTTTATAAGATGATTACTGATTACTGATTACTGATTACCGAGATGGAGATGAGCGTGGTTTGGACAGAGCTAATACCGTATTTAATTATAGCGCCCTTAACGGCAGGTGTCGGATGGCTGACTAACCTCTTGGGCATCAAGATGATGTTTTACCCAGTGAATTTTGTGGGAATTGGTCAGTTTTTTGGCTGGCAGGGCATCATCCCTCGTCTGCGGATACGTTTGATTCGAAATTTGGTGAATATGTCGGTAGCCAAAATCTGCTCACCAAAAGAACTTGTTGCGGTCTTAGATGACGGTGACTCTGTTCGTTATATCCAAGAAATGATCGGGCCTCATATCAATGATTGGATAGAAGATGTACTGGTAGAGGAGAACGTTCAATCTTGGAATTATGCTCCTGATATGGTGAAAAGGGCTGTTTTTTCTAAGGTTCAAGACAAGTTGCCGGATGTGGCTAGGGGAATACTCAAGGAGTTTGGTGACCGCGCGGACCATTTGGTGGATTTTACTGCCATTGCAGAGAGCCAGGTGCGTGATAACCCAGAAGTGCTCAATGAGTTGTTTCTGCGTTGTGCGGGCAACGAGCTGCGTTTTGTTATTCGTTCAGGATTATTGTTTGGTTTTCCCCTGGGGTGTATACAGGCCTTGTGTTGGTATCTGTTTCCACATATTTGGGTTCTCCCTGCCTTTGGCGTATTTGTTGGCGCTGGCACAAACTGGATCGCGCTGAAGATGATCGCGCATCCAGCTGAGGCAAAAATGATCGGTCCATTTAAAATTCAGGGCCTCTATTTGCGTAGACAGCAGGAGGTGAGTCGAGACTTTGCGGAAGTATTTACCACTCAGTTCTTTAGTCCTAAAGCCTTTGTAGACTATTTGTGGGGTGGGCCTAACAGTATGGAAGTGCATCGTATTGTTAATCGCCACGTTACCAGAGCCTTGAATAAAAACATGCTGGGAAAAATCGCCGCTCAATTGGCCGTCAGTCCAGAAGCGTTTAGAGATTTGAAGAAGAAATCAGTGGAATATACTGCGGGCCGGATCATTGAAAGAATCGATAATCCGGAGGCCAATCAACAGTTGGCGAAACCGATTATCGACTTGATTTGCAAGCGAATGGCGGCCTTAAAGCCCAAGGAGTTTCAGCAGCTACTATTACCTGCTTTTGAGCAGGATCAGTTATTAGTGGTGCTTCTGGGCGGCGTGCTCGGTGGTTTGGTAGGCTTTGCGCAGTTAGTCTGGTTGTTTGGCGTCTCCTTGTAAACGCTTGGATTTCTTGTTTCTCGGTCACAGCGTCGTCTGCATCGCCCCCGATATAGTTAGGGGGCTTGTGGTGTCGATGTGCATTGGGGCGAGCGGAGTAAGCTTTAATCGTGGATGCGTTTTTATAATAAAAGTAGTGTTTTCGATACGCTATAAAATACACTTTATATAATGATGAAAAACATAATAAATACTCCACTTTTTGTTCATGGTGTTCTGTCGCTGGCGCTTGGCTTGCTTGGTGGTTTTGTATTGCTTCTCCAGCTATTTTTTAATATCCCGCTAGATTTACTATCTCAGTTTTTTGAGTTGCAGATTTTAGGCTCTTCATCCGCTTGGCGACCGTTATATGCGGGGCTATTTTTTGGCGGGATTTTAGTGATTGTTTTCGGGATTTCACTGGCGGCATTGGGCTTGACGCCAGGGCAGGAAGGGCTGATCTCCCTCGGTCTCGTATTAGCCTTATGGGGCGGTGTATTATTTTATATGGCTAGTATATTTTTTGATGGCTACCAGATTAAGCTGGATTTTATTTCGGTCGGAGATGGAGCCGTGGCCGACGTTTTGATATTTATTCCAGGTCTTTTTGGAATGATAACGCTTGTATCTTCGGTAGCTGCGATGCTCTATTTTCATCTGATTGATATAGATTAGTGCTGCTTAGACTCACTTTAACTCTTGTTAAAGATAGTCGTAAGATCAGAAATACACTCCCATTCTAGCTCTCTCTTACGGAAGTTAAATTTTTTATCGCCAAGCTTTCCTTGCGCTGTATTATCGTGGTTTACAATCAAAAACGCCGACTTATAGTCGGCGTTTGCATATGCTAATTAGGGGCTTCAACCCATAATCTTTTCAAATACTTTAAGTACCGCATTCGATCGCGGCGCTTTTAGAAAAGAGGTCAGGCTAATCGCCCCCTGCTTATAATACGCCTTGGCGTGGCTGAACTGACGGAAGCCATCAAAGCCGTGATAGCAGCCCATGCCGCTATTGCCGACACCGCCAAAAGGCAGATTGTCTTGAAGTATATGGGCGGCGACATCATTCACAACCATTCCGCCAGACGTGGTATTAGTTTTAAGTAGCTCTGACTCTTGCTTGGAATGCCCGAAGTAGTAGAGTGCAAGTGGTCTCTCGCCGGCGTTTATATAGTCGATAACTTCACTAATATTTTCATAGGTTTTAACTGGCAGCGCGGGGCCAAATATTTCCTCTGTCATGATCTTGCTGTCATACGCAGGATCGATCACCAAACTTGGCGCTAATTTGTGGTGGTCCGCATGCTTTTCTAAACCGATGTCATCACTTAAGGGAATGATTTCAGTGCCACGCTGCTTTGCATCATCTAGGTAGCCGACTATTCTTGCGCGATGACGTGGGTTGATAATGGAGCAATAGTCATCGTTAGTGGAGAGTGTGCCAAATGTGTCCTTTACGTACTTTTTACAGAGCTCGATAAATTCGGGAACCTGTTCTTTCTTCATAAATGTGTAATCAGGCGCGAGACAGATTTGACCGGAATTCAAGGTTTTGAATGTCATGATTCGCTCGACAGCACTTTTCATATTGGCGTCGCGGCCTAGTACGACAGGGCACTTACCACCTAGCTCTAGGGTTAGGGGTACGAGGTTTTCAGCTGCCGCGCGCATAACATGCTTTGCGATTGACGGCGCTCCGGTGAAGATTAGGTGATCAAAAGGCTGAGCGCTAAAGGCTGCGGATGTTTCTTGACCTCCAGTTACCACGCTCACCTCTTCCGCCGCGAAATACTTTGGCACCAGCTCAGCAATCAACGCGGACGTAGCCGGCGTGACTTCAGAGGGTTTAAGAATAGCTCGGTTACCAGCAGACAAGACATTCGCCAGCGGCGAAAAGATGAGATTTGAAGGGAAATTCCACGGCGCCATAATGCCGATTACTCCCAATGGTTGATAAAATACTTGGGCCTTGGCACCGAATAAGTTAAGAGGGAAATTTGCCCCACGGTTATCTGGCTTCATCCAGCCAGCTGTGCGTTTACGCAAATACTTAATACTCTCTAATACCGCCAGTACATCAAAAACCACATTCTCAAAATTTGAGCGATTACTGAAGTCGCTGCATATAGCCTCAGAAATAAGGACTTTGTTTTCTTTAAGTAATTTCGCTAAGCGATCTAAGCGGTTCAGTCGAATTTTTATATCGGGGTAGCCATCTAAGTTAAAACTATCTCGTTGCTGATCTAAGATATCTCTAATAGCACTGGCGTCATCATATTTTTGTAGCGGTTCATTTAGTGCGGTGTTCATTATAGTAACCTCAATGATTGATAATCGCCTTTTAATAAGGGTTCTTGTTTAGGCGTGTTGATTTTTTGGTTTTTATAAAATAGCTGTCAGGCGTAGAAAGCTAGCTTGTTAGCTGTGTAATATCATTGATATCTGTTTTTAATAGGGTCGAGTCGAGACTAAGTTATTTTCTGTGAATACTGCGTAACTAAATCAACTATTTACTACGTTAAAGTCGACAGTTCACTCTTAGGCTGTCTGAATTCAGCGCGCATGACGTAGTAAAATATTTAATCCATAGTGTCATTTAGTCTAGCAGTTGCTCTAAAACCAGAGGCGGTTATTACTATGCAATTTATGAAAAAAAGCATTCATTGATAGGGGCGGGGATGCGTGTCTTAAGGAAAGTGTAGGCCGTCACCAATGTCTAGTAACACAGATCTCGGTGTTTATACTCGCGGTTTTTCGGTTCGGCTTCTAATTTTCGCCTGCGGATTGTTGTACGTTTGGAGGGCCGGGAACAATGCGACTTCGCGGCTAGTGCTGCTGTTCTAGTTGCGTGTGCTGAGGTGTCTTGTAAAGGAGAACTTTGGCAAGGCTTGTAATGCGGCTACATGGCGATGGTAAGCGTTTTTTGTGCCGTGATCAGGGTATTATCAATGCTTTATATCGTCAGGGACTGCGCAATGGTCAATAACACATCGTATCACTATATTGAGGTCTCCGAGTTTGGTGGGCCTGAGGTTCTAAAATTAAGGGTAGAAGATTCTTTGCCGCTGCCAAAGCGTGGCGAAGTGCGGGTAAAAGTGCTCACTGCTGGAACCGGGTTTACAGACACCATCGTTCGGCAGGGTCAGTATTACGGCATAAAGGATAAACCACCATTTATTCCTGGTTATGATTGGTTTGGCGTTGTAGATGCCTTGGGCGAGGGGGTTACTGATTTTAAGCTAGGGCAGTATGTGGCGGACATGCCGGTTATAGGCGGCTATTCTCAGTATCTATGTGTATCTGCGGACTCATTGATTGCCGCCCCAGATGGCTTGGATCCGGCGGCGGCTGTGGCGATGATTTTGTCGTATACCACGGCCTACCAAATGCTGACACGGATTAGGGAGCTGCCAGCGGGTTCCACTTGTCTAGTCCATGCTGCGGCGGGCGCAGTAGGTACAGGGTTGCTGGAGCTGGGGCGGCTGCAAGGTCTTAAAATGTACGGCACGGCTTCAAAGGCTAAGCACGACACAGTTCGCGCATTGGGGGCGGAGCCCATAGATTACCGGGCAGACGACTTTGTTTCTGAGATAGAACGCCTCACTGCTGGCGAGGGTGTCGATGTGGTGTTTGACACGATTGGCGGTCGCAATTGGTCAAGATCTTATCGCTGCCTCAAGCGTGGTGGCTTACTGATTGGCTTTGGTGCTTTGCAGCTAACCACCGGCGAAGAGAAAGTGCCGTCCTTACTCTGGGGCTTTTTCAAATTACTGCTAGGGTGGCGGATGCTACCCAATGGTAAGGAGAGTCAGTTTTACAATATTCAAAACCGGCGTAAAAAACACCCCCAAGAGTTCAAGGAGGATGTGAGTCATTTGTTCGCTCTATTAAAGCAAGGGCATTTGCAGCCCAAGATTGACGCCATTGTCGATCTAGATCAAGCCCAGGCGGTGCATAAGCGCATCGATAGCGCCGAAATTACTGGCAAGGTTGTGCTGCGCTGTAATCCCTATTAGCGTGATAGGCGATTTAAACGGGCGGGCTGCCTTCGCGTTAAACGCATTGCAACCAGCTGGCGCCTATTGCGAGTATTAAATACTCTCAATCTGCAATTAGTGCTAAAACGGGCATGGGCAATTTAATGACATTCTTTTGCCCGTTACAGGATGGTCAAACTCCAAGGAGTCGGCGTGTAATAGCAATCTTGAGGCTAAGTTTTCTGAGAGCTGATTTTTATACAAATCGCAGCCCAGAATAGGGTGGCCAATGGCAAGACTATGAATTCTTAGTTGATGAGTGCGACCGCTTATGGGGGTGAAGAGCACTCGACTGCGAGTTGGATTATTTAGTCTTGCGATCACTTGGAAGTGACTCTGAGCGAGCTTACCCGATTGTTCACAGATTTTGACCATGGGGAAGTTCTCAGCGTCTTTTGCAATCGGCGCATCTATAACACCACTGTCTTCGTCGATATGGCCGAATAATTCGCTTAGATAGGTTTTTTGCACACTGCGGCATTGGAACTGCTTAGTCAGCTTGGCGTTGATGGCCTTGTTCAAGGCCAAAATCATGATCCCAGAGGTACCAAAGTCTAAACGATGCGCCAAGGTGATATCTGGGAAGATCTTGCGCATGCGGAAATGCACCGAATCTTTATTTAAGGGATTCTTGCCCGAGAGGCTCAGCAAGCCGGTGGGCTTATTGATAAGTAGTATGTGTTCATCCTGATAAAGAATGTCGATACTCTCGTTGCAGGGTGGGGCGATAAAATTATCGATTCTTTCTTTCAATGGGCTGTCTGTTTTGCTATCAAGAGTTGAGTGATCCTAGGGTGTTATGGTCAAAAAAAGCTGACCGAGCAGTATAAGCTGGGATTGCTGGGGATAACTTATCATTTTTAATGCATCGCTAAAGTCGGCTGCTATTACCTTGGCGCGGCGTATCGTTGCTCGGCTAGTCTTATATAGTTGATGGTTCTAAATAGCGCGATCACGGTAGATTGTATCGCGCGGCTTGGTTTGCAGGGAGTAGTATAGCTGGATATGGAACCTATACTCGTCTTAGTCATATTTTCTATTCTAGTTGTCATCGTGTTTGACTTCACCAATGGCATGCACGATGCATCCAATATGATTGCCACCTTGGTGGCGTCCCGGGCAATGACGCCGGCGCAGTCCTTAATACTGGTGGGTGGATTTACCTTTCTCGGACCCATACTCGGGGGAACCGCTGTCGCTGACACCATCGGCGGCTTTGTTGATCTAAGCGGTCTTACGGAGCTGGTCTCGGTTTCCATAGTGAGCTGCGGCATGTTGGCCGCCATAGCGTGGAATCTTCTTACATGGCGGGTTGGCCTGCCTTCCTCTTCCTCTCATGCCCTGGTAGGCGGCTTAATTGGCGCGGTGCTAATGGGCGCGAATGCAAGTGACATACATTGGGGTTTAGATGAGATCCGCCAAGGTCGCCTAGTGGGGGTGTTTAAAATAATCACGGCGCTGCTGATATCGCCACTTATCGGTTTTACCATGGGCTTTATTCTGCATAAGTTTATGCGGCTTATACTGAGGGCGGCAGCCCCCAGTGCAAATAAAAAACTACGGCGGGCACAGTGGGTCACCGCCGCTGCCTTAGCCTTTGCCCACGGCACCAACGACGCACAAAAGGGCATGGGTATCATTACTCTGATGCTGGTGCTCGGTGGCTTTCTTGGTGACTTCAGTGTGCCTTTCTGGGTCATTTTGGTGAGCGCTGCTAGTATTACTATAGGCACTTTGCTGGGTGGCTGGCGTATTGTGCGCACCGTGGGGTTTGGCATTTACAAGCTTGGCCCCTTGCACGGCTTTGATGTGCAACTTGCCTCTACCGCGGTGATATTCGGCGCCTCTATCTTTGGCGGGCCGGTCTCGACGACTCATGTGGTTAGCACCGCTATTATGGGCGTGGGTGCCTCTGAGCACCCGCGCGCTGTTAGGTGGTTTAAGGCCAAGGAAATTGTCATGGTTTGGCTGGTGACTATTCCTTTTACGGCACTGTTCGGCGTTGTCATATATGGACTTTTTGAGCTCCTTAGCTCGGCACTTTAATTATCAGGTTTGGATAAATCATGGAGGTGACATGGCGGAAAAAGAAGCTATTTCCCTGCTGAAGAAGTTTGCCTCACGGCTCTTACCAAAGTCAGAGGATTTCTTTTCGCTACTCGTGGCGCAGTGTGAAAATGCGGTTCAATGTTCAGGGTCCCTGCTTAACTATATGCGCACGGGGGATGAGAATTATGCCAATCAAACAAGAATATTTGAGAGGCAGGGCGGTCGCCTTAAAGAACGTAATTTGGAGGCCTTGCATCAGACTTTTTCTACGCCCATTGATCGTGAGGATATTTATCGCTCGATAACAGCTATTGATGATGTGCTTAGCTATGCAGAGACTACGGTGCGCGAAATGTATCTGCTTGGCTTGCCCCCAGATGAGCACACTCTTGCCATGGCTGTTCTGCTCGATGAGGGAAGCCGTGCTTTGCATTCCGGGTATAGCGCCTTACAGAAGATGCCCGAACAGGCAAAACTCGACGCGGATCGCGCACGGACAACAGAACGTAAAATCGAAAACCTGTATCGCGCGGCCTTAGTCGAATTGTTTGATGCTAACCACTATATGGCAACACTAACGGATGCCCATCGGCTGGATGCCAGTGACTTGGAGGTGCTATTGGAGCCTCTTGATGTGCCCGAGCGTCAAGCGGTTGCTGCTAGCGTTCAATTTATTTTAGAAATCATGAAGCGTCGAGAAGTCTATCGTCATATGTCTAACGCGGCAGATCGAGTCGCGTTGGCCGGCGAAATACTACACGATATCGTTGTTAAAACGTCTTAGTTAGTAATATCAGATAATTAGGTTAATACCATGGAAAACTACAAGCAGACCCTGCGCGCTTTACAGATTGAATTGGTGAAACTACATCGTCACTTGATTGCCTGCGACGATCGAATACTGGTCATTATGGAAGGCCGAGACGCCGCCGGCAAAGATGGTGTTATAAAGCGAATAACCCAGCACTTGAGTCCACGAGAAACCCGGGTTGTGGCTTTGGGGAAGCCATCAGAACGAGATCTCAATACTTGGTATTTTCAGCGTTACGTGCCGCATTTACCAGCATCACAGGAGTTCGTTATCTTCAATCGCAGCTGGTATAACCGAGCTGGTGTTGAGCGTGTTATGGGTTTCTGTACTGACTCAGACCTTGAGCAATTTTTCGCGATGGTAGAACCCTTGGAGAGTATGCTAATTGAGTCTGGGATTAAGATACGCAAGTACTATCTCGATATCAGCAAAGAGGAGCAGCACGAGCGTCTGGCGGCGCGGGAGAGAGACGCGCTGTCACACTGGAAAATTAGTCCGATAGACCGTGAAGCTCAGCACTACTGGGACGATTACAGTGCGGCCCGAAATGAGATGCTAAGCCGGACTCATAATCAGTCAGCCCCTTGGATTGTGGTTCGAGCCAATGACAAAAAAGAAGCCAGAATAAATTTGATTAAAGATCTTCTGTCAGAGATATATTACGAGGGCAAAAATGAAGCCTTACTAGAGCCAGATAGAGATATTATTCGAGAGTTTAGACCAGAGATGCTGAAAAATGGATTTTTGGCGAGTTGATAAGCCATGGTCGCTGAGCTATCAGCAGCTTTTTGTTTCTTAGAGGTGCTGAGGCGCATCGATAAATTTCATGAGTTTAGCGCAGTAATGGTCTCAGCATATTTTCAAGGCCATTAAGCTTGATTTCGTACATTAGCGCTAATTGATTCCCCAGCTTTCCTGCTGGGAACCCCTGTTTGTGAAACCATACTAAATAGGGCTCCGGTAGTTCTAGTAATTTCCTACCTTGGTATTTGCCAAATGGCATGATCTGATTTACGGCATCGATCAACAGCTGGGGGTCTTGGTCATCAAGCGTCATTCTTGCTGCTCGTGCTGTGCCAGGCATTTGCACCCAGAGCGATAAGCCGCAGTTGTTTTTCGGCTTTGAGAATTAATTCGGCGTCGTCTTCACCGCGTGGTCGTCCCATCAGCTGTTGGGTGACGATTTGAATCATCGACCCAATCATCAAGCTAGCCAGCATTTGTAAGTCTTCTTCGCTCCAGCTCTCACTGCTTACTAACCTCGATAAATCGCTTGCGAGTTCGACTTCGAGTTGTTTGAATTCGTCGTTGATAGCATTGCGAATAATGGCAACGCCACCGGAGGCTTCTCTGCTAATAAATTGAAACTGGCGCCGATGTGCGCGCACATAGGTGATAAAGGTTTCGACGGACCGGCGGATAATTAATTCTTCTGGGATGGGGTTGGCACGTACCGTTATTAGCATGGTGCGCAGCGTGCTGAACGACGATGTGACCAGTTCTAAACCGAGGCTGTCCATATCTGGAAAATGTCGATAAAAGGCGCCCGGAGTAATACCTACTTCACGGGTAACTTCACGCAGGCTGATACCGTCGAAGCTTTTGTCGCGGTTTATCAGCTCTAAAACCGCTTCTAATAATGCCTGTCGAGTGTTGATTAGCGTATCGCCATGGCTGCGATGACGCTTTTGGGGACGACTCATAGTGTTACCGGATTCTTGGTCGAGAAGGATACCTTCGCCAAACTCACTTACGCTTTCACAGTTTTGCTATTGGCGGCGCTCAGGAACTAGCAGCTAAGTTTACAATCCTCTGCTGGATGTGACCAGCAGAGGATTTATCAGGCTGGGGTTTTAGCTTACGCGGTAATGGCAGTAGCTGTGTTCTGCTGGGGTAGAGAAAGTCTAAAGATCTTCGCCCAAACCGAGGCGTACTGGCTCCACAATGGGCCAGTGTTATAGGGTATGTCGTACTTCTCACACACCTTGCGCACTTTTACGGAAAGCTCTGCATAGCGATGTGCGGGTACATCTGGAAACAGGTGGTGCTCAATTTGATGAGACAAATTGCCGCTCATGATATGGAAGAGCTTGCCACCTTCAAGGTTGGCTGAGCCAAGCAGTTGACGGTAATACCAGTGTCCCTGTGTTTCATTTTCGCAGACATGTTCCGGGAATGTATGCACTTCGGCAGGAAAGTGACCACAAAATATAATGGTGAAGGTCCAAATGTTACGAATGAGGTTGGCCACGGCATTTGCCGCCATTACGATGGGAAACAGCGGGCCAGCCAAGGCGGGAAAAAGAATAAAATCTTTGCTAAAGATTCTTGCGGTTTTACGCAGTGACTGTTTTAGTTTTGGCCAGGTCTCACGAAATGTCTTTTTACCTGAGCGTAGGCTATCTATTTCGACATCGTGAAGGGCTACACCGGTATCGAAAAACAACATTAAAAGAGTGGCGTAGATCGGGTTTGCCAAATAGGCCGGATGCCACTGTTGGCTGGGATCCATGCGTAATATTCCATAGCCAATATCACGATCTTTGCCGAGCACGTTGGTAAAGGTATGGTGTTCATAATTATGTGAGTGTGCCCACTGATCGCTGGGGCAGTTTGTATCCCAGTCGTAGTGCTGGGAATGGAAGCGTGGATCGCCCATCCAGTCGTATTGACCGTGAATAATATTGTGGCCAATTTCCATATTATCTAGAATTTTGGCCACGCCCAGGCCGATACTGCCGAGACCGATTAGGATCCAGAACAGCGGCCAGCTAGCGACCGATAAGCCCAGTGAAGGTAAAAATGGCAATGCAGCATAAATACTGATTCTAGAGCCGATAGCCAGCGCTCGTTGAATCCATACAATTCGTTTTATGTACGTTGCATCTCTTTGACCGCGTTGCTTTAAGGCGCTCTGCTTTATGGCGTCTATCTCGTTGCCAAAGGCGGCGAGTTGGTCTTCATTAAGTGTAATTTTAGTCATGGGTTTACCCCTTAAATAGCTGCTATTGGTGTTTGTTGTGGTCATTAAATCGACAGGGCGACATCGCCAAGTGCCTGCGAAACACAGAGTCTTATATGCTCTTCGCCGTGGCTTAATTCGCCGGTGCTAATATTGCGGACGGTGCCGCTGGTTTTGAGGCAGCTGCAGGTATGGCAAATTCCCATGCGACAGCCTGATTGTGGATTTAAGCCGGCGTCCTCAGCTTGGTCTAATAGCGCGCGGCCGTCGTTATCAATGATCTGCTGGCTTTGCTTGAAGGCAATGCTGCCGCTCGCTTCGCCGGGGGCTTGCGAGGTGGGCGCCTTGAATCGCTCACTGCGCAACTTATCGCTATGTCCCAAAAGTTCGTATTCGGCGCTTACTTTGTCAATTAGACCTTCAGGACCGCAGACATACGTTAGCGGCAATGTGATAGCGCCGGTGTGCTCTGCAAGGCCATTCTCTGAACTGATCGCGCTGAGCAAATGACTCTGATCAAAGTGGCCGCGCAATGTCTGCGGTGTTGAGCTAGTGCTAAACACCAAGAATAATGAAAAGTTGCTGTGCTTCTTTGCCAAGTCTTCTAAGCGCCGGCGGAATATGCAGCTTGCATTATTTCGGCTGTAGTAGAGCAGGGTGATGGCGCCGCTGTGGTGGTGCTCTAGCAGGGTTTCTAACATCGCCATCATGGGAGTGATGCCACTGCCAGCCGCAATGAAAAGCAGTGCGTTTGGAATTTGCGCAGGCAGCACAAACTCGCCTAGCGCAGATGAGATGTTTATGCGATCTCCCACTTTTAAATGCGTATTGATGTATTTAGAGACAAAGCCATCATCATGCGCCTTGACAGTGATTCGCGGTTTGCGGCTGTAGGCGCTATTGCTAAGAGAGTAGCTGCGGCTGTGTTGGCGACCATCAATCTCAATAAAGACTTGAACAAATTGTCCCGGCTGGAAGTGAGTCCACTCGCCGTTGGGCGATAGCTCGATGCTCACACTATCGTCAGTTTCTGCAGTAATGGCGCTTATGCGTGCGGGAATTCGGCTTTTATCTAGGGACCACATCGGATTGATCACCTCGAGATAGCGACCAATGCCGTGGGGCGCTGCAAGCGCGTTAATGATCGGCGTATCGACAATACGACGCCATGCGCTGCGGGATGTTGTAGTGGCAAGGCTCATATCTTCTCCTTTAACTGTGTTTATTGCGCGTTTTGGCAGTTGCAACACAGTGGTTTTAAATTGTTAGTACACGTATGTTCACATTTTAGTGAACGTGTGTGCACAATAGTTGCGGCGAGCCTGTTTGTCAACAGTTGTTTACTAAGATTTAATGGGTGGCGCGGCAGGTGATTTTTTGGGTTTTTATTTCGTATATCTATGATATTTAAGTATTTTTATGGATTTTGGCTTTGATGTTACGGTGTTTCGAGCTTGGCTAGAATAAAAAATTGTGCATTTAAACCACCGCTAAACTTCGGTCTTGATGACAGAGAGTGCTATTTGCGTGGGTCTTAGCGCTGGGATTGCCGTCATCAAATCTGTTAAACTCCGCGTCCGAGTATCTGCGACAAAGAGATGGATTTATGGTGGAACAAGCTTCAGCGCAACAGGTGGTTCGCGAACATTTGGCGCAGTTGCATGACCGACCCCAGGTACCTGCTGACGAGCGGGCGGCTTTGCGTGAAAAAATTAAACGCCTTCTTGTTGAGCGAAATGCTGTCTTGGTGGCGCATTACTACACCGACCCCGAGATCCAGGCGCTAGCTGAAGAAACGGGTGGCTGCGTGTCTGACTCCCTAGAAATGGCGCGATTTGGTCGCGACCACGACGCGTCTACATTGGTGGTTGCCGGTGTAAAGTTTATGGGCGAAACCGCAAAAATATTGTCGCCAGAAAAACGGGTGTTAATGCCGACCCTAGAGGCCACCTGCTCTTTGGACATTGGTTGCCCTATTGAAGAGTTTGCTGCTTTCTGTGATGCCCATCCCGACCGGACGGTGGTTGTGTATGCCAATACCTCGGCGGCCGTAAAAGCTCGCGCTGATTGGGTTGTCACCTCCAGTATTGCCTTAGATGTTGTGGATTATTTGGACGGCGAAGGCCAGAAAATATTGTGGGCCCCAGATAAGCATTTAGGCGATTATGTTCGCCGCGAGACGGGCGCCGATGTCTTGCTATGGGATGGTGCTTGCATCGTTCACGAAGAATTTAAAGCGCAGGGTATTTTAGACCTTAAACAAGTTTATCCAGATGCAGCGGTACTGGTGCATCCGGAGTCACCTGCCAGCGTGGTTGCGCTAGGTGACATGGTGGGATCAACCACGCAAATTATTAATGCCGCTCGCGACCTGCCAAATAAGCAAATGATTGTGGCAACTGACCAAGGTATTTTTTATAAGCTGCAGCAGTTGGTGCCAGATAAAGAATTTATTATTGCGCCTACCGCTGGCAGCGGGGCAACGTGTCGAAGCTGTGCAAATTGTCCGTGGATGGCAATGAATGCCTTGGATAACTTGGCCGCGGCATTAGAAAGCGGTTCAAATGAGGTGTTTATAGATCCAGAGTTGGGTGTGCAGGCCATGAAGCCTCTCACTCGGATGTTGGATTTTGCCGCCGGCAAGCGTTAATCGTCGCCAGCATCCAGTACCAAATGAAATCTAAGGCCGCTGAACTAAGCGGCCTTTTTATTTCAGATGACGCTTGCCCTTTTTCCCATTTATAATTTGCCCGGTATTTATAGTTTCTTCAGCTTTTCTTCCATGTCGGCAATGTCTTTTAGTCTCTGCCTGATTCGGCTCTGTTCAATATGATTGCTAGCTGTGCGCTCATAAGCGTAGCGCAGCTGTTGTTTTGCGCGCTCAAATTGGCCGACAAGAATAAAATACTCTGAGCGGGCGACATGCACTCCCAGAATATTACCGGCTAAGCCACGAACTTCTGCAAGCTGATACCATAGATCGGGATCTTCTGATCGCTCGCGTGTTTGTTTGCTGAGTAGCAGGTCGGCCGCATCGTAGCTATTGGCGGCTTGCAAGGCATCGGCAAGCGCCATGGTGTAAGGATGGTTGCCTGGGGTGATGGTTAACAAGCCACTTAGCAGGGCGATTGCCTTGTCGATCTCTTTTTTCCCGATAAGGATGTCAGCTTCGGCGATCCGATAGGCAATTCGATTGCCGCCATCTTTTAGCAGCGGTTCGAGTTTTTCTCTGGCTTCGTCCCAGCGCTCCAACTTTATTAAAGCAATGACCACCCCGTAGCGATAGGCTTCGCCGTTAACGTTTTGAGGTTCGGACCAGTTTTTAAGCTGATCCTCAGCATTATGGCTGTGAAACAAGGTGGCCCGCATTTTCATCAGTTGGTAATTGAGATTGTCGACGTAGACCCTTCTTGGATACTGACGAGCGCGATTTTTGCTGTCGCTGACGCGACTTTCAGTTAGTGGGTGAGTGAGCAGAAACTCCGGCGGCTTAGATCGGGCATAGCGCAGGTTCTTGCTCATATTTTCAAACATGGCTGGAACAGCGCTGGGGTCCATGCCGGACTTAGCGAGTGTCTCCATACCTAAGCGGTCGGCTTCTTGCTCGTTTTGACGACTAAAGCGCAACTGGCTATCCAGGGCGGCTGCCTGGGTGGCGGTGATAGCGGCGATACCGGCATCAGCACCGGCTGTTGCCGCGAGTATGATGCCGGCGAGTAAGCCCGCCAGAGTTGGAATTGTGCTTTGTGCAGATTTGTCTAGTGAGCGGGTAAAGTGCCGCTGACTAATATGGGCAATTTCGTGGGCGAGAACGCCGGCAAGCTGTGCCTCGTTGTCGGTATTGAGAAATAAGCCGCTGTGTACGCCAATGACTCCACCGGGTACCGCGAATGCGTTGATAGTGGGATTGTCGACCACCACAGTTTCAAGGCGGCGGTCTTTTAATTCGCTGTTTGAGACCAGTTGGTACAGCAGTGACTCGATATAGTCCTGCATGAGAGGATCATTTATAGTTTTCACGCTATTGCGGAACATTTTCAGCCACATCCTGCCCAAGTCGTGCTCTTGTTGGGCGGAGTAGCGCGATGCGGTAACGTCCCCGAGATCAGGTAAATTATCTGATGAGCTGTTATCGGCTAGGCTGAAGCTTGCGCTCAGCAACAAAGCAATACCGAGTAAATGTTTAAACACTGTCAATCGTATATCCCTTACATCGCTAAAATCAGGATTGAGTCTTGATCATACAAGAGCGTACTAGCGTATGACCTTCTTATTCTGTAAAAGTGCTAGCTTGGGGCTGGTGACGTGGCGAGCTATACTAGCGTTTTTATCATGTTATGCACGGGGATTATGACTGATATTGATGTTTTTTTAGATGCAGTAGGGCTAGATTGCCCTCTGCCATTGTTAAAAGCCAAGCAGGCACTCAATCGAATGGCCTGTGGCGAAGTGCTTGAAGTGTTGGCGACAGACGTCGGGTCTGTCAGAGATTTCGAGGTGTTTGCTAAGCAAAGCGGTCATGCCTTGCTGCTAAGTGAAGATAATGCCGGTACTTATCGCTATCTATTTAAAAAGAAGTAACACTGCCCAACTCACATCACCAACCCAATAGGAACCTCAGTCATGCTGGGTATCGTTCGTTCATGGTTTGATCGCCTGTTTGCAGAAGAAGAGACGGTTGTTCTGCTCTTGTTGATTGTCGCTTGCTTGCTGCTAATGCTGACCTTGGGAAATGTCTTGGTGCCGATTATGGCGAGTATTGTGCTGGCATTTATGATGCAAGGCCTGATGGCTCGACTCATTGGTATGGGTGTCTCTCGGTGGCTGACCATCACAATTACATATACGGTTTTTGTGACTATTTTCTTTGGGGTGTTGGTGGTCTTACTGCCCCTGGTTTGGCAGCAGTTAACCAACTTGTTTCAGGAGTTGCCGGTCATGCTGCGTCAATTGCAGCATTTGCTGTTGCTCTTGCCGCAGCGCTCGGAAATGTTTACTGAGCAACAGATTCGAGAATGGATGGCCTTGGCGAGCAAGGAGCTGGGTTCGGTTGGGCAGTATTTATTGTCTTTCTCGATCGCCCAGTTGCCCAATGTCTTGGGTGTCATGATCAATATCGTTCTTATACCCATACTGGTATTTTTCTTTCTGAAAGACAAAGAAACCATATTGGGTTGGATGGCAAGTTTTCTTCCGGGTAGGCGGCCGTTATTAAAAGCAGTCTGGGCGGAAGCAAATGTGCAGGTGGCCAACTACGTGCGCGGTAAAGCGGTTGAAATTGTAATTGTTGGGGTGGTTTCCTATGTCGCTTTTGTTGTCATTGGTTTGAATTACCCTGCCTTGCTAGCCCTTGCTGTCGGCCTTTCAGTTGTCATTCCCTACATCGGTGCGGCGGTGGTGACCCTGCCGGTATTGTTGGTGGGTTTCATTCAATGGGGCTGGGGTGGGGAGTTTTTAACCTTGTTCATTGTCTACAGTGTGATTCAAGCCCTAGACGGAAATGTCTTGGTGCCGTTGTTGTTTTCCGAGGCGGTGAATATGCACCCGGTGGCCATTATTGTGGCGGTGCTGGCATTCGGGGGTATTTGGGGTATTTGGGGGGTGTTTTTTGCTATTCCCCTGGCAACCCTAGTAAAAGCGATTTTATATGCTTGGCCCCGCCCAAAAACACCAGAATTGCATCCTAACGACATGCTGCTAGGCGAATCAGGCGATATCTAATACTCAAATGAGGTAAGGGAAGGATTGTGAGATATTTAAAATCAGTGGGTTTGATAGTCATTTTCTTTCAGTTGGCGGCGTGTAGCTGGCTGGGCTCTGACTGGCTAAATAGTCGGGATACTAGTGCAGTATTAAAGCCCGTTAGTGATCAGCGAGAATATCGCTACACGGAATTGGAAAATGGCCTAAAAGTCGTGCTGATCTCAGACTCGGCCGCCGATAAGGCGGCAGCCTCGCTAGATGTTAATGTTGGCAGTCGACAAGATCCTAAGGACTACCAAGGTTTAGCCCACTTCCTAGAGCATATGTTGTTTCTCGGTACTGAAAAATACCCAGAGGCCGGTGCATATCAAGCGTATATAACCGCCAATGGTGGCAGTCACAATGCCTTTACCTCTTTTGAACATACCAATTATTTTTTCGATATTAGTGCAGATTCCTTAGAGCCGGCACTAGATCAGTTCGCGCAATTTTTTGTCGGACCTTTGTTTAATGCCGAATATGTTCAGCGTGAAGTGAATGCGGTGAACTCAGAATACCGGGCTCGTATACGTGATGATGGGCGCAGAGAGTTGGCGGTCTTTAAGGCGCAGATTAATCAAGATCATCCCTTTGCTAAATTTTCAGTCGGCAATCTCGAGACCTTGCGCAGTGATAATGAAGTCGCGTTGCGCGAACAGTTGCTCGCGTTTTACGACAAGAATTATTCAGCCAATATTATGACTCTAACGGTGATCGGTCGTGAATCACTCGATCAGTTAGAGGCCATGGTGCTGCCCAAGTTTGCTGGGGTAAAAAATCGTGGCCGGGATCTTGCGCCCATTGAGCAAGCTTTGTTCACGGCGGGCAGCTTGCCGCGGTGGATAAATATTCAGCCGGTGCAAAATCGCCGCTCCTTATCGATAAATTTTCCCGTGCCAGATGCTGAACGGTATTGGCATGTCAAACCCTTGAATTACATTGGTAATATTCTGGGTCATGAAGGCAGTGGTAGCTTGTTATCGGTGCTTAAAGCTCGGGGTTGGGCAGATAGCCTGCGTGCTGGACAGAGTTTTGATTATCAGGGTGGTGCTTTGTTTGGCGTTGACGTTGCGTTGACGGAGTCCGGTCTTAAACATGTGGATGAGATTGCCGGTCTGATTTATGAGGGCATTGCGCTGCTGCGGGCTAAGGGCATTGAAGAGTGGCGCTTTAACGAGCAGGCGGGTTTGGCAAATCAGGAGTTTATGTTCCGAGCGCAGCCAGCTGCTATTAATGAAGTCGTGCAGTTGTCGATGGGTCTTCAAAAATTTCCCGCGCGGGAATTATTGAGCGGTCCTTATTTAATGGATGAGTATCGCCCCGGGTTGTTAGCGGAATTTCTTGAAGTCATGACGCCAGAGAATAGTTTTATTAGTTTGGTTGCCCCGGGCGTGGAAACCGAGTTCGAGATACCGCGCTATCAGGTGTCGTATGGTGTGCGCGACATCACTGCTGAGCAATTAAGCGGGTGGACCTCTGCGAATACTGCAGGCTTAGGGCTGCCAATTAAAAATAATTTTGTTGCCTCAGATTTTAGTCTCAAGAAAGGTGATGGCTCTGCCATCCCTAAATTGCTTACCGATACGCCAGTAGAGCTATGGCTGAATACTGATGACACCTTTGAATTGCCAAAGGGCCGAGTGTATTTGTTACTTGAATCCGAGGAAGTGGCAGCGGATGCTGAGCGGCGGGCAAAAAGCGATTTGTGGCTGCAGATGGTGAAAGACCAGCTCAACGAGCTTTCCTATCCCGCACAGCTGGCGGGCTTGGACTTTAATGTGTCGGTAGGCTGGCGCGGTGTTCAACTCAGTGTTGGTGGATTTAACCAGAAACAGGGTGAATTATTGCGCGAGCTGCTGCAGGTGTTGAAAAACCCGGAATGGCAGCAAGCGCGGTTTAGCCGTTTGAAAGCGCAGCGTCTGCGGCAGTTTGAAAACGCCCGTAGGCAGTCACCTTACCAACAAGTGATTGCCGAGTTGCCGCGGATGTTGAGCCGGGAAACGCCGGGTTTGAGCGCACACGAGGCGGCAACCCAAAAGGCAGAAATGTCTGCGGTGGCCAGCCATGTGGCGAGCGTGATGAAAGATCTGCATTTACGTATGCTAGTAGATGGTAACTTTAGTGAGGCAGACGCAAGATCCCTAGCTGGGCTGGTAGATGCGGCGCTGCCCATGACACTAGAAACACGTTCACCGGCACAATTTATTACTCACCTTCCGGTGGGGAGCTTAGTGAGACAGATAGCAGCAGAACACGACGACAGCGCGGTATTGATGTATTTACAGAGCGCGACTAGTGGCCTGCAGGCGAGGGTGGCGATGGGTTTAACGGCGCAAATGTTAAGCGCCGATTTCTACCATCAGCTGCGGACTACCAAGCAGTTGGGCTATGTTGTTAGCGCTAGTGTATATCCTCAGCGCGACGTGGCAGGCCTGATATTTTTAGTTCAATCGCCGGTGCTAGATCCCGCATCCGTGCAAAACGAGATTACGACTTATATCCAGCAGTGGTTAAAGGCCGGCGTTGACGAGGCAAGCTTTGAAAAACATAAGGCTAGCCTGTCCCTGCGTCTTGCCGAGCAGCCAGAAAATTTGTGGGATGCTGCTGGACGTCACTGGCAGGACTTGCTGGACAACTATCCGGAATTTAATAGCCGAGATCAATTAGTCGAGGCGCTAGGTGATTTACAGTATGGCGACTGGTTGGCGCTGACCCAACGTGATCTTGGTGAGACCGGGCAGCGCGCGCTGTTGGTCTATAATAGTGGCAAGTGGCCGCAGGCCGTGCCCATTGGTAATGCGAGTGGAGAACCCGACCAATTTAAGGCTGCCTTGCCGGCATATCGTTTTGAGTGATACCTTGGCGGTGGTCTATAGCGGGGCCTAAGCCCTTGTTTTTGATACAGTCTATAATGACTGCGCAACAAATGATTCATATAAAAAATAGTTGCATTTAGTTGATTTATGGCTAAAAAGCTGTGAGAATTTCTGTCGCTCAAATCCTGTAAATCAGGGTTTGAGCATAGTTGATAACTCCTGTATTCGGGTGTTCGTAGGCTCAAAAGGCTCGCGTTTGACCCACTAGGCCAGGTGATAACCGTCACTCACAGGCTGATTCCAAGCACCCGGAGCTGATCGCTCTCCGGTGAGTCAGTTGTAAGCGGAACACATCTAAGCACAATGCTTGCTGGTCTGGGCAGCCCACTGTATTTGGAAAGGACGGTGTATGTATCAAGATCATGATTTGCGCGAAGATCTAGACCCCCAAGAAACCCAAGAGTGGTTAGAAGCCCTTGATGGCGTATTAAAAAATGGCGGGCGCGCGCGTACGGCATTTTTGATGAAAAGGCTGGCCAAACACGCAGCGCGTGCCGGCACTGAACTTCCCTCTGCGATAACCACTTCTTTTCGTAACACCATCGAGCCGAGTAATGAGCGCCGTATGCCTGGTGACTTGTTCATGGAACGTAAAATACGCTCCATGATCCGCTGGAACGCCTTGGCCATGGTGATGCGCGCCAATGATAATAACGAGGGTTTGGGCGGTCACATTTCCAGCTTTTCCTCCTCCGCTACCTTGTACGACGTGGGGTTTAACTACTTTTTCCGTGGTGGCGAACAGGCTGACTTAATTTACTACCAAGGCCACAGCTCGCCGGGTATGTATGCCCGCTCCTACCTTGAAGGCCGAATTGATGAGACGCAGTTAGATAGTTTCCGGCGTGAAGTCGATGGTAAGGGCTTATCGTCTTATCCCCATCCATGGCTGATGCCTGATTACTGGCAATTTCCTACTGTCAGTATGGGTTTGGGTCCCATCCAAGCGATATACCAAGCACACGTAATGAAATACCAGCAAAGCCGTGGACTGGTCGATCATGGTGATCGCAAGGTGTGGTGCTTTATGGGTGATGGCGAGAGTGATGAACCCGAATCATTGGGGTCTATTGCGCTGGCTGGCCGCGAAAGTTTGGATAATCTCATTTTTGTCGTTAACTGTAATTTACAGCGCCTTGATGGGCCGGTGCGCGGCAACGGCAAAATTATTCAGGAATTAGAAGGTGTCTTCCGCGGCGCTGGTTGGAATGTCGTTAAAGTTATCTGGGGGCGGCACTGGGATAAATTATTAGAAAAAGATACCACTGGCTTATTGCGTCGGCGCATGAACGAAGTGGTCGATGGTGAGTTGCAAAACTACAAAGCCAATGGTGGTGCTTACACTCGTAAACATTTCTTTGGCAAATATCCAGAGTTGCTGGAGTTGGTCAAAGACCTGTCAGACGAAGATATTATGTATCTTAATCGCGGCGGCCACGATCCTTATAAAGTCTATGCAGCATACGCACAGGCCATGGAAACTAAAGGTCGGCCGACTGTGGTTTTAGCTATGACCGTTAAGGGTTACGGCTTGGGTGAGGGCGGTGAAGCTCAGAACGAAGCCCATTCGGTTAAGAAGCTCGATTTAGAAGAACTGAAAAAATTCCGTGACCGTTTTGGCGTGCCTATAAGTGACGACGACTTAAAGTCAGTACCTTATTATCGTCCGGCCGAAGATAGTCCTGAAATGGTGTATATGCGTAAACGTCGTGAAAAGCTTGGCGGCTTTTTACCGGCCAGACAGGCGGAGTTTAAGGCTTTAAAAACGCCCGAGATCGACATCTTTAGCGCCCAACTCAAGTCCACTGGTAAGCGTGAAGTCTCTTCTACCATGGCCTTTGTACGCATGCTGTCCAGTTTGGTAAAAGATAAAGAATTGGGCTCTCGCATCGTGCCCATTGTACCGGATGAGGCGCGTACTTTTGGCATGGAAGGCATGTTCCGTCAGCTGGGCATATACTCCTCCCAGGGCCAGCGTTATATCCCCCATGATTCAGATCAGGTCATGTTTTACAAAGAAGATAAACAAGGCCAGATACTCGAAGAAGGTATTACCGAGGCGGGTGCATTCTCGGCTTGGCTGGCTGCGGCCACCTCCTATAGCAATCATCATTATCCGATGATTCCATTTTACATTTTTTATTCTATGTTCGGTTTTCAGCGGATCATGGATTTGGCATGGGCCGCCGGTGACTCTCAGGCTAGGGGCTTTTTAATTGGCGCCACCGCAGGGCGCACCACGCTTAATGGTGAGGGCCTGCAGCATCAGGATGGTCACAGTCATTTAATGGCCAATATGATTCCTAACTGTGTGTCTTACGACCCGACTTATTCCTATGAGCTGGCTGTCATCATTCAAGATGGTATGCGGCGGATGTATCAAGATAAGGAAAATGTCTTCTACTACGTCACCGTCATGAACGAAAATTACTTCCACCCAGATATGCCTGAAGGCAGCGCCGAAGGTATTATCAAGGGCCTATATTGTCTCGCGCCATCGGCGCTTAAAAAGCCCAAATTGAAAGTACAGCTGATGGGTAGTGGCACTATTTTACGAGAAGTAGAAGCTGCCGCAAAAATACTCAAGGCAGATTATAAAGTTGATTCTGATGTCTGGAGTGCTACCAGTATTAACCTGCTGCGCCGCGATGGTTTAGATTGCGATCGCTGGAATATGCTGCACCCAGAAAGTGAGCCCCGGCTGCCTTATGTGACTGAGCAGTTGCGCGGCAAGCAGGGACCATTGATCTGCGCCACAGACTATATTAAGTCCTATGGTGAGCAGTTGCGGCCCTATATTGAGTCTCGCTATGTGGTGCTTGGTACTGATGGTTACGGCCGCTCTGATACCCGGGCGAAGTTGCGTCAGCACTTTGAAGTAGATCGCCAGTATATTGTGGTGGCGGCACTAAAAGCCTTGGCCGACGATGGCCAGCTGGCCCTAAGCGAAGTGACAAAAGCGATTAAGGCTTTTGGTTTAGACGTGGATAAATCCAATCCGCTGTGTAGCTAATCGTTTAAGAAGGATTTATTTGTGGCTAAAGAAACGGTAAAAATTCCTGATCTCGGTGGCGGTGAGGTTGATGTCATTGAGGTCTGTGTAAAAGTTGGTGATGTCATCGCTAAAGAAGACTCTTTGGTGGTTGTAGAGTCTGATAAAGCCTCGATGGAAATTCCTTCGCCACAGGCCGGCAAGGTACTTAGTATTAGTATTAAGGACGGCAGCACGGTTAGTGAAGGTGATGTGATTCTAGAACTTGAAGTAGAGGCGGGTGCCGCTGTCGATAGTACCGAGGCGCAATCTGCTGAAAAGGCTGAAGCTAGAGAAACCTCAGAGCTTGAGCCCTCAGAATCGGAAGCTGCTGCTAAGGCTGAGCCCGTTTCGGCAAAAAATGAAAAATCGGCTTCTGCGGGTCTCAAGCGCGAAACCATCGAAGTACCCGATATTGGTGGCGATGGGCAAGTCGAGGTTATAGAAGTTTGCATCACTGAGGGTGATGAAATTAGCGAAGGTGATTCGCTGGTGGTGTTAGAGTCTGACAAAGCTTCTATGGAAATTCCCTCCCCACATAGCGGTAAGATTTTGTCGGTGGCCATTAAAGTCGGCGACAGCGCCAAACAAGGTAGCATCATCGCGGAAATCGAATATCAATCTTCCGCTGAGCAGCTTGAAGTTGAAAAAACTGTAGCAGTAGCGCCAGAAAAAGCTGCTCAAACTGCAGAGAAATCAGTGATTCCGGCCGCTTCACCGGCGCCTGTGCTGAGTAAGTCGGAGCCGACCGCGCCCACCGTCGTTAGCCACGCCGATGTTTACGCCGGACCTGCGGTTAGAAAATTGGCGCGTGAATTTGGTTTAGAGTTAGAGCAGGTCACGGGCACCGGCCCACGTGGACGTATTCTCAAAGAAGATTTACAAAAATTTGTTAAAGATCTCGCTACTGGCAAGTCTGCTGGAGCGGCAAGCGGTGCCGGTATTCCCGCTATCCCCGATATCGACTATAGCCAGTTTGGTGAGATCGATGTGCAGGCGACAAGTAAGCTAGCCAAACTGACGGCGGCAAATATGCACCGCAGCTGGTTGAATCTGCCGCATGTGACTCAGTTCGATGATGTGGATATTAGTGACCTAGAAGATTTTCGCGCCAGCGTGAAAAAAGAAAGTGAGCAGCACGGCGTTAAACTGACACCCCTGCCATTTTTGCTGAAAGCGGCCGCTTTGGCTCTGCGCACTTACCCGAAGTTTAACGCATCGCTAAGTGCCGATGGCGAGACCATGATCTTCAAAAAATATATCAATATCGGTATTGCCGTCGATACCCCGGCTGGCTTGGTGGTACCGGTGATTAGGGATGTTGATAAAAAGTCACTGTGGGAACTGGCGGCAGAATCTGCGGAATTGGCGCAAAAGGCGAAGCAGCGTAAATTGAAACCTGCTGATATGCAGGGAGGCTGCTTTACGATTTCCAGTTTAGGAAGTATTGGCGGTACCGGTTTTACACCTATTATTAATGCGCCAGAAGTGGCTATTATGGGGGTGTCGAAACTTGCCGTTAAGCCGCACTGGAATGGCAGCGAGTTTGTGCCGCGTAAAATGTTGCCGGTGTCTTTATCCTATGATCACCGTGCGATAAATGGAGTGGATGCTGGTCAGTTCTTTACTTATATGGGCGAACTATTGGCGGATATCCGGCGCTTATTACTTTAATTGACAGCTTTAATTCTCACCCCAGTGCTTTGCTGTGTCTGGGCCAAAGCCTAGCCTGATTTTTCAGTCCGCCCTCGAAATTGAGTGCTAGTTGCAGCCCTTTCTTTACCGTTAGGCTTTTTCTTACCCCCTAAATAGGGGGATGCGTCTTGCGGTATATCTATGTATATTTTTACACAGAGTGCGCTGCTGGCTCGAAACTCCATTGCGGGAGTTCGACGGCTGTTGCAAATAATCATGGCTGAATTTTTCAGCGTGTTTACTCCCCATCTCATAGTTCGGCGCTTGCGCCGAGATATGAGGGGGCACAGGGACGTGCCACCTTCATCACTTATAGTTTTAGCTTCCTTTCTGTTTCCTTTTTAGTAAAAAACCACAAGGTTATAGTTGGGTTTTGAGTGGTAACTCCGTGCTGTTTTTTATTTCCGTTACCGCGATATGTGAGTGAATTTCACGAATCATGGGTAGGCACAGTAAGCGATCTCTAACAAAGCTTTCGTAATTTCGAATGTCCTTCACAATAATTTTTAGCATGTAATCCCAAATGCCGGTCATGGTGTAGCACTCGACAACCTCATCAAAATTCTCAACCGACAGCTCAAACTCTTGCAGATTTTGGCGACCTGATGCAGTGAGGTTGATGGTGGCGAATACTACCAAATCCATGCCCAAAACATGGCGATCTAGCAGTGCGACTTTCTTGCGGATCAGACCATTTTGCTCAATACGGTTGATGCGGCGCCAACAGGGTGATTGCGACATGCCCACCATATCCGCAACGTCACTTGATGTTTTACTAGCGTCGGTTTGGAGGATGGCGAGAATGCTAAGGTCCTGCTTGCTTAGTTCAGTGCTCATAGTGCAAGCCTAATTAAAGTATTGAATAGTTTGTGGCAGATTTATACAAACACTAGCGATTATTGGGTCTACTTAAAATACGTATTCGCCGTGTGTTGGGTCAGATATTCTCGCTCACAAGCCGTTATCGCCAGGGTGGGGCTTGTCCAGGATGACCGCTACCCTAATCTTGCTTACTTCAGTCTATTGTTAAAAACAGCTAAAGTTTTTTAACTAACGGTCGATACGTTGGTGTCATAACTCGATATTAGGTTTTATTCGCCTATGAGTTTATCTATTAACACCAATATTGCGGCGCTCAATAGTGCTCGTAATTTGCAGGTCTCGGAGAATTCCTTGGTCCAGGCGCAGCAACGCCTATCGTCTGGCCTGCGTATCAATAGTGCACGCGATGATGCTGCCGGCATGGCGATTTCCACCCGTTTTACCAGTCAGATTCGGGGGCTAGATCAAGCGGTGCGCAATGCTAATGACGGCGTATCAATGCTGCAGGTCGCCGATGGTGCCTTGTCCTCAGTGACTGATGCAATGCAGCGTATACGGGAACTCGCCGTTCAAGCGGCCAATGGATCCAATAGTACTAGCGATCGCCAGGCCCTGCAGAGCGAAGTGGACTTACTTCGCGATGAGATTGATCGCGTTGGCCGTCAAACTACGTTTAATGGTCAGGCGGTTTTTGCTACTGCTCAGTCTAGTGTCTTGGGCGATAGTGATCAGTTGGCGGTACTTGATGGTTTACGCTCTGGCTGGTTGTCGCAATCAGAGTCCCTTATTCAGGAGTATTTCGGTTTAACTGCTGACGGTGGTGAGATAAGTATTGAGCTGACTAGCTTTAGTGATGGCAGTGGCGGCACGGCGGCGCGAGTCACCGGTGTTGTTCCCGGTAGTTTCACGGGCAAGGCCAGTGATGTCACGCTGCAAATCGATATGGCAGATTTTACGCCGCCAAATTTGCCCGATGGCGGCACGGCACCGTTTTATAATGATCGAATCATTGCTCATGAAATGGTCCATGCAGTCATGTATCGCAGTATGAATATTGCCTCGTTTTTTGATACTGCTAGCGATGATCAGCGCTGGTTTTTGGAGGGGGCTGCCGAACTAATTCACGGGGCGGACGAGCGGGTAGCAAGCTCTATAGGATCTCTTGGCGTGGCTGGGCTAGCGGCGGTGGCGGACGACCTTGATGGTTCTTGGGGTGGTTCCAGCGATGAATACTCGGCTGCTTTTCTTGCTGTTCGCAAGCTCCATGATGAAATTAAGGTCTTGGGCGGGGATGGCATTAAGGATGTCATGAGTTATTTGACAAATAACCAAGATGCCGGACTCGATGAAGCCATAGATGCTGCTAGTAATGGCACCTACACCAGTGCAGATAATTTTTTAACAAGCGCATTTAATACCGCCGAGGCACAGACCTATATTCAGGCGCAGGTTGATAGTGGCTCCTTAAGCGACTCTGACACTGGTGCTATAGGTGGTGCTAATGTTGACGGCGGTGCGGTGCGAACAGCGGAATCGGTGGTTGCGAATTTCGCCTCGCGCACCGGCGATGATCAATTATTGGGCTTTGCTGAAAACTGGGACGAAGCTGCGGCGGGTGTGTTGGCGAGTAATACCAAGAACTTCCAGTTAGGGGCTAATGTTGGTGAAGTTGTTGCGGTGGATATTGGCGCGATGAGTGCGTTGGCCTTGGATTTAAATGATTTAGATTTAGTCTCGGCCGCTAACCAGGTCATTAACAAAATGGATCGCGCGATGGAGTATGTGTCTTCGCAGCGCGCCACTGTCGGTGCGCAGATCAATCGAATTGGTTCGGCAATTATTAATCTGCAGACGTCCTCAGAATCGCTCACCGCGAGTCGCTCCAGAATACTTGATGCGGATTATGCTCAGGAGACGGCGACCCTAGTTAAGGCGCAGATTCTTCAGCAAGCGGGTCTCGCCATCACCGCTCAAGCCAATGCTCTCCCGCAAGCAGCTCTCGCTTTGCTACAATAGATCATAGTATTACCCAGTTTGATGTTACATGCATCGCCCACTTCCTAGCTGAACTAATGATTTCAAGCCGTATTGGCGATGATGAAATGTTCAATCCGAGTTTGAGTGATTCTTGGCCGTTCTAATAATAGCTACGCGCAAATGTCTTGGAGAATTGTGGGGATGGACGACAAGAAGACCTTAACTATCACGGCGGCAGTGTGAACAGAGACGAAAACCCCCAAGATTATCATTCCAGTGTCTTTGAAAATCTGCCAGATGTTCGCGACGGCTTAAATAAAAAGGAGCGCGCCATCCTGTATTGCCTGCATGAAACCCAAAAAGAATTAGGTGGCAGAAATGTGCCCACGATTATGCTCTATGGCCGAGTGCTGGAAATGGTGGATATTAGCAAAGGCGAGTTTCAATCGATACTATCGCGTTTTGTTGGCTTAACGAAGCTCCGCGAAGAGTAGCGTCGCTATGCCTTTCCGATAACGGCGCTTGGACATTCTCCTAGTCACAAACTGCCTGCTAAGTTAGAGAGCGCCGATCAAGGTTGTTGCATGCAAGGATGTATGCCCTGCGTTAGACTGTCTCTAGAATAATAGAGGAAATGCATGTGCAATCTAACCAGTGGCTGATGTTGCTGGCGTTTCTCTACATTGGCATCTTGTTTGGTGTTGCCTGGTGGGGGGATCGTCGTGGTAAGCGTCCTGTCGTAATGCAGGCCTTGATCTATAGTCTGTCCTTGGCGGTCTATTGCAGTTCTTGGACCTTTTTTGGCGCGGTGGGGCGAGCGGCAAATAGTGGTTGGTCCTATCTGCCCATTTATTTGGGCCCTATTTTACTCTTTATTTTTGCCTGGCCATTTTTGCGGCGTTTGTCGGTGGTCGCCGCGCGAAATCGAGTCACGTCAATTGCCGACTTTATCGGCTCTCGCTATGGTAAAAGTCAAGCTCTTGCGGCCTTGGTCACAGGCATAGCGGTAGCTGGCAGCCTGCCTTACATTGCGCTGCAGTTAAAAGCGACCGCACAAGCGTGGGTGACTGTTCAGGGCATTTGGAGTGCAGAACTACCTGCTAGCTCTGGCAATACCAGCTTTATCGCGGCCCTAGTGCTCATAGTGTTTACGGTACTTTTTGGCACGCGTGTGGCAGATGAGCGACATCGGCACCGCGGTTTAATGGCTGCCATTGCGCTTGAGTCCGTGGTGAAGTTAACGGCCTTTGTCATGGTGGGTATATTTGCGATTACCGTGCTTTTACGCAAAGTTTCTCCAGGTGACGTGCTGGATTTTGGCATTTTTGCCCACGCTCCTGAACCGGTAAATTTTCTTACCCAGGGTATCTTAGCCGCGGCGGCAATATTCTGTCTTCCCCGTCAATTCCATGTCATGAATGTTGAATACCACAGTCGCCGGGATCTGCGCACAGCGCGGTGGTTGTTTCCGCTTTATCTGCTGTTGTTTGCAGTTCTGATTATTCCCATTGCTCTTGCAGGCCAGACCTTACTCCCAGGTAGTTTACCGAGTGCTGATATGTTCGTGCTGTCGGCTCCGATTACTGCGGGTAATAGCGAGTTAGCACTGATAGCCATGCTGGGCGGCTTGTCGGCGGCCACTGGCATGGTCATTGTGGCCTGCGTGACTCTGTCAATTATGATTTGCAATGAGTGGGTTATGCCCCTTTGGCTGGCAATTCATCGTGAGCATGTTGTCAATGCCCGTTGGCTGCAACGGGTAAGGCGGTCTGCCATTGTGGCGATACTATTTGCAGCTTGGTTCCTAGAGCAGGGACTCAGCGCTCGCGAGGGTCTAGCGTCGCTGGGACTTATTTCTTTTGCGGCGGCAGCTCAACTTGCCCCAGTGATGTTGGCTGCAATTTATTGGCGTCGAGCTCATCGGCGCGGAGTCATTGCTGGCCTTATCGCTGGAGGGAGTCTTTGGTTTTATTGTCTGTTGCTGCCTGCCATGCTGGGTCAGGACAGTTCTTTGGTGACAAACGGTCCCTTTGGCCTTGCACTTTTGGCACCTCAGAGTCTCCTAGGTTTCGGATTTTTAGACCCTTTGAGCCATGGTGTTTTTTGGAGTTTATTGCTGAACGTGTCGTGTTTGGTTGGGGTGTCATTGTTGTCGCGTTTTCGGGCCATCGATCTTCGTCAAGCTCGAGTATTTACCGATCTTAGTATTCGGCATCGTCAACGTCGATCCGATTTGGAACTGCAAAGTATCGAAGTGTGGCAATTGCAGCGCTTGTTAACACCGCTGCTGGGTGAACAGCGTTCACAGCTTTTATGGCGACGTTTTGAGTCGCGGCTTGGTCAACGACTATTACATTATGATCGGGTGCCGCGGTTTATTGTTAAAGAGGCCGAAGAGGCATTGGCTGCTATTATTGGGGCGGTGTCAGCGCATCGAACCATTGATCTATTGCGCAGTAAAAAGCCCCTTGATATGGAGGAGTTTGTTGCCCTGATTGGCACCACTTCCCGCGATATAAAATTCGGTCAGGATCTGCTACAAATTACTCTAGAGACTATTCCTCAAGGTATCAGTGTTGTGGATGCAAATCTGGATTTGGTGGCATGGAATCACCGCTACGTTGAGCTCTTCGGATTTCCGGAGCGCTTGCTCTATATAGGCTGTCCGGTTGCCAGAATTTATCATTACAATGCCGAGCGCGGTTATTTGCAAGACGCTGAGAATGATGTCGATACCGCGGTCGAGCGGCGTTTGAATATGTTACGTAGCGGTCAAGCTTATCGCTTAGAGCGGAGTTTACCCAACGGCAAGGTCATTGAGATTTGCGGCACACCCATGAGTAGCGGTGGCTATGTAACAACCTATACCGATATCAGCGAGTTTCGGCAGGTGTTAAAGGCCCTTGAGGGGGCTCGTGATGAACTTGAACAGCGGGTTGAGGAGCGAACCTCTGCACTTGCTGCTGCCAACGAGTCATTGGAGCAGGAAAATCGCAGTCGTGCGCAAATAGAAAAAGAGCTAAACCAAGTTTACGCCAGTAAAAATCGCTTTTTAGCGTCGGCTAGTCACGATCTTTTACAGCCGATTAATGCGGCGCGTCTATTCACGGCGGCCCTATCTTATAAGGCCCCGGCGGCAGGCCTGATAGATGAAGTAAAACACATTGATGAAGCTTTGGCCGGTGCCGAAAACTTGATTACTTCGCTGCGTGAAATTGCTCGACTAGACTCCGGTCGTATGGAGATAAAGCGGGGCAGTTTTCCCATTCAGGATTTACTCGATACCTTGGGGCGGGAATTCAGTGTCATTGCTCAGCGCAGCGGCATTGTGCTCAAAGTGCTGCCCAGTTCGCTCTGGGTAGATACCGATCAGCACCTATTGCGAAGGGTCATACAGAATCTATTGGGCAATGCCTTGCGATACACTCGCCAGGGCCGTGTGGTGCTAGGTTGTCGTCGTAAGGGGCGGCAATTGTCGGTTGAGGTGTGGGACACCGGGCCGGGTATTGCCGATGAAGATCGCAGCCGGATTTTTGGTGAGTTCGAGCGCGCGATTGACGCAAATGGTGTCGATGGCGATGTCGGCTTGGGTTTGGGTTTGTCGATTGTGCAGCGTATTAGTCAGCTCTTGGGGCACCCGGTGGGATTTAATTCAGAGCTGGGCAAGGGCAGTATGTTTAGTATTACGCTGCCGATTGTTGATCCGGTTGAGTTAGCAAGCCCGGTCCAGTCATCGCAGTTGCAGCTAGAGTTGGCGGGGCTGAATGTGCTCTGCGTCGACAATGAAGCAGGTATTCGCGCGGGTATGCAGGCATTGCTAAACCAATGGCAGTGTCATGTCTGTATTGCAGGATCTTTGGCGGATGCTCTGGCTGCGTGGAAGCTTGATAAGGCACCTGACATCATTTTGGCAGATTACCATCTTGATCAAGGTGAGACTGGCTTGGATGTACTGCGTGCATTTCGATACCACTGGGACAGTGCAATACCGGCAATTATCATCAGTGCCGATAATAGCGACAGTCTGCGTAGCGAGGTGGAGCAGGCAGACTGTCGCTTCCTCACTAAACCGCTTAAACCCGCGGCGCTTAGAGCCTTAATGCGTAAACTTATTGGGACGTCGAGTAGTGATGTCAAAGCCGATTGATAAGGCTTGCTGCGTTGCTGGTTTCTATTTTTGAGACCGCTGTGACTAGCATCTGCCTTATTAGAGCGGCAGTGTAGAATGCGCAGCTAGAATATTAATCTTTGCTAAGCTGTTGGCTCGCTGACATCTAATTTGCCTAGCAGCAATACCGCTTGAGTGCGGGAGTGCACGCCCAATTTGCGGAAGATTTCAGTGATATGGGCTTTGATGGTGGCTTCGGTCACATTAAGCTCCCAAGCAATTTGTTTGTTCAGTAAGCCCTGTACAAGGTAGCTGGCTACCCTAAATTGCTGCGGTGTTAGGCTGGCAATGACAGCGGCAACGCTGCGTTCTTCATGGTTGTCGCTAGTTTTATAACTTACATATTTGGGCAGCCAGCGCTCGCCGGTGAGGACAGCGTTAATGGCCGCGGCAATTTGCTCGGGTGAACTGCTTTTGGGCAGAAAACCGGTGGCGCCGTAATCGATGGCGCGACACATAATGTCTTCAGAGTCTGATGCCGAAATAACCACTACTGGAATTTCTGGGTGCTGACCTTGTAGGTGGATAAGGCCGCTAAAGCCTTGAGCGCCGGGCATATGCAAATCTAAAAGCAGTAGGTCGATGTCGGCGTTTTCTGCAATGCGGGTGAGCAGTGAGGCGATGTCGCCGGCTTCAGTAATCTCAGCCTGGGGGAATTCTTGAGCAAGCGCACCGCGCAGCGCACCGCGAAAAAGTGGATGATCATCGGCAATCACAAAGCGTTGTGGGCTCATAGTTACTCAGCTGTTTTATTGTTTTGATGCCTTGAGTATAAAAAGCCCCGACTGGCGGGGCAAGCTAATAGCAAAAGTCATTTTTCAAAACAGGATAATGTGCTGCATGTTAACGGATCCCCGCCGATTTATGCGGACTAGTCGCCAAACGGCAAATATCGTTTCAGTCCCTATGATACCTCGTTACCCAAAATTGCACGCCGCTCATCTATTAATCGGGCGACCACTGAGGGATCAGCCAAAGTCGAAATATCGCCCAGACTGTCGTAATCGTCGGCGGCAATTTTGCGAAGAATGCGGCGCATAATTTTACCGGAACGGGTTTTAGGTAGATCGTCAGCCCACTGAATCACATCGGGAGAGGCGATCGGGCCGATTTCGGTGCGCAGTGTTTGACGTAGCTCGGTAAGGAGTTCAGCGCTGGCGTGCTGACCTTCTACCAAGGTTACATAGATGTAGATGCCTTCACCTTTAATATTGTGGGGGAAGCCCACTACGGCCGCCTCGGCAACTGCTGGATGTCCGGCCAAAGCGCTTTCCAGTTCTGCGGTTCCCATGCGGTGTCCGGATACATTTAATACATCATCTACTCTGCCGGTAATCCAGTAGTCACCATCTTCATCACGGCGGGCGCCGTCGCTGCTAAAGTAGTTTCCTGCAAAGCTAGAAAAATAGGTGTCGGCAAAGCGCTGATGGTCGCCAAGGATGCTGCGCATCTGGCCCGGCCAGCTATCACAGATGACTAGGTTGCCGTTGGTGGCCCCAGTCAGGACTTTACCCTCATTGTCGAGCAGCGCGGGCTGAATACCGAAGAAGGGCTTGGTGGCCGAGCCAGGTTTTAACTCGGTGACACCGGGGAGTGGCGTGAGCATGACTCCACCGGTTTCGGTTTGCCACCAAGTATCCATTATGGGGCAGCGGCCATTACCGAATTTTTCAAAGAACCATATCCACGATTCTGGATTAATGGGCTCGCCGGCAGTGCCAAGTAAGCGCAGCGAATTTCTGTGGTTGCTTGCCAGTGCTTCGTCAGCGGTTGCCATAAGTGCGCGAATGACTGTCGGGGCGGTGTAAAGAACATTGACCTGATGTTTGTCAATAATGCGCCCTAGGCGACCGGCGTCAGGGTAGTTGGGCACGCCTTCATACATCACGCAGCTTGCTCCGTTACTAAGCGGTCCGTACACGGCGTAACTGTGGCCAGTGATCCAGCCGATATCAGCCATACACCAATAGGTGTCATCGGCTTTGTGGTCGAAAATATAATGGTGGCTTAGCGAGGTGTAAACCAGATAGCCGCCGGTGGTGTGCACCACGCCTTTTGGCTGGCCCGTTGAGCCAGAGGTATAGAGAACAAACAGCGGATCCTCCGCATTCATATTTTCTGCGACACAGGCAGTTGACTGACCGTCAACCAAGGTGTGGTACTCCACGTCCCGCTTCGGATACCAATTCACCTCATCGTTGGTGTGACGGAGAACCAATACCGACTGCACGTAATCTGCTTTGCATAGTGCTAGAGCGTCATCCACATTGTGTTTGAGTGGGACGCTCTTACCGCCGCGTCGTCCGGCATCTGCAGTAATAACCAGTTTTGATTTTCCGTCGCTGATTCTTCCCGCTAGGGCCTCAGGTGAAAAGCCACCAAAAACCACCGAGTGAACCGCACCTATGCGGGCGCAGGCCAGCATGGCAATGGTCGCCTCAGGCACCATGGGCATATAAAGCGTAACGATGTCGCCTCTTGTGATGCCCATTGACTTGAGGCCATTGGCGAGTTTACAGACTTCGTCGAGCAGCTGTTGATAGCTGTACTTGCGACTAGCTTCAGTCTCGCTGTCGGCTTCCCATACCAGTGCTGTCTTATCACCATGTTTTGCTATGTGGCGGTCTAGACAGTTGTGACTGGCGTTGAGCTGACCGTCTTCAAACCAGCGGATGTCGAGATTGTCTTTATCAAAATTAGTGTTTTTGATTTTAGTGGGGAAGTGATTCCACTCAATACGTTTAGCAATCTCGGCCCAGAAGACATCGGGGTCATTTATCGATTGCTGGTACATCGCTTCATACTGCTCTGCACTGAGATTAGCCTGTTTGCGAACTGCTTCTATCACTGGGTAGCGGGTTGATGACATCACATATCCTCCTTTATTTTGTTGGCAATTATTCCTTAAACAATAGCCGATAGAAATTAGACCTTAGTCGAGCGACTGATTAAAAGTGGATTTAAATTGAGGTCTGTAAATGAGCGAAAGTTTCTTAGACTTTGGTCTACACATGACTAATGGCTAATACTCAGCAAGCCCTTATCGGCCTATAAACACTGGGCATGATCAAATTCCAACGGGAGCGAAACCAATGAAAGATAATAACAAACAACGACGACTTATTGCCCTAACGTCGATACTGGCGGCTTTACCCCTTAGCCTTTCTGCAATATCAGCATCTGCTGAAACCCTGGAAGAGCGGGTGGCTAGATTAGAAGCCGCGCTCGCTGAAACTCAAGCTCCAAAGGATAAGAAGTCATTGGGTAAAACCACTTATAGTCTTGGCGGCTATATCAAACTGGATGCCTTGGCCAGTAAGTTTAGCGGCGGCGAGCGGCCGACAGCGACGGTTGGCAATGACTTTTTAGTGCCATCCACCATTCCTATAGGCGGCGCATCTGGGGACGTCAATTTTGATATGCAGGCGCGCCATTCACGGATTTGGTTTAAGACTGTCACGCCTACCGAGGCGGGTAATATATCCAGTCATTTGGAAATGGATTTTGGCGTCAATCAGATTGGCGACGAACGTATCAGCAACTCATCGGTGACCCGAATTCGTCACGCCTTTGTTAATTGGCAGTACGATGAAAATAGCTCGCTGCTTGCTGGTCAGACTTGGTCTACTTTCTTTAATGTTTCCACCCTCCCTGAAACCTTAGATTTTGTTGGCCCGGTTGGCACCTTATTTGAGCGCCAGCCTCAGGTACGCTGGACTCATGGTTTAAGCGACGGACGCTCCTTGATGTTTGCAGTTGAAAACCCCTCAAGCGGTCTTTACGGCGCGGCAGGTTCAGATGCGGGTGCTAATGCTTATGATAATAATGCTCTGCCCGATATGGTGCTGCGCTATAACGTCAGTGCGGGGAACGTGTCCTATAGCTTGGCAGCGTTAGTGCGTGAGATCGCCTATAAACAGAACTTTAACAATAGTGTGGCGGCTGCCATTAGCGGCGATGATAGTGAAATAGGTTACGGCCTTAGTTTTGCTGCGATCTGGAAGCTAGGCGCCGACGATATCAAGCTGCAGTTGAATGCCGGTGATGCGCTGGGGCGCTACTTAGGTATACAAGGTTATCGCGACGGCGTGATAAACGATCAGGGTGATATTGAACTCATCGATCAAGTGGGTGGCTTTGTTTCCTATCGTCATTTTTGGACGGATAAGTGGCGTAGTACCTTTGTATTATCAGCCTCTTCTGCAGACAACCCCGATCAAGTCGCTGGTACTACGGCGTCCTCCTATGAAAGCGTTCATGGCAATCTTTTATACAGTCCCGTCAAGGCACTTACTTTGGGCGCCGAATTTATTCACGCCACTAAAAATATAGAGGCTCCTGTGAACGGTGACGACAGCGGTGATCTCGATCGGCTGCAGTTCAGTGTGAAGTATGATTTTTAATAGGACGACTAAAGTCCAATGGAAGCTAAGCAGCGCTGGCAGGCATACTTGCCGTGTCAGTTTTACAAATAACAAGAAGGAGAATAATCATGGCGTTTAAATCCAAAGAGATGGCCAAAGCTTACTGGCGAGAAAATGTCAGGCTTATGTTAGTGCTCTCAATTATCTGGTTCATCGTGTCCTTCGGTTGCGGGATCCTGTTTGTAGATACCCTCAATCAATTTCGGATCGGTGGTTTTAAGGTGGGCTTCTGGTTTGCGCAACAGGGTTCGATATACGTTTTTGTGGTGCTCACCTTCGTGTACGCATCGAGAATGGGCAAACTCGACCGTAAATACGGCGTTGATGACGAGAGCTGAGGACTGACACCATGGAATTACAAACTCTGACATATATTGTGGTGGGCTTTACCTTTGCGGTCTACATCGGTATTGCGATTTGGGCCCGAGCGGGCTCCACCAAAGAATTTTACGTGGCGGGTGGCGGTGTTCACCCTATTGCCAACGGTATGGCCACGGCGGCTGACTGGATGAGTGCGGCGTCGTTTATTTCGATGGCTGGGCTGATCGCTTATATGGGCTATGGCGGTTCGGTCTTCCTGATGGGGTGGACCGGTGGTTTCGTATTGCTGGCGATGTTTTTAGCGCCTTACCTGCGTAAATACGGCAAGTTTACAGTGCCGGAATTTATCGGTGATCGCTTCTACTCCAACACCGCGCGCATGGTAGCCGTGGTCTGCCTGATTATTATTTCGGTAACCTACGTTATTGGTCAGATGAAGGGGGTTGGGGTCGCGTTTTCCCGTTTCCTAGAAGTCAGCTATGAGGTGGGTTTATTGGTTGGGATGACGATTGTCTTTATTTACGCCGTTGTCGGCGGGATGAAGGGCATCACTTATACCCAAATTGCGCAGTATTGTGTATTGATTCTGGCCTATACCATTCCGGCGGTGTTTATCTCCTTAAACTTAACCGGTAATCCGATTCCGCAGTTGGGTTTGGGCAGCACCATTAGCGGCACCGATGTGTATCTGCTGGATCGACTTGATCAGGTTGTTACTGAAATAGGTTTTTCTGACTACACCAATAATGTGCGTGGCAGTACTCTGAACATGTTCATGTATACCTTGTCGTTGATGATCGGTACGGCGGGTCTTCCTCACGTTATTATCCGTTTCTTCACGGTACCTAAGGTGAAAGATGCGCGGACGTCTGCGGGTTGGGCTTTGATTTTTATTGCCTTGCTATACACCACAGCTCCAGCGGTTGCGGCCATGGCGCGTTTGAATCTTCACAACACCATTAACCAGCCTGGCTCTGCCCAGAGTTTGGAATATGCAGAACGTCCACAATGGTTTAAAAACTGGGAGAAAACTGGGCTGCTGGCATTTGAAGATAAAAATGGCGACGGCTATATTCAATACACTCCGGATGCGACAAGCAATGAGATGGTCACATTAGATAGAGATATCATTGTGCTCGCTAACCCCGAGATCGCTAAATTACCGAACTGGGTGATTGCCTTGGTGGCAGCAGGTGGTCTTGCAGCCGCATTATCTACCGCAGCAGGCTTACTGTTGGCGATCGCCTCGGCAATATCCCACGATTTGCTGAAGGGGGTGATGATGCCGGATATCTCCGAAAAAGCCGAGTTGCTGGCGAGCCGGATTGCGATGGCGGGTGCGATAGGTGTAGCGGGGTACCTGGGGTTTAATCCGCCCGATTTTGCCGCCGGGACGGTCGCCTTGGCCTTTGGTTTGGCAGCGTCTTCCATCTTCCCAGTGTTGATGATGGGTATCTTTAATCGCCGTATCACCAAAGAAGGTGCAATCGCGGGGATGATTGCCGGTATAAGCGTAACCTTGTTCTACGTGTTCCAGCACAAGGGTATTATGTTTGTTGCCAGTACCGCCTACCTTGGTGATATGAAAGAGAACTGGTTCTTTGGTATTGAGCCCAATGCGTTTGGTGCAGTGGGTGCGGTTGTCAATTTCGCAGTGGCCTTCGCGGTATCGGCTGTGACTAAAGCGCCTCCACAAGACGTGCAAGATTTAGTGGAGTTTATCCGGGTGCCGGTTGGTGTTGAGGCTGCCCAGGATCACTAAAACGAAGTAGAGGAACTAGCGGCGGCCTGTGTGGGCCGTCGTATTTTCTTGAGTTTGACGATGTTCAAACACTAGGATGAAAAATAATGTTAACGAATAAACACTTTTTAGCTGCGATGATTATCACGCCTATCCTTGCCATTCTGGCGTATTTCGCGGTTGATTTTTGGGTGACCGAACCCGCTTTACCACCCGTAAAAGGCGAGACCTATCCACTGGTTTCCGGTTCAAAGTGTCGCTATGAAAGCGGCAAATGTATTTTGACTAATGGTAATTTCAAAATAGTGCTTCATGCAGATCGGCCCAGCGAGGGCGTGCTGTCATTGCGCATGGTCTCAGATTTCCCCTTGCAAGATGCCAAAATTTCACTGGCTGATGAAAATGATGTCGACGCTCTGCCCAGCGATATGATGGCAACTGCTGGCGACGGCAAGGAGTGGCTTGTCCTTCTTGATGATCAGAATAAGACCGAAATAAGGGTAGTGGTTGCTGCCGGTGATAATTATTACTACGGCAGTAGTGGCTTGATTTTTACCCACTATGAAACCGGTTACGGCCAAGACTTTCGACATACCGTTAACAACTAAGCCGGCCTTATCTGATTTCGGGGCCAGCTTAAAGTCTGATGTTGCTGTTTGAACGTGTTATTGCCGCTATTTGGGGATGGATGACGTGAACCAAAACCTGAGTCCTGAAACTGCCGTTATTGTTGAATTTCTTGCGCAATGTTTGCTATTTGACGAGCTGTCTCCTGAAGACTTAGAAAACTGTGCCCGCAATACCAAGGTGAGTTACTTCCCGGTTAAACATCGTTTTCAACCTGATAAAGATGGCGAAGGCTTGTATGTATTACGAAGCGGTGTGGTTGATATTTTTGACGGCAGAGGCACGCTTTTGCAGCGCGTTGAAGAGGGCGAAGGCTTTCGTCTAAAAGGATCTCGGGACGGCAGCGAAGACAGTGTTCTCAGAGTGGTGGAAGACTGTCTTGTCTACCGCTTACCTGAGGAATTTTACCAGTATCTCTGCGGCCATCATCGCCAGTTTGACCGTTTTTTTGAGGTTCAGGCGAGTTTGCGTTTGCGCCGCGCCGAAGATCATCCCGATGCGGCAACCCTGCTAATGCAGCCGGTCAGAGACTGGATGAGTACCACGCTCTTGCAGGTTGATCCGCAGTCCAGTATCCAAGTTGTGGCGCAGCAGATGAGTGACAAGCGAGTGTCTTCGGCGCTGGTGGTAGAAAGTGAAAAATTAGTCGGTATTGTCACCGATAGAGATCTGCGTTCGCGGTGTGTCGCACCCGGCCTCAGTGGTGCCTTGCCTATTCACCATGTAATGACGGCTGACCCTAGCACGGTGTCACCAGCCCAAAGCTTGTTTGACTGCGTGGTGATGATGACGCGTTATGGTATTCACCATCTACCCGTTGCCGAAGATGGTTGCGCGCTTGGTATTGTCACCGCCTCGGATATTTCTCTGGCCAGAGAAGAAGACCCTGTATTTTTTGTTCAGCGCCTGTCGCGGCAATCTGATATTGCTGGTTTAAGCCTGCAGCAAAAACGCCTCCCCAGATTGTTTCAGCATTGGGCAAATACGGGCATCCCCGCCAATCATATTAGTCACTTGAGTAATATGGTTAGTGAAACCGTGACGCGGCGCTTAATAGAATTGGCAATACAGAAACTAGGGCCTGCGCCTGTTGAATTTTGCTGGCTGAGTTTTGGTTCTCAAGCTCGGGGCGAGCAGTTGCTAGGGGGTGATCAGGATAATGGTTTGCTGATTGCCGATAATGCCAGTGATGAAGATATGCAGTGGTTTAGTCAGCTTGCCGATTTTGTGTGTGACGGGCTGGATGCCTGCGGTTATATCTACTGCCCCGGCGATGTTATGGCTAAAACAACTGAATGGCGGCAGACTTTGTCATCTTGGATGAGGATCGTCGATCGTTGGATGGAAAATCCAACCCCTGATGCCGTAATGCGGGTGAGTATTTTCTTTGATCTACGAGCAATTTGGGGCCCTGATCAATTGGCCCGTAAGCTCCAAAAGCATATGCTGGGCCACACTCAGCGCAACAGTATTTTTCTCGCAGCCCTGGCGCGAAATGTATTGCAGACTTCTCCGCCCTTAGGAATATTACGGCGCTTTGTTGTTGAGCGAAATGGCGAATATCGCGATCAACTTAATCTTAAAAAGCGTGGCGCGCTACCTGTTATTGAACTGGTTAGATTGCGGGCGCTGGCTAACGGCATTGGCGCTGTTAGTACGGTGGATAGATTGCGTGAGCTCGGTGCGCGTAAAGTGATGGTGAGTAGTGACGTGGAAAGTTTGCAAGATGCGTTTGCACTTATTTCCAGGCTGAGAATTGATTTGCAGGCCAAACAACTTGCGGCGGGAGAGGAGGTAAATAACTACTGCGATCCGCGAATGCTGTCCAAGTTGAGTAAAGTTAATCTTCGCGATGCGTTTAAGATTGTTCATGACGCCCAAGCGTCTATCCGTCTTAGCTATTTGCAGGGGCTGGATTAATGTGCGGCGCAGAGCGGGATAAATGTTAGGTCTGCGTTTGCGCCAATATTGGTATCGCCGACAGGCAGATGCCAGCCTGCAGGCATTGTGGCTCAGTAGCAATAACATTCGGCTAGGTCAGTATCATAAAAATCGCTATTTAGCGGTAGATTTGGAAACCACTGCCTTAAATCCCAAGGAAGGCGAGGTGGTGAGTATTGCCTGGGTCCCCCTTGAAAACGGTCAGATTGATATGTGCCAAGCCGCCCATTATTTATTAAGTACCAATGATAGCGTTGGCCACAGTGCGACCTTCCATCATATCCGTGACTGTGATTTGGGCGATGCGCTATCTGTTAGTGACGTGATGCCACTATTCTTTGAGGCATTAAAAGGGCGGGTGCTGATCTTTCATTGTGCTGCAATGGATATGGCATTTTTGGATCAATGGTGTGTTCGCTTGCATGGTGCAAGATTGCTAATGCCACTGGTGGACACCCTGGCTCTGGAAAGAAAACGACTGGATTCTCGGCAGCCGATAATTCGTGCCGGTGATCTGCGTTTGGGGGAATGCCGGCAGCGCTATAATCTACCAGAATACCCCCCTCACAATGCCATGAGCGATGCCTTGGCAACGGCGGAATTGTTTCTGGCCATGATGGCGTCGAGGGGCTCTGCATAGAGGTTTTTGGGCAGGGATAAACCAGTGTTAGTAGCTAGATAATTTGATTTATTGTATTAAATTATGTGTTTCTGTTGATTTTTGGGTATAAAAAATACCATTTATTGCCGTATTGGTGCATGAATAAAATAATTAATCCCGCGCGTAAAATATAAGCTGGTGTCTAGAAGTTTGTTAGCCATTGCCGGAGAACAAAGCCTATGCCTCTGTCAGAACACGCCCTTAAGATCTCACTGGAAGATAAGTATAGCTTGGATCATACCCGTGCCTATATGACGGGTATTGAGGCCTTGGTGCGCCTGCCTATGCTCCAGCATCAGCGCGACGTAGAACGTGGTTTAAATACCGCGGGCTTTATTTCAGGGTATCGGGGTTCGCCTTTGGGCGGTGTCGACCAGGCCATGTGGAAGGCCCAAAAATATCTAGATAAACACAATATTCACTTTGTTCCGGGGGTGAATGAGGACTTGGCGGCAACCGCCGTGCGCGGTAGCCAGGAAGTGGGTCTGTTTCCCAATGCCAAATATGATGGCGTATTTGGCATGTGGTATGGCAAGGGCCCTGGGGTAGATCGCAGCATGGATGTGATCAAACATGCCAATGCGGTGGGAACCTCAAAATTCGGCGGTGTATTAGCGATTGCTGGCGATGATCATGCCGCCAAGTCCTCTACCTTGCCGCATCAGTCTGAACATATGTTTATCGGGGCGTCTATTCCTGTGCTGGCACCCGCCAATGTGCAGGAAGTCTTGGACCTGGGTATTTATGGCTGGGAGCTGTCGCGTTACGCCGGTTGTTGGGTAGCGCTCAAAGCGATTACCGAAAATATGGATTCGGCGATCTCAGCGGAGATAGATGCCCGCCGCGTTAAAATTGTCTTGCCAGAGGACTTCGATATGCCGCCGGATGGCGTGCATGCGCGCTGGCCAGATTCGCCTTTAGCGCAAGAGCTGAGACTAAATAAATATAAAATTTACGCCGCGCGTGCCTTTGCGCGTGCGAATAATCTGAATCGCATTGTTATCGATAGCCCTAAGGCGCGTTTGGGTATTGTGACCAGTGGCAAAGCTTATCTTGACGTCTTGCAGGCTTTGGAGGATCTGGGAATAGATCAGGGTCAAGCGGCGGCAATCGGTTTGCGCGTATACAAAGTCGGTATGCCCTGGCCCTTAGAGCCTTTAACAACCCATGAATTTGCCTCTGGTTTGGAAGAAATTCTGGTGGTAGAAGAGAAGCGCTCCATCATCGAGGACCAGATTACCGGACAACTCTATAACTGGCCGGTAGCTGATCGTCCCCGTGTTTTTGGTGAGTTTGATGAACAGGGCAAAGACCTGCTGCCTAATCTAAGTGAATTGACGCCGGCGATGGTGGCGCGGGCCATTGCCTCGCGTATTCGCCGTTTTTATAAGAGTGATGAAATAGAAAAGCGTCTTAGCTTTTACGATCAAAAAGAGCAATCTATCGCCAACAAGCATGGCCTTATAAATCGTAGCCCACATTACTGCTCTGGTTGCCCGCACAACTCCTCCACAGTGGTGCCCGAGGGCAGCGTGGCGCTGGGTGGTATTGGTTGCCACTATATGAGCACGTGGATGCCAACGCGACCAGCAATTACGTTTACCCAAATGGGCGGCGAAGGCGTGACCTGGGTGGGACAAGCCGCGTTCACTGACAATAAACATGTATTCCAAAACTTGGGCGACGGCACGTATTTCCATTCCGGTAGTCTGGCCATCCGCCAGGTCGTCGCGGCTGGCGTAAATATCACCTATAAAATTCTCTATAACGACGCAGTGGCGATGACCGGGGGGCAGCCGCTTGATGGTTCATTAACGGTTGAACAGCTAATTATGCAACTGCGTGGCGAGGGCATTAAACGCATCGCATTGGTGTCTGATCATCCTGAAAACTATTCTTGGCCACAAAAGAATGGCTTAACTATTAGTCATCGCGATGACCTGCTGACGATTGAAACTGAGTTGCAAACCGTGCCCGGTGCCTCGGTTCTGATATTTGAGCAAACCTGCGCGGCAGAAAAACGTCGTCGTCGTAAAAAAGGCACAATGATTGATCCCAATCGCCGTATTTTTATCAATGAAGCGGTGTGCGAAGGTTGTGGTGACTGTGGCAAGAAATCCAACTGTTTGTCGGTATTACCCAAGGAGACCGAGCTTGGTCGTAAACGTCAAATAGACCAAAGCGCGTGTAATAAAGACTATTCCTGTGTGAATGGTTTTTGTCCCAGCTTTGTATCGGTCATTGGCGGTAGGCCTAAAAAGAATACCGCGGTCGCTCCCGACAGCTTTGGCCTTATTCCCATGCCGGTGTTGCCCGTGATAATTAGGCCATGGAATTTGGTGGTTACCGGTGTTGGTGGAACGGGAGTGCTTACCATTACCGCCGTCCTGGGCATGGCAGCGCACATCGAGGGCAAAGGCTGCGCCACCATGAATCAAACCGGCTTGGCGCAAAAATTCGGCCCGGTAGTAAGCCATTTGCGCGTGGCAAATAAGCAGGAAGATATTAATGCGGTGCGAATCCCGGCGGGGGATGCAGATTTGTTATTGGGTTGTGATTTGGTGGTGTCGGCGTCGGATGAGGCTATTGCCAAGGTTAATGTCGAGCGCACAGTTGCGGTCATCAACGACACCGAAATGACCACCGCAGAGTTTATCTACAACCGCGATGCCGAGTTTCCAGCAGACTCTATGAAGCGATTGATTATTGACGAGGTGGGCGAGGGCAAGGTGAGCTTTGTCGATGCCACCGAGTTAGCACGTCATTTGCTAGGCGACACCTTGGCGAGCAATTTCTTTATGTTGGGCTACGCATTTCAAAAGGGCTATGTGCCTGTCAGCTTCGATGCGATTGATCGCGCGATAGACTTAAATGGTGTGGCGGCAGATTTTAATAAGCAGGCATTTTTATGGGGGCGGCACGCTGCACATAATATCGATGCGGTGCGTCAAGCGGCCGGCGTCGAAGTGGAGCATTGGTCGCCGCTGGATCAGGTCGAGGACATTATTCAGTATCGCTATCAACACTTGCTGAAATACCAAGATAAACGGTATGCCGATAACTATTTAGAGCTGTTGAACGCGGTTAGGGCTAAGGACGAAGCTATTAACGGCGTTGCGACTGAGCTAACGTCCGTGGCTGCTAAATCTCTACATAAACTACTGGCATACAAAGACGAATATGAAGTGGCACGCTTATACACTGATGGTGAATTTTTGAAAAAGCTTAATAACACGTTTGAAGGTGACTATAAATTACAGTTTCATTTGGCGCCTCCCTTGCTTTCGAAGGTCGGCGCGGATGGCTTTCCGGTGAAGCGAGTTTTTTCCGCATGGGTGCAATCGGCGTTTAAGGTACTGGCTAGGCTTAAAGGCCTACGCGGAACTCGGTGGGATATATTCGGCTATAGCGCGGAACGCAGAGCAGAGAGGTCCTTAGCCCATGAGTTTATTTCCCAGCTTGATACCGTTTTACCCCACATCAGCAAAGACAATGTGAGTATTGCGATTGAGCTATTCAAACTGGTTGATGATATTCGTGGTTTTGGTCATGTGAAAGTGGAGGCTATTGCTCAGTATCGTGTGCGCCGCGATCAACTTATTAAGCGTTTGACTAGCGATATTGTGCAGCTAGTCGATATTCATAATGCCGCCTGATTATCGTAATAGCGAGCTAACGGGAGTGCGGAGTGACAGTATTTAACTCGCCATATTTTGACGGTCATGAGCTTGTTGCGTTTAAGCATGATGCGCGCAGTGGTCTGCGGGCGATCGTGGCGGTGCATAACTCAAATCTGGGGCCTGCTTTGGGTGGCTGCCGAATGTATCCCTATGCAAATGATGACTGCGCACTTGATGATGTGCTGCGATTGTCTAGGAGCATGACCTATAAGTCGGCTTTGGCGGGGCTCCCCTTGGGTGGGGGGAAGGCGGTCATTATGGGTGATCCAAGTAAAAATAAATCCCGCGATTTACTACTGGCGATGGGCCGTTTTATTGAGGATCTTGGCGGCCGTTATATCACCGCAGAAGATTCTGGCACCACCGTGGCCGATTTAAAAATTATCGCGGAGTCTAGCTCCTATGTGTCGGGTGTTCTGGACGGTGGTCGCCATGGTGGTGATCCCTCACCCTATACCGCCGAGGGAGTATTTCATGGCATAAAGGCGGC